>NZ_JBFBAV010000072.1:0-22000 GCF_040689505.1 Streptomyces sp. NPDC051211
GCAGGGGGGACCCTGTGGGAGAGTAGGACGCCGCCGAACAATCATTGTGGGAAAGCCCCGCACCTTATGGTGCGGGGCTTTTCTGCGTTCAGGGCGGTTGAAGCCCCCGTCCGTAGACCGGGGGCCGTTGTGGTGGTGCCTTTACCAGTCGGCGGGGTAGCTCTTGAGGCTGCTGGTGTCCAGACTCCAGCGGCCGGCGCTGACGGTGTCCCCGAAAGCGTAGGGGACCTCCTTGCGGTACCGGATACCGTCGGGACCCTGTGAGGGATCGCTGTGTACCGTGACGGTCTGCTTGTCCTTGCGCGGGTCTACGACGACATACAGCGGAACTCCCATCTTCGGGTAATCATGCAGCTTGTCGCGGATGTCGGTGAGGGAATTGGTGCGGGAGACGACTTCCACAACCATCAGGATGTCGCGGGAGTTGACGACCTTCGCGGTGTCGTCAGTGTGCTCCTCCGCGATGACCATGAGGTCAGGGACCTTGGTCAGGCCTGTTTCGGGATCTCCCATGTTGGTGTCGTTGAGGGCGATGACCTCGGGTGCCTGGGCCTCGATCTGGCGGCGCAGCCGCACCACATTGAGCCCGTGGGGAGCCGTGGGATTCATCATCGTGAGGAAGATCTGACCGTCGGTGGTCTGCACCTTCCACTGGTCTTCCTGGTGTTCGGCCAGCTCCGCGAGCTGCTCCGCGAAATCGTGCAGTCGGCGCATCTGCTCGGGGGTGAGGTCGGCCATGATGTCCTCCTGGTTGCGACCTGGCCAGCGTATCCAGGCGGGCACAGTGAAGCCTCTAGGGTTCTCGCATGGGTTATGACCTTGTCATCTTCGACAATGACGGCGTGCTGGTGGACAGTGAGCCGCTCGCCAATGCCATTTTGGCCGGGTATCTGACCGAGTTGGGGCATCCCACCTCGTACGAGGACTCGTTGAGGGACTACATGGGTGCCGCCGTGCACCGGGTGCACGATCTCGTGCACGAGCGGACCGGGGAGCGGTTGCCCGGGGAGTTCGACGAGGTGCTGCATGCGCGGACCTTTGCCGCGTTCGAGCGGGAGTTGAAGCCCGTCGACGGGGTGCAGGACGTGCTCGCCGGGTTGGTGGCGGCGGGGGCGCCGTACTGCCTGGCGTCCTCCGGGAGTCATGAGCGGATCCGGGTCGGGCATCGGGCTGCCGGGCTGAGCCGGTGGTTCCGGGACGAGGTCATCTTCAGTGCGCAGGATGTGGGGAAGGGCAAGCCGGCGCCGGACCTGTTCCTGCACGCCGCCCGCGAGATGGGCGTCGCACCCGAGAAGTGCGTGGTGGTCGAGGACAGCCGGCTCGGGGTGCAGGCCGCCCTGGCCGCCGGGATGGACGTGTACGGGTTCACGGCGATGACCAGTGCCGCCACGCTGGCCGGGGCGACCGGGTACTTCGGGGAGATGAGCGAGCTCGGGGAACTTCTCGGTCTGATCTCTACCCACCGGTAGTTCACGGGCCTACGCTGTGCCGCCATGACCATGACCACCGCGGTGATGCGGCGTGGGCGCCAGGCGCTGGGGTTCAGTTTCTTCGTGCAAGGGGTCACCTTCGCGCTGCTGGTGACGCGGATCCCCGCCATCCAGGACCGGTACGGGATATCCGACGGACTGCTGCCCGTGTTCCTCGCCGCCGTGCCGATCCTCGCCGGGGTGGGGAGCGTCCTCACCGAGAAGGCCGTAGGGAAGGTTCCGCCCAGCGCGGTGCTGCGGTGGTCGCAGCCGCTCGTGCTGCTGGCCCTGCTCGGGGTGGGGGCCGGCAGCGGGATGTGGCAGGTGGCGCTGGCGCTGGCCGCGTTCGGGCTGGCCGTCGGCGCGCTCGACGCGTCCATGAACATGCTCGGCGTCAGCCTGCAGCGCGCCTACGGCCGCAGCATCATGCTGGGCTTCCACGCCGCGTACAGCCTCGGCGGGATTGTCGGGGCGTCCGCGGCCTGGGCCGGGGCGCACTGGGATCTGGACCTGGCCGTCTCCTACCTGCCGGCCGTGGCGGTGCTGCTGCCGTTGGCGCTGGCCGGGAGCCGGTTCTATGTGGATCACGGCGGAGGGAAACCCGCCGAGGCTGCGGGCGCCGCCGGCGGGGCGGTGAAGTTCGGGCTGCTGCTGCCGCTGTGCCTGGTGATGGCCTGCGCGTACATCGGGGACTCGACCGTCGCCAACTGGAGCGCCAAGTACCTCCAGGACGTGCTCGGCAGCTCCGAGCAGCTGGCGACCGTCCCCTACAACGTCTACATGGTGACCACCCTGATCGGGCGGGCCGTCGGGGACGTGGGGGTGCGGCGGTTCGGGGCCGTGGCCGTCGTACGGGGCGGGACGCTCCTCGCCGCAGGCGGGTTCGCGGTGGTGGCGGCGGCGCCCGGCGCCTGGGCGGGCATGCTCGGGTTCACCCTGCTCGGGTTCGGGCTGTGCGTGATCGTGCCGCAGACCTTCGCCGCGGCGGGCCGGTTGTTCCCCGGGGCCTCCGATGCCGCGGTCGCACGCCTGAACATCTTCAACTACGTGGGCTTCCTGGTCGGGTCACCGCTCGTCGGCGCACTCGGGGACGCCTGGAGCTACCGGGGCGCGATGCTCGTGCCCATGGTGCTGGTCCTGGTGACCCTGGTGTACGCCCGCTCGTTCGGCGCGGAGGGCGCCCGATACGGTGTCGGGCATGAGCGGCCGCGGGTTGTTGATGTGGGACGAGGCGGTAACGAAGTATGACTTCGGGCCCGGCCATCCGATGGATCCGGTGCGTCTGGCGCTGACCATGGGCCTGGTGCGCGCCTTCGGGCTGGACCGGGAGATGGACGTACGGGCCGGCCGGACCGCGGGGGAGTCGACCCTGCGGCTCGTCCACCGGGAGGACTACGTCGCCGCCGTGCGCGAGGTGTCCGCCGATCCGGGGGTGGCCGACGGGTCCTACGGGCTGGGCACGATCGACGATCCGGCCTTCCACGGGATGCACGAGGCGTCGGCGCTGATCGCCGGGCAGTCGGTGGCCGGCGCGGAGGCCGTCTGGCGCGGGGAGGCGGAGCACGCCGTGAACTTCGCCGGCGGGCTGCACCACGCCATGCCCGGCGGTGCAGCCGGGTTCTGCGTCTACAACGACGCGGCGATCGCGATCGCCCGCCTGCTGGAGCTGGGCGCCGAACGCGTCGCCTATGTGGACGTGGACGTGCACCACGGGGACGGGGTGCAGGCGGCCTTCTGGGACGACCCCCGGGTTCTGACCGTGTCGCTGCACGAGCATCCGCGGACGCTGTTCCCGCAGACCGGATGGCCGGAAGAGACGGGCGGGCCGGCCGCCGAAGGGTCCGCGGTGAACATCGCGCTGCCCGCCGGGACCGGGGACGAGGGCTGGCTGCGGGCCTTCCACGCGACCGTGCCCGAGTTGCTGGCCGACTTCCGGCCACAGGTGATCGTGTCCCAGCACGGGGCCGACACGCACTTCGAGGACCCCCTCGCCCATCTGGCCGTGTCGCTGGACGCGCAGCGGGCCGTGCAGGAGTCCTGCCACCGGCTGGCGCACGACCACGCCGACGGGCGGTGGCTGGCACTCGGCGGCGGCGGGTACGCCGTGGTCGACGTGGTGCCCCGGTCCTGGACCCACCTGGTGGGGATCGCCGCGCACCGCCCGGTCGATCCCGAGTCTGCCGTCCCGGCCTCCTGGCGCGACGAAGTGTATGCGCGGACCCGGCAGTTGGCCCCCGGCCGGATGACGGACGGGCGCACCGGGGAGTGGCGGGACTGGGATCTCGGCTACGACCCGGCCGACCGGACCGACCAGGCCGTACTGGCGACCCGGCGGGCGGTGTTCCCGCTGCGCGGCATGCTCATGTGAGGGGCCCGTCCGATGACGTGGTATTAGGCCAACTGTGGGGCGGTTCGCGCTAATTGGTGATCAGTCAGGCCGGGTGAGGCAGCATCGGAGGGTGTTGAGCACCGGCGCCCTGCGTGCGCACCTGCTGGCGGCCCGGCTGGCCGGGCCCGTGGCCACCTCCCGGGAGGAGAGCCTGCGCAGCTACCGGCTTTTCGCGGCACGCGATCCGCGGGTGCTGCTGGGGCTCGATCCGGAATGGGCCTGGGCAGAGCCCGACTTGTTACGCCTGATGGCCGACAAGTGCGGGGTGTCGGCGGACCCGGCGCACGTCAGCGGGCCGGACGTGATCGATCCGGAACGGACCCTGGCCGCGCTGGAGGCCTTCGCCGGCCGGCTGCGGCAGGCGGTCGCGGCGCGCGCCCCGGTCCTGTTCGGCACCGGACATCCGCACCGGCTCCTGGGTTTCTACGTCACTTTGGCCGAGGCGTTGTCGGCGGCGGGATGTGTTGTCCTCACCCCGGCGCAGGGTCGCAGTGTCGACATGGCGACCCGGTTCGGGGTACGCACGTACAGCCTGGATTACGTACGGGGAGTCGCCATGGTGCGGGAGCCCGGCGCGCGGGCGGCCGGGAGTGCGACCGGCGCACACTCCCACTCACCGCTGCCGGTTCGGATCGCGCTCGGTGCCCTCGCCGACGCCGGCGGGCCGCTGCCGGAACTCGTGGTGGGGGACCACGGATGGGTCTGCGGAGCAGGTCAGCTGGGCTTTGAGGCCATCGGGCTGGCCGATACGGACGATCCCGCCCTGTTCGTCGGGGAGGCCGAGGGAAGTGTGGCGGTGGCGGTTCCGCTTGATGACGCCGTCCGTGCGGACTACTACCGGCCCCTCACTCGCTATGTACTCAATCGGGCGAGTCTGTCGTGATAGCGGCGGGGTCCGGCCGGTGGCTGCAACACCTCTTCCCCACTCGCATCACCCGCCCCTAATCTGGGGAGTGAGCGTGCGACGACGTGGAGTAACCGGAGGGGAAGCCGGTGCCCCGTCATGCGCGGAAGGTCAAGGTGTGTCATGGCTGCTGGCGAGAGGCCTCTCAGTGAGGTTCAGTTCCTGACCGTGGCGGAGGTCGCCTCGGTGATGCGAGTGTCGAAGATGACCGTGTACCGCCTGGTGCACAACGGTCATCTGCCCGCAATCCGGGTGGGCCGGTCCTTCCGGGTCCCCGAGAACGCGGTCCATGAGTACCTCCGTGAGTCTTTTGTGGGGGTGGAGTCGGCCTGACGCAGACCCCGGTCGCCCTCGGATTACAAGCTGGACGCTCAGGCGGGTAGGCTAGGCCGACGTAGGTCGTGTGGGCCCAGACGCCCCGCACCGAGTGAAGAGAAGTGAGCGAGGGTAGTCGTGGGCTCTGTTATCAAGAAGCGGCGCAAGCGGATGGCTAAGAAGAAGCACCGCAAGCTGCTCAAGCGCACCCGCGTTCAGCGTCGTAACAAGAAGTAAACGGCAGCTGTACGTGTTTTCCTCAGCCCCTCCACCATCATGGTGGGGGGGCTGTGGTGCAGGACGAGGGAGGCGCTGGGCTCGTGGGGAAGGTCGTGCTCGTCACCGGGGCTGCCCGGCAGCTGGGGGCCCGCTTCGTGCGTCGCGTCCAGCGCGATCCTGAGGTCGAGCGGGTGATCGCGGTGGACTCCGTACCGCCGCCGCACCGCCTGGGATCGGCCCAGTTCGTCCGTACGGACATCAGACAGTCGGCGATCGCCCGGGTGCTGGCGGAACACGCCGTGGACACGGTGGTCCATCTGGCCGTCACCGGAGGCAGCTCGGGCATCGGCGGCGGCGCGCGCAGCACCGTCAAGGAAACCAACGTCATCGGGACGATGCAGCTGCTCGGGGCCTGCCAGAAGTCGCCCACGGTACGGCGGCTGGTGGTGAAGTCCAGCACCAGCGTGTACGGGGGCGCGGCCCGGGATCCGGCCGTGTTCACCGAGACCTCCCAGCCCAAGGCCCTGCCGGCGGGCGGTTTCGCGAAGGACGCCTCGGAGGTCGAGGGCTACGTACGGGGATTCGCGCGGCGGCGGCCCGATGTCGCGGTGTGCGTGCTGCGCTTCGCGAACATCCTGGGGCCGCTGGCCGATTCGCCGCTGGCCGAGTACTTCTCGATGCCGCTGATGCCCACCGTGCTGGGCTACGACCCGCGGCTGCAGTTCGTGCACGAGGACGACGTCCTGGACGTGCTGCGGCTGGCCGCGCAGGAGCCGAAGCCGGGGACGCTGAACAGCGGGACCTTCAACATCGCGGGCGACGGGGTGCTGCTGCTGTCGCAGTGTTCGCGGCGGCTGGGGCGGCCGACGGTTCCGCTGCTGCTGCCGGCCGTCACCTGGGTGGGCTCCGCACTGCGGGCGGTGGGCGTCACCGACTTCTCGCCGGAGCAGATCCGGCTGCTGACGCACGGTCGGGTGGTGGAAACCACGCAGATGCGTGAAGTGCTGGGCTTTGAACCCCTCTACACGACCGCTGAGGCCTTCGCGGACTTCGCGCGGAGCCGGGGCAGCGGGCTGCTGCCGCCGGAGCGCGTGGGCCGGGCAGTGGACCGGGTGGCGGGGCTGTTGAACGTGGAGGCTGCGGTGGAGTCTGAGGCTGAGGGAGCGAACCGATAGTGGCGGACGCCAAGGTCATTCCGTTCGACGAGGACCGGCCGCGCAGGCGCGCAGCAGCCCGGCGGGTGCGGGCGGTGCCCCCGCCCGAGCCGGAGGTGGTGGAGCCGGCGGCGCCGGAGCCGGTCCCGGCGGGCGGCGGATGGGACCGGCGGATCGCGGGCGGTCTGGCCTTCCTGCGCCGGCGGATCACCGGCGACTACGAGGTCGACGACTTCGGCTACGACAAGGAGCTCACCGACCAGGTCCTGATGTCGCTGATGCGGCCGCTGTACGACAAGTACTTCCGGGTCGAGGTCAAGGGCATCGAGAACATCCCGGCGGAGGGCGGCGCGCTGATCGTCGCGAACCACTCGGGGACGCTGCCGCTGGACGGCCTGATGCTGCAGGTGGCAGTGCACGACCACCATCCGGCGCAGCGTCATCTGCGGCTGCTGGCGGCGGATCTGGTGTTCATGCTGCCGGTGGTCAACGAGCTGGCCCGCAAGGCGGGGCACACCCTGGCGTGCGCGGAGGACGCGCAGCGGCTGCTGGAGGCCGGGGAAGTGGTCGGGGTGATGCCGGAGGGCTTCAAGGGGATAGGGAAGCCGTTCGGAGAGCGGTACAAGCTGCAGCGGTTCGGGCGGGGCGGCTTCGTGTCGACGGCGCTGCGGGCGGGGACGCCGATCGTGCCGTGCTCGATCGTCGGGGCGGAGGAGATCTACCCGATGATCGGCAACGCGAAGACGCTGGCGCGGCTGCTGGGGATTCCGTACTTCCCGATCACGCCGACGTTTCCGTGGCTGGGGCCGCTGGGGGCGGTGCCCTTGCCGACGAAGTGGACGATTCAGTTCGGGGAGCCGATCCCGACGGACGGGTATGCGCCGGAGGCGGCGGAGGATCCGATGCTGATGTTCAATCTGACGGATCAGGTGCGGGAGCAGATTCAGCACACCTTGTACAAGCTGCTGGTGCAGCGACGGTCCGTCTTTTTCTGACGCGCCGTTGCCGGGGGCAAGCCCCCGGACCCCCGCGCCTCAAACGCCGGCGGGGCTGGGGTGCCGCAAACGCCGGCGGGGCTGGGGTGCCCCGCCGGCGTTTGGCGGTCAGCCTGCGTCTTCCTGGCTGATGCCCAGGCCCGGGAGGAGACCCGGGAGCAGGGGCGGGAGGGTGATGTCCGGTTCCGGCGCCCGGGAAGGGGAGGCCGGGTTCGGGGTGGTGTTCAACGGGGGCGGGTTGAGCAGGCCCTCGGTGCCGGGGAGCAGGCCGGGCGCGGAGCCCTTCGACTGGTCGGCCGAGGGGGCCGCCGGTGCCGGGGTGCCGTTGCCGGGCTTGGCCGCGGGCGGGGTGGGCTGCGTACGGCCGCTGCTGCCGGGCTCGGGCGTCGAGGACGCGGTGCCACGGGTCTGCTCGGGCGGCTTGGGCAGCAGCCCCTGCAGCGGCTCGACGTCATCGTCTATGGCCTGGAAGACCGAGGAGACTTCCAGACCCACGTCGTTGAGCTGGGGCGGGAGCTTCTCGCGGAGCTTCCCCCAGGCGTCCCGGTGCGAACGGGAGAAGGAGGTCAGGGCCTGGATGGGGCCCAGTGATCCGTCCCGTTCATAGGCCGACTGGAGCAGTCGGTGGGCCTCGGAGGCGTCGTGTTTGACGCCGGCCAGGGCGCGCCGGATCTCGCTCAGCGATTCGTGGTCGAGGTTCCCGGTCTTGCCCCGGTCCATCAGCCGACGGGCTTCGGAGAGCCGGGTCGAGGCCTGGGTGAGGTAGAGCTCGCCCCGGTCGGAATCGTCGTCGGCCATGCCCAGCTTGAGGTCCTCCATGCCCCGCTTCACGGGGTAGAGGGAGTCACCCGGCAGGGCGTCGGAACTGGCAGCGGCCACTCCGCTGAAGGCCCCCGCCGCCACACCGACGGTGAGACCGCCCGCTGCGATGCCCTTGGACCAGCGGGAGCGGGGCCGCAATTTCCGGAGCGGGGTCGCCCGGTGGGCGCCGCGGCCGGTCCGCTGCTCGGGCACCTGAGGGTCCGAGGCGGCACCGCCCCCGGCCCTCTCCTCCATCACCATGGCCTCCATGGCGGCAACGAGCTGTGCTCGCTGCACCACTTTGACCTCGGGGTCCAGCTCCGGGCGCGGCATTCGTTCGCCGAGCACGCTCGCCAGGGCCAACAACCGGTCGTGCTCGGCAGGTTCGGCAGGTGCCTCGGACTGCTCGGCCGCCGGCTCGGAATCCGAAAGGTCGGACGGTGTCCGATCCTCCAGGGCCTGGGCGAAGGCGTTCGCCCGCCGGTGGGTGGAAACGTTCGCGATCACTGGCGGCACCTCCTCTCGTCATGACGATCGACTCCCCAGGGTGTCCGGATGGTTGCCTTCCTTGAGCACATCCACCCTTTCGAGTGAGTGGCTTCGGGCATGGCGTGTCCACAGGGAGCCTGCATTCCGCACAACGAGCGGCGCGGCACTTGGGTTACGGACGAAGGATGATCGGACCACAGCTGCATGAGGAACTCAGCGGGCGTCGTCCGGAAGGAGGCGGGCCAGGGTGCGGACCGCCCGGTACTGGAGCGTCTTGATGGCGCCTTCGTTCTTGCCCATCACCCGGGCCGTCTCGGCGACCGAGAGGCCCTGAAGGAAGCGCAGGGTCACGCATTCCTGCTGCTGGGGATTGAGCTTGCGGACGGCCTCCAGCAGGGCCGCGTTGGAGAGGGACTCCAGGACCGAGTCCTCGGGGCTGCGTTCGACCTCGTTGGCGTCCAGCATTTCGCCCGTGGTGACTTCGAGGCGGAACCGGCTGGATTTGAAGTGGTCGGCGACCAGGTTGCGCGCGATCGTGACCAGCCAGGCGCCGAAGTCGCGGCCCTGCCAGGTGAAGGTGGAGATGCGGCGCAGGGCCCGCAGGAAGGTCTCGCTGGTGAGGTCCTCCGCCGTCGCCTTGCCGCCGACGCGGTAGTAGATGTAGCGGTACACGGTGTCGCTGTACTGGTCGTACAGCCGGCCGAAGGCGTCGGCCTCACCCGCCTGGGCGCGTTCGACCAGGTCCATCATGCGGGCGCTGTCGCTGTCCGCGGTGGGCCGGCGGGCGGCCTGGGTGCCGGTACCGCCGCCGGAGCCGCTGCTCGCGGTGCCGGCGGTACGGCCGCGTCTGCCCACCGTCGCCCCGCCGTCGGTCAGGGCGTAGCAGGGACCGGCCGGGCCGAGGCCGGCCGGGACCGCGGTGGCGAGAACGGGGACGGCGTACGCGGTGGGGACGAAGCCGCGCAGGCGGTCGATGACCGTTGCGCGCAGCGTAGCCAGGCCCGAGGCGTCAACCCCGACAGGTGGGTACACGGGACTCCCAGAGGCAGAGCTTCCATCACGTGCAGTGCGGGACCGTTCACCCGTCGTGGCGACAGATGGGCGGTGGCATGCGTTTGAGGAGAATAACGCTTCGTACAGGCAGCGCTACACCCAGTTGCGAAAATCATCGCTTCCGACACTTCTGTTGCGTGTCGAGGGCATATTCAGTCGCAGGCGGTGATCGATTGCTGATCGATTTCGCGCGCGGAATGGCTGCTTCCAGGGCCTGTTGTGGCCGAGTCGGGCATGCCGGAGTGCCGCCCGGGAGGGGCGGGTAGGGCTGGGGGAATGGCCGCCGACCGGGGCCGTCCGCTACTTGCGGCGGCGGTGCAGGGCAATGGCGGCGGCCGCGCCGCCTGCCAGGGCGCCGACTCCGGCGGCAGCCGGGACGCCGACCTTCACGGCCTTGCGGCCGGTCCGGTAGTCGCGCAGCCGCCAGTCGTGGGCGCGGGCATGCTTGCGCAGTTTTGTGTCGGGATTGATCGCGTACGGGTGTCCGACCAGCGACAGCATCGGAATGTCGTTGTGCGAATCGCTGTACGCCGCGCAGCGCGCCAGGTCCAGGTCCTCGGCGGCGGCCAGCGCGCGCACCGCCTCCGCTTTGGCGGGGCCGTGCAGGGGTTCGCCGACCAGCCGGCCGGTGTAGACCCCGTCGACGGACTCGGCGACGGTGCCCAGGGCCCCGGTCAGGCCGAGCCGGCGGGCGATGATCGTGGCGGTCTCGACCGGGGCGGCGGTGACCAGCCAGACCTTCTGGCCGGCGTCCAGGTGCGCCTGGGCCAGCGCGCGGGTGCCCGGCCAGATCCGTTCCGCCATGTACTCGTCGTAGATCTCCTCGCCGATGGCCATGAGCTCGGAGACCCGGTGGCCCTTGACGATGGAGAGGGCGCTGTCGCGGGCGTCCTGCATGTGCTCGGGGTCCTCGACCCCGGCCAGCCGGAACCAGGCCTGCTGCCAGGCGAACCGGGCGAGCTCGCGGCGCTGGAAGAACTCCCGCTTGTACAGGCCGCGGCCGAAGTGGAAGATCGCGGCGCCCTGCATGACGGTGTTGTCGAGGTCGAAGAAGGCGGCGGCGAGGTCGTCCCCGGCGACCGGGAACTCCTCCGGCTCGGCTTCCGCCTCGGCGGTGGTTTCGCCGTCCGCTTCGAGGACCGTCTCCAGGTCCGCGTCACCGGCCTGTGCGGTCTTGCGGGCGGCCTCGGCCGAGGCCTCGCCTGCGAGGACGCTGCGCGCGGTCGCGGAGCGCCTACGGGGGGTGAGCCATCCCCATCGGGCGCGCGTCCCCAAGGGACTCCTACCGGGGTGGTGGTCGGGCGACGGGCGGGACATGACGCGAGCATAGCCACTGTGTTCGGTGCGGCCCGAACCGGCGGGAGACGGATGCGTTAACTCTTCACGCACGCTCCGCGGCGGATCCCGGGGTGTCGGGGCGCGGGAGAATGGGGGCATGAGTCCTTTGCTGCGTCGTAAGGAAAAGAGGAGTCCCGGCGAGCGGATGGTCACGCTCATCGGGAAGCCCGGGTGTCATCTCTGTGACGAAGCACAAGAGGTGGTCGAGAAAGTCTGCGCCGAGACCGGAGCGCAGTGGGAGAAGAAGGACATTTCACAGGACGAGGAGCTGTACCGGCTGCACTGGGAGCAGATTCCGGTGGTGCTGGTGGACGGCGAGCAGCACACCTTCTGGCGGGTGAACCCGGACCGGCTGCGACGGGCATTGGAGGGCTGATCCCCGACGACGGGCTCAGCCGGTTACCATCGTGGGCGATTTGTGGGGTCTCGGGGGCATAGCGATGAGGAGTGTGTGCGGTTTTGCCCCCTTCGGGATTTGAACGGGTTCGGCCCGCTCCCGGTTCCGCCCCCTCGCGCCCGGACCGCGTGACCCCGGTCACTTTGCTCGGACAAAGCGGACACAATCTTTGTGCACGCGTTCACAAAGACATAGCCTGCTTTCGACGGGGCGGTCCTGGGACAAGCGGCCGCCTGCAGCCCCGCTCATCCCGCAGGAGCATTGTGGCAACTGGCCGAACTCACCGACCGGCGACCCGTAGTCGCGGCATTCCCGAGGCAACTGTCGCCCGGCTTCCGCTGTACCTGCGCGCCCTCACCGCGCTCTCCGAGCGATCGGTCCCCACGGTGTCCTCGGAGGAGCTCGCGGCTGCGGCCGGGGTCAACTCCGCGAAGCTGCGCAAAGACTTCTCGTACCTGGGTTCCTACGGGACCCGCGGTGTCGGCTACGACGTCGAGTACCTCGTCTACCAGATCTCCCGCGAACTGGGCCTCACCCAGGACTGGCCGGTCGTCATCGTCGGCATCGGAAACCTCGGCGCCGCCCTCGCCAACTACGGCGGCTTCGCCTCCCGCGGCTTCCGCGTCGCCGCGCTCATCGACGCGGACCCGGCCATGGCCGGGAAGCCGGTGGCCGGCATGCCCGTGCAGCACACCGACGACCTCGAGAAGATCATCGAGGAGAACGGCGTCTCGATCGGCGTCATCGCGACCCCGGCGGGTGCCGCGCAGCAGGTCAGCGAGCGGCTGATCGCCGCCGGCGTGACCTCCATCCTGAACTTCGCGCCCACCGTGCTGTCCGTGCCGGACGGGGTGGACGTACGCAAGGTCGACCTCTCCATCGAGCTGCAGATCCTCGCGTTCCACGAGCAGCGCAAGGCCGGGGAGGAGGCGGCGTCTGCTTCTGCCTCCGCTTCTGCTTCTGCTCCTGCTTCTGCCTCTGCCTCCGGCGAGTCCGCCGCCGCGCTGGGCGCTCCCGGCGCGGGCGCGCCGGTCCAGTCGACCGCGCGTACCGCTGCCACTCCCCGCAAGGGCGGTCCGGAGGGTGACGTGCCGGCGGTGATGCCGGCATGAGCCTCCTCGTTGTGGGCCTGAGTCACCGCAGTGCGCCCGTGAGCGTGCTGGAGCGGGCCTCGCTGACCGCGGACGCCAAGGTGAAGCTGCTGCACGACACGCTGGCGGCGGAGCCGGCGTCCGAGGCGGCGGTGCTGGCCACCTGCAACCGGATCGAGCTGTACGCGGACGTGGACAAGTTCCACGCCGGTGTCGCCGAGCTGTCGACGCTGCTCGCGCAGCACAGCGGGGTGGCGCTGGAGGAGCTCACCCCCTACCTGTACGTGCACTACGAGGACCGGGCGGTGCACCACCTCTTCTCGGTGGCGTGCGGGCTGGACTCGATGGTGGTGGGCGAGGGGCAGATCCTCGGCCAGATCAAGGACGCGCTGGCGCTGGCGCAGGAGCTGCACACCGCCGGCCGGCTGATCAACGATCTGTTCCAGCAGGCCCTGCGGGTCGGCAAGCGCGCGCACAGCGAGACCGGCATCGACCGGGCCGGACAGTCCCTGGTGACCTTCGGCCTGGAGCAGCTGGCGGTCCGGGAGCCGGTGGACGCGTGGGCCGCGGGGAAGCGGGCGCTGGTCATCGGCGCCGGGTCGATGTCCTCGCTGGCGGCGGCGACGCTGGCGCGGGTCGGGGTGGCCGAGGTGGTCGTGGCCAACCGAACGGCGGAGCGGGCTGAGCGGCTGGTCGAGATTCTGGGTGCCGGGGGTGCTGTCGCGCGGGCGATCGGCATGGCCCAGGTCGCGGAGGAGCTCGGGCGGGTCGACGTTGTGGTGTCGTGCACCGGGGCGACCGGGCTGGTGCTGACCGGGGACGAGGTGGCCGCGGCGGTGTCGGGCCCTGCGGGGCTTTCCCCCACCCCGCCCCTTCCCGAAACTGGGACTCCGCCCCAGACCCTCTGGGGCTCTGCCCCGGACGCCGCGCCGCAAACGCCGGCGGGGCTGGAGGGGCTGGCGGGTGCCGAGCTCGTGGCCAAGTTGGCCGAGGCTGCGCAGACGCACGGGCGGATCGCCGACGGTGGGGCCGCGCGGACCATCAGTGCCGCCGAGCGGGACGCCTGTCCCGTCGGACTGGACACCCCCGCCGCCGAGGGGCGCTCCGCGCTGACCGGCGTGGACGCCAACTCCCTCGAACTGCACGGGACATGGGCCGACCAGGGTGAGGCTCCGGCGATCCGGCAGCCCAAGCGCGCGGGCCGGACGCCGGTCGACGGGACGCCCGTACGGCTGGCCCTGCTCGACCTGGCCATGCCGCGGGACATCGACGCGGCGGCGCACCGGATCCCCGGGGTGCGGCTGGTCGACATCGAAAGCCTGGCGGAGGCGAGCGCGGACGCGCCGATGGCCGCCGATGTGGACGCCGTGCGCGGAATAGTGGCGGATGAGGTGGCGGCTTTCGGCGCCGCGCAGCGCGCCGCGCACATCACGCCCACAGTGGTTGCCCTGCGGGCGATGGCCGCCGAGGTCGTCGCCGGCGAGGTGACGCGGCTCAACGGCCGGCTGCCCGATCTCGACGACCGGCAGCGGGCCGAAGTGACCCAGACCGTACGGCGGGTTGTCGACAAGCTGCTGCACGCACCGACCGTGCGCGTGAAACAGCTCGCCAGCGAACCCGGCGGCGCAGGCTACGCCGATGCGCTGCGCGAACTCTTCGACCTCGACCCGCAGACGGTGGCGTCCGTCAGCCGGGCGGACCAGAACGACGACTCAGGACGGGCATCATGAACACACGTCTGGACCAGCCCCTCCGGCTCGGCACGCGGCGCAGCAAGCTGGCCATGTCCCAGTCCGGGCATGTCGCCGAGGCGGTCCGCAAGATCACGGGCCGTCCCGTCGAGCTGGTGGAGATCACCACGTACGGCGACGTCTCGCGCGAGCAGCTGTCCCAGATCGGCGGGACCGGGGTGTTCGTCACCGCACTGCGCGACGCCCTGCTGCGCGGCGAGGTCGACTTCGCCGTGCACTCGCTGAAGGACCTGCCGACCGCGCAGCCGGCCGAGCTCGTCATCGCCGCGATGCCGCGACGCGAGGACGCCCGGGACGCGCTGGTGGCCCGGGACGGGCTGCGGTTCGAGGAGCTGCCCGACGGGGCCCGGGTGGGTACCGGTTCGCCGCGCCGCATGGCGCAGCTGAACGCGTACGCCCGCAGCCTGGGCAAGACCATCGAAACCGTGCCGATCCGCGGCAATGTCGACACCCGCATCGGTTTCGTGCACGACGGCGAGCTGGATGCCGTCGTCCTCGCCGCCGCCGGTCTGAACCGGATCGGGCGCGCGGACGAGGCGACCGACCTCCTGTCCGTCGACCATGTTCTGCCCGCCCCCGGCCAGGGGGCACTGGCGGTCGAATGCCCCGCGTCCGACGCGGAGCTGATCGCCGCGCTCGGCGAGCTCGACGACCCGTACACCCGGGCCGCCGTGACCGCCGAGCGGTCCCTGCTCGCCGCCCTGGAGGCCGGCTGCAGCGCACCCGTGGGCGCGTTCGCCGACCTGCTGGCCGACGGGCAGATTGTCAACGAAATGCGCCTGCGCGGCGTCGTCGGAACCCTCGACGGCTCGACGCTGGTGCAGCTGTCCACCACCGGTCCCGTGCCCCAGTCGTACGACGAGGCCATGGCGCTCGGCCGCGAACTCGCGGACGAGATGCTGGCCAAGGGCGCGGCCGGTCTGATGGGGGAGCGATCCCTTTGAACCCCTCAAGTCTCAACCCCTCCGCGTTTTCGGCCGTCGCCGCCCACGGACACGTCACCTTCCTCGGTGCCGGCCCCGGCGACCCGGGTCTGCTGACGCTGCGCGCAGTCGAGGCCTTGTCGGCCGCGGACGTGCTGATCGCGGAGCCCGATGTGCTCGACGTCGTACGGACGCATGCGCGCACGGGCGTGGACACGCCGCAGCTGACGGTTGTTGACGAAGTGTCAGCAGCCGCTGGGGTGCCGGTGATCCGGGACGCCGCCAATCTTGTCATGGAGGCTGCGCGCTCCGGCAGGCGGGTCGTCCGTGCGGTCACGGGCGACCCGGGGCTGGACGGCAATGCCGCCGAGGAAATGCTGGCCTGCGCGGCCGAGGGCATCCCCTTCGAGGTGGTGCCGGGTGTCGCGACGGCGGTGGGTGTCCCGGCCTACGCCGGTGTGCCGCTGCGCGACAAGTCGGGCACCGACGTGCGTTTCCTGGACGCGAAGACGGCCACGGCCCGCTGCTGGAGCGAGGTCGGGGCCAGCGCCGGCACCCTGGTGGTGTCCGCGACCCTGGAGACGGTGTCGGCGGCGGCCGCCGAGCTGGTGGCGGCCGGGCGGAAGCCCGACACCCCGCTGACGGTGACGGTGGCGGGCACCACGACCCGGCAGCGGACCTGGACCGCCACGCTCGGGACCATCGCCCAGGTGTTCAAGCAGGGCAAGATCCTGCCCTCGCCGGAGGGCGGGCGTCCGGTGATAGCCGTGGTCGGTGAGCACCACCCGGCGGCCCGGCGCGAGGACCTGTCCTGGTTCGAGTCGAAGCCGCTGTTCGGGTGGCGGGTGCTGGTTCCGCGTACGAAGGAACAGGCCGCTTCGCTCTCCGACCAGCTGCGTTCCTACGGCGCGGTGCCGCACGAGGTGCCGACCATCGCCGTGGAGCCGCCGCGTACTCCGCAGCAGATGGAGCGCGCGGTGAAGGGCCTGGTGACGGGCCGGTACGAGTGGATCGCCTTCACTTCCGTCAATGCGGTCAAGGCGGTCCGGGAGAAGTTCGAGGAGTACGGGCTGGACGCCCGGGCCTTCGCGGGCATCAAGGTCGCCGCGGTGGGCGAGCAGACGGCGGCCGCGCTGGTCGAGTTCGGTGTGAAGCCGGACCTGGTGCCGAGCGGCGAGCAGTCGGCGGCCGGGCTGCTGGAGGACTGGCCGCCGTACGACCCGGTCTTCGACCCGATCGACCGCGTCTTCCTGCCGCGGGCCGACATCGCGACGGAGACGCTGGTCGCCGGGCTGATAGAGCTCGGGTGGGAGGTGGACGACGTCACGGCCTACCGGACCGTGCGGGCGTCGCCGCCGCCGGCGGACACGCGCGAGGCGATCAAGGGCGGCGGTTTCGACGCGGTGCTGTTCACCTCCTCGTCGACGGTGCGGAACCTGGTCGGTATCGCGGGCAAGCCGCACAACGTGACGGTGATCGCGTGCATCGGCCCGGCGACGGCGAAGACGGCCGAGGAGCACGGGCTGCGGGTCGACGTCCTGTCGCCGGAGCCGAGCGTGTCGAAGCTGGCGGAGGCGCTGGCGGAGTACGGCGCGGCGCGCCGTGAGGCGGCGAAGGAGGCCGGGGAGCCGGTGTCCCGGCCGAGCGAGCGCCGTCCTGGCGCGCGGCGCCGCCGCACGACCTGACGGTCTGCCCGGCCCGGTGTGGGCAATCGTTCCGCAGGGCGGGACGGGTGGGCACACCGGGACGCGCCACCCGCAGGGACCGCGCAGCGTATACGGCCACCGCCGCCAGGCGGTGGCCGTTGCCGTACCCGGGCCGTTGCCGTACCCGGGCCGTTGCCGTACCCGGGCCGTTGCCGTACCCGGGCCGTTGCCGTACCCGGGCCGTTGCGTACCCGGGCCGGGCCGGTACCGGAGCAGGGCCGGGGGTGCGGGGACACGCTGCGCGGGACGGCGCGGGCCGTCGTGCCGTGTGCCCACCCGTGCCGCCCTGCGGCACGATTGCCCACACGGCCGTGGCGGCCGGCGCGGTCACGCTGCGCGGGACGGGGCGGGCCATTGTGCCGTGTGCCCACCGGTTCCGGCCTGCGGAACGATTGCCCACACGGCCGTGGCGACCGGCGCGGGCTCGGAGGGGTCATACCCTTGGGGGACTGGTTCCCGGAGTTCGAAGAGGCGACGAAGATGAGCGCGTACGGTTCCTTCCCCGGCTCGCGGCCGCGGCGGCTGCGGACCACCCCGGCGATGCGGCGGATGGTCGCCGAGACCCGGCTGCACCCCTCGGACCTGATCCTCCCGGCGTTCGTGCGGGAGGGGATCAGCGAGCCCCTCGCCATCTCGGCGATGCCCGGCGTGGTGCAGCACACCCGGGACACGCTGCGGAAGGCCGCCGTGGAGGCGGTCGAGGCGGGCGTGGCGGGGATCATGCTGTTCGGGGTGCCGGCGGACGAGAACAAGGACGCGCTGGGCACGGCGGGCACCGAGCCGGACGGGATCCTGCAGGTCGCGATCCGCGACGTGCGGGCCGAGGTCGGCGACGATCTGGTGATCATGTCGGACCTGTGTCTGGACGAGTACACCGACCACGGCCACTGCGGTGTCCTGGACGCGGACGGCCGGGTGGACAACGACGCGACGCTGGAGCGGTACGCGGAGATGGCCCAGGTGCAGGCCGACGCCGGTGTGCACGTGGTCGGACCGAGCGGGATGATGGACGGTCAGGTCGGGGTCATCCGGGACGCCCTGGACGAGACCGGCCACGAGGACGTGGCCATCCTGGCCTACACGGCCAAGTACTCCTCCGCCTTCTACGGTCCGTTCCGGGAGGCCGTCGCCTCCTCCCTGCAGGGCGACCGGAAGACCTACCAGCAGGACCCGGCGAACGCCCGCGAGTCGCTGCGGGAGCTGGCGCTGGACCTGGAGGAGGGCGCCGACATGGTGATGGTCAAGCCGGCCGGCCCCTACCTGGACATCCTGTACCGGGTGGCGCAGGCGGTGGACGTGCCGGTGGCGGCGTACCAGATCAGCGGCGAGTACGCGATGATCGAGGCGGCCGCGGAGAAGGGCTGGATCGAGCGGGACCGGGCCATCCTGGAGACCCTGACCGGCATCAAGCGGGCGGGCGCGGACACGATCCTGACGTACTGGGCGACCGAGGTCGCCGGCTGGCTGCGCCGCGAGCGCTGACCCCCGTACAGCACCCGCGGCAGCTCAGGTCCGGCCGGGTGGCGCGGAGTTGCGCCGTCCGGCCGGCAGCGGAAGGGGCGGGCCCGCGGGCCGCCTCCCCTGCGTCCTCATGCGGCCGAGTGTGGCGCACCCAGACCTCGTACTGAAGTGTTTTTCTAGAAAATCCCTCTATTTTGTTTGTGCCCTAGGCTCACCCCCATGGTGAAGCAGCAGCGTGGCGAGGCCACCGTCGAACAGCTCCTGACCTCGGCCCTGCGCGTCTATGCGGAGGGCGGCCAGCAGGGCTTCACCGTGCAGGCCGTCACCAAGGCCAGCGGGGTCAGTCTCGGCAGCCTCTACCACCACTTCGGCAGCTTCGACGGCCTGGCCGCCGCGCTCTACATCCGCTGCATGGGACGGCTCTTCGACGAGCTGACCGCCGCGCTGCAGCGCGCCCGCACCGCCCGGACCGGAGTCCGGGCGCTCGTCCAGGCCTACCTCCGGTTCACCCGGGACCAGCGGGACGCCGCCCTCTTCCTGCACGCCTCCGCCTACTCCGGCTACCTGGCCGGGCACGCCGAGGAGATCCAGGCCGCCAAGCTGGTCCAGGTCGCGCCCCTGATGGAGTGGCTGGGGGCCCGGATGGCGAAGGGCGAGATCGCGGCGGTGCCGGTGCCGCTGGTGGAGATCATGGTGATGGGGCCGATCGCGGAGACCGCGCGCCGCTGGCTGTCCCGTACGTACTGCATGGACCTGGACGAGGCGGAGCGCTACCTCCCCGACACCATCTGGCGCTCGCTCAGCCCCGACCCGGAGATCTAGGGCCGGGCAGCGGGCCGCGCCGCCCAGTCGCGTTCGATGCTGCGCATCAGCGCCGGGTACACGATCAGGGTCCGGAAGGGCTTGATCGCGGCCATGTAGGCGGCGCCGAGCCGTCCGTTCGGCTTCACCAGGACCGCCATCTGGCCGCGGTGGCCGCCGGATCCGTCCGGGACCCAGCTGAGGTGCATGACGGTGTGGACGGTCCGGTTGGCCATCTCCGCCGCCCACTCGTCCGCGAGCAGGTACACGGAGGTGAAGGGGACGTCCTTGAAGTCCGGGCCCCGCGCTGCCTCGCGCAGATCGCTCGGCAGCCGGTCCCGGAGCCGGTCCACCCGGGAGCCGAACCCGGCGGCTTTGCCGTCCCAGCCGAGCAGTGCTCCGATCTTCCATCGGGCCGCCCAGAGGAAGCGGACCGCGATCGGGGCGTTCTGCGGAAAGCCGTCGTCGGCGTCCGAGACCATGGTCGACACCAGCTCGGGGAAGTCGTCGGGGCCGCCCGGCGTCGGCAGCGCCCACACGTCCTCCAGCAGGAAGCCGCGGGTGACCTCGTGGATGCGCCAGGGGCGCGCAGTGTGGGCGGTGTTCGGCAACTTCATTCGTTGACCTCCGTGGCCGGGTCGTGCGCGGGCAGGGCGGCGGGCGGCAGGCCGAGCAGGCCGCGGACGGCCCGGTCGGCGAGTTCGACGTCGTAGGGGGCGTGTCCGGCGAGCTCGATGCCGACCGCCTCGACGATGCCGAGATAGGCCGATGCCATGTGGGCGGGCGGCGGCCCGGGCGGGATCGCGCCGCTGTCGCGTCCGGCGGCGATCAGGGCGGCGCAGTCGGCTGCGAGCCGTTCGACGATGTCGGTGATCGCCCGGCCGACCGGATGGTCCTGGCCGGCGAACTCCACCCTCAGGGTCAGCATCACCTGGGCCACGTCGCGGCGGCAGTAGACGGCATGGCCCCGGGCCAGCGCCAGCAGCGCGTCGACGGGGTCGGATTCCGCGGCGACGAGACGGCCCACCTCGGCATCCCAGGTCTCCTCGACCCACTGCACCACCGCCAGCGCCAGCTCTTCCTTGTTGGCGAACAGGTGGTAGAGGGCGCCCCGTGTGTAGCCGGCCTCGCCGGCCACGCGCTCCAGCACCAGATTGGCGTACCCGTACGTGGACAGCCCCCGCGCCGCGGCTTCCAGGAGGGCGTTCCTGGTCTGGGCCCGCCGGTCCGCCTGTGACCGACGGGCACCCTTCGGGGCCCCCGCGGTCACCATGCCAGCTCACATACATACATGCATGTAGGTTATCAGGGGGAGTTGATCGCGGGGAAGAGGGCGCCGAAGGACGTTTCCTTGATCGCTCCGCTTGGTTCGACCTTCGCCGGCGGCGGCCGGGAAAACGATTACCCGCCGGGCGATGCGGGGCAGTTGACTGGTTGCATGACGACCGGTGGCGGATGGCAGGGGTTGGCGCTGGAGATGTTCCGGCGGGTGCACGGGGAGCTCGGGCGGGTGGTGGCGGAGGCCGGGGAGGAGGGCCTCGAACGGCAGGCCGCGGCGGGCGGGAACTCGGTGGGCTGGCTGGTCTGGCACATCGTGCGCGGCCAGGACCGCAACCTGTCCGAGGTGGCCGGGACGGAGCAGCTGTGGCTGTCCGGCTGGGCGGAGCGCTTCGGCCGGCCCGCCGACCCGTCCGACACGGGGTACGGGCACACCCGGGCGGAGGCCGACGCCTTTGCCGGATCGGGCGAGCTGCTCGCCGGCTACGCCGACGCCGTGCACGCCATGATCGAGCGCTGGCTGGCGGGCGCCCCCGACGGGGATCTCGCCCGGATCGCGGCGAGCCCGACGCTCGGCACCGCGCACACCGTCCGGGAGCGGCTGGCCGGCCAGCTCCAGGACTCCTTCGCCCATCTCGGGCAGATCAACTGAGCGGCCCGCCCGCGCGTCTTCCGGGACAGGTGTGTCGTCCGAGGGGGAAGCGTGACCGAGCAGAAGCAGAAGCAGAAGCAGATGCAGGAGCAGGAGCAGGAGCAGGAACAGGAACAGGAGCAGGTTCGGGAGCGGGAGTCCGTCAGCGGGAACGGGTGGCCGGTCGTGCCGCTGGCGATCGCCTCGCTGATGTTGCGGCTGCTGCCCGACCGGGCCTGGGTGGACGTGACGGCCGCGGTGATCGGCGGAGCGGGGGCGCTGGCCGCGCTGTACGGGATGGTCGAGAGCGTCAAGGCGGCCCGGCGGGAGCCGAGGCTGCGTTGGTCCGCGGCCGGGGTCGTCGTGCTGCTGCTCCTGGCGATCGGCAACTGGGCCCGGGCCCAGTTCTGATTGCCCCGGGCGCCCGGTCGCATTCGGGGGCGTCCAGGAGCACTCTGGAGGGAGAGGGTGACCCCAGGAGGTGATCCATCATGCCTACGCTCGCAGGCTGGCATGTGGAGATGGAATTCTCCGAGGAGGGCCACCGCACCAGCGCGGCGACCCTGCTCAGGCTTCCGGATGGCACAGAAATGAGAGCGCGTGGCTATGCCATGCGCCACCCGTCCGACCCGGAACAGCTACGGGTCGGTGAGGAGATCTCGGGTGCCCGTGCGCTCATGGATCTCGCGTCCCAGCTGCTCCAGAAGGCGCACGGCGAGATCGACGAGGCGACGGGCAGGCACTCCTACCCGCTGACCCACTGAGCCGGGTGCGTCCAGGTCGAAGGGGAAAGAGTGAGGGCGGCGGCGCCGTGCGGGACTTCGAAGTCCCGCAC
>NZ_JBFBAV010000073.1:0-20840 GCF_040689505.1 Streptomyces sp. NPDC051211
TTCCCGTCAGTCCTTGTCTTTCCGGGGCCGGCCGGCCTGTCAAGGGTGGAGCGCAGCGACATCGCGAAGCGACGCGACGAAGGAGCGCCCTTGACGGGGCGGACGGACACGGAATGACACTGGGACTGCCGGGAAGGCCCCCCGCCTGCTCTCTGATTCCGTCCAGGCGAAGCCCCGGCACCCTGTGGCCCCGCCCGACCGGCCCGGCCCGGCCTGGCCGAGCCCGCCCCGGCCAGCCGCCGCTCCAGCAGTTGAGCGGGATCGCGGCCGGGTGGGCCGCTGCGCGGAGCCTTTCCCCTACCCGCCCCTTCCCGAACTGGGGCTCCGCCCCAGACCTCGCGCCTCAAACGCCGGCGGGGCTGGAAGGCGGGCTCCGCCCCAGACCTCGCGCCTCAAACGCCGGCGGGGCTGAAATCGGGCTCGCGCCACGGCGTCCGCAGCCCACCCCGTCAGCCCTTGGCCGCTTCGCGCCCGCGCAGGCTGGGGTGCCCGCAGGGCACATCCAGCCCCGCCGGCGATTGAGGCGCGGGGGTCCGGGGGCTGGCCCCCGGCAACGGCGCCGCACCAGACCTCCGTTCGGAGGTGGCTGGTGGGCCGGCCCCCGGCAACGGCGCTGCACCAGAGCTTCGTTCGGAGGCGGCTGGTGGGCCGGCCCCGGCAACGGCGCCGCAGCGGACCTCCGTTCGGAGGTGGCTGGTGGGCCGCCCCCGGCAACGGCGCCGCACCAGAGTTCCGACCGGAGGTGGCTGGCAGGCCCCCGCCCCACCCCGGCCCCGTGCGGCGGGGCGAAGGAGCGGCGCGATCGGGTCAGGGACCCGCAGCCCCGCCCGCCCCCTCACACCCTCCGGACCTCCACCCCCGCCTTCTCGAAGGCGGTTGCCGCCGCAGGGGAGAGGCCCGCGTCCGTTACCAGAACATCCACTGCTTCCGTCGGGCAGATGCGGGCGAAGGCCCGGACGCCGAGTTTGGTCGAGTCCGTGGCGACCACCACCCGGCGGGCGCGTTCGCAGAGCAGGCGGTTGACTGAGGCTTCCTCCTCGTGGCGGGTGGAGATGCCGTCCGCCGGGTCGAAGCCGTCCACGCCCAGGATCGCCGTGTCCAGGGTGATCTGGCCCAGGACGCCGTCCGCGAGGGGGCCGGTCAGTTCGTAGGACTGGGGGCGGGCCACGCCGCCCGTCACCACGATCTTGAACTGGGGGCGGATCGCCAGTTCCGACGCGATGTTCAGGGCGTTGGTCACCACCGTCAGCGCGGGAGAGCCGGCCGAGCCCGTGGCCAGGTCCGGGCGGGCCGTCAGGGCGCGGGCGACTTCGGTGGTCGTCGTGCCGCCCGTCAGGCCCACCACCTCGCCCGGCGCGACCAGCTCCGCCACCGCCTCGCTGATCCGCCGTTTCTCCGCCGCCCGCCGGGTCGTCCGGTAGCGCAGCGGGAGTTCGTACGACACGCCGTGCTGTACGGCGCCACCCCGCGTGCGGACCAGCAGCTGCTGTTCCGCCAGCTGGTCGAAGTCGCGGCGGATGGTGGCCGCCGACACGCCCAGTGTCTCGGCCGCGGTCTCGACCTCGAGTCGGCCCCGCTCCACCAGCAACTCCAGCAGCGCTTGCCAGCGCGTCTCCCGGGACATGAACGAGTACCCCTCCGCAGATGCTTGAAGTTGATTGAAAGAGAGCTATATCTTGCAGGAAACTGCAACAACGCACCCATGTAACAGCAAGCATGGGCCACCCCCACCCCCACCCCCCACCCCCTCCCCACTCCACCCCGCCCCACGCCCACAGCAAGCCTAGGGAGCCGGCATGAGCCATGTCGCGTACGAGTTGAGCACGCAACCGGAATGCTGGGAACGGGCCGCCGAACTCGCCCCCGCCCAACGGGCGGTGCTTCCGCAGCCGGGGGAGCGGGCCGCGATCGTCGGCTGCGGGACCTCGTACTACATGGCCCAGGCCGCGGCCGCCCTCCGTGAGGGCGCCGGGCAGGGGGAGACCGATGCGTTCGCCGCCTCCGAGTTCCCCCACCACCGCCGCTACGACCGGGTCGTCGCCCTCACCCGTTCCGGCACCACCACCGAGGTCCTCGACCTGCTGGCCGCCCTCCGTGACGCCGGAGTCCGCACCACCGCCGTCATCGGCGACCCCGCCACCCCCGTGAAGAACGTCGCCGACGAGCTGGTCGTCCTCGACTTCGCCGACGAACGGTCCGTGGTGCAGACCCGGTTCGCCACCACCGCCCTCACCCTGCTGCGCGCCCACGTCGGCCGCCACACCCCGGCCGTGGTCGCCGACGGCCGCACCGCACTCGCCGAGCCGGTGCCCGAACGCCTCAGTTCCTGCGGCCAGTTCACCTTCCTCGGCCGCGGCTGGAGCGTCGGCATCGCCCACGAGGCCGCCCTGAAGATGCGTGAGGCGTCCCTCTCCTGGGCCGAGTCGTACCCGGCGATGGAGTACCGGCACGGGCCGATCAGCGTCACCGGCCCCGGCACCGTCACCTGGTCGCTCGACGAGGCCCCCGAGGGCCTCGCCGAGCAGGTGACCGGCGCCGGAGCGCAGTGGGTGGCCGGCCGGCTCGATCCGCTCGCCGAGCTGGTACGGGTGCACCGGCTGGCGCTGGCCGTCGCCGCCCAGCAGCAACTGGACCCGGACCGGCCGCGCAACCTCACCCGGTCCGTGATCCTCACCCCCGGAGCCGCAGCCGGAGCCGGAGCCGGGGCCGCAGCCGGAGCCGGAGCCGGAGCCGCAGCCGCAGGCGGGCTCGCAGCCGGAGCCGGAGAGGAGGCGGTCCGATGAGCCTGGTTTCCACCGGACAGCTGGTCCGGGAGGCGGCCGCCGCCGGCCGCGCCGTCGCCGCGTTCAACATCATCACCCTGGAGCACGCCGAGGCCGTCATCGCCGGAGCCGAACGGACCGGCCGGCCGGTGGTCCTCCAACTCAGCGAGAACGCAGTCCGGTTCCGGGGCGGCCGGGTGCTGCCCATCACCCGTGCCGCAGCGGCCTGTGCCGAGGCCGCCGAGGTGCCCGTCGGCCTGCACCTGGACCACGTCAAGAGCCCCGAGCTGCTGCGCCAGGCCGCCGATGCCGGCTTCGGCTCGGTGATGTACGACGCGGCCCACCTGCCGTACGCGGAGAACCTGGAGGCCACCCGGTCGGCGGCGGACTGGGCGCACGCCAACGGGCTGTGGATCGAGGCGGAGTTGGGCGAGGTGGGCGGCAAGAACGGTGCGGCGCCGCTGGACCCGCACGCGCCGGGCGCCCGTACCGATCCGGAGGAGGCGCGGCGCTTCGTCGCCGATTCCGGGGTGGACGCGCTGGCCGTGGCCATCGGCAGCACCCACGCGATGACCAGCCGTACGGCCGCCCTCGACCACGGCCTGCTGGCCCGGCTGACCAAGACCGTGGACGTGCCGCTGGTGCTGCACGGCTCCTCGGGGCTGCCGGACTCCGAGCTCGCGGCGGCCGTCGCCGGCGGCATCCGCAAGGTCAACATCGGCACCGCGCTCAACGTGGCGATGACCGAGGCGATCCGGACCCACCTGACCGCGGCCGACCCCCGGCCCTACCTGACGGCCGCCCGTACGGCGATGACGGCGACCGCCGCGGCTATGATCTCGGCGCTGAACTGACGCGGACGCGAACCGGGGGGAAGATGAGCGAGCTGCGGCGTACGCACACCACCAGCCGACGAGGGTTCCTGGCCCTGCTGGGCGGCTCCGCTCTGCTGTTGCTGCCGGGGGCGGCCGGCTGCTCCGCGTCGGGGTCGGATGCGGAGCAGCCCGTCGAGGACCACCTGCGGGTGCGGACCGACGCCGAGCCGCTGCGCAAGCGGTTCACCGGCCTGGGCGAGCTGTCCGACCCGCACTGGCTCGGCTACGACGTCGACTTGGCCGGCGACCGGGTGACGATCCCCGGGCCGGACGCGCGGATCCGGCTCGTCGGCGTGGCGCAGCTGCCGAAGGGCGCGGTGGCGGCCGTCCTGCGCGATGCGCCGCCCGGCGACCTCTTCGAGCCGGCCGAGCTGCCCGCCGACATCCCGGCGCCGCTCGCGCCGCACCTGCCCGAGCGTTCCGGCTGGCGGGCGAGCACGGCGTACGACCTGCGGGTCCTGGCACGTGATCCGGCGCAGCCGATGAGCAACGACCAGGCGGACGGGCAGTTCTTCCTCCACGAGGGGCGCGACCTGGTCTGGTTCGACACGCTCTTCCTGGAAACCTGACCTGACCTGACCTGACCTGACCTGACCTGACCTGACCCGACCCGCTCCCCCCGGCCCCGCCCGCCCCGAGCCGCCCCGTCCGGCCCCGCAGACCGGGCTCCTCGGCGCGGCCCTTCCGGATTCTTGGAACAGGTTCTACTCTGTGCGCCGCCACCGCAGCACTGCAATGAGCTGCAGCCAGCCGCAGTCAGCCATCCGGAGGGGCCGTGCACCTCGAATACACGCCTGAGCAGCAGCAGTTGCGCGCCGAGCTGCGTGCCTACTTCGCCGAGCTCGTGCCGGCCGACGTCTACGGCCGGTACGAAGACCCGGCGGCGCAGAAGCGGTTCTACCGGGAGACCATCCGCCGGCTCGGGTCCGACGGGTGGCTCGGGGTGGGGTGGCCCAAGGAGTACGGCGGGCGCGGGATGTCGCCCATGGACCAGTTCATCTTCTTCGACGAGGCCGCGCAGGCCGTCGTACCGCTGCCGTTGATGGCGCTCAACACCGTCGGCCCCACGATCATGCAGTTCGGCACCGATGAGCAGAAGGCCTACTTCCTGCCCCGCATCCTCGCCGGTGAGATCGACTTCGCCATCGGCTACAGCGAGCCGGACGCGGGCACCGACCTCGCCGCGCTCAAGTGCAAGGCGGTCCGCGAGGGCGACGAGGACACCGGCACGTACGTCGTCGACGGGCAGAAGATCTGGACCACCAACGGCGACACCGCCGACTGGGTCTGGCTGGCGGTCCGCACCGACCCCGAGGCGCCCGCCCACAAGGGCATCACCATGCTGCTGGTGCCGACGAGCGACCCCGGTTACTCCTTCACCATCATCAACACCCTTGCCACGCACGACACCACGGCCAGCTACTACGAGAACATCCGCGTCCCGGCGAGCCGTCGCGTCGGCGCGGAGAACAAGGGCTGGCGGCTGATCACCAACCAGCTCAACCACGAGCGGGTCACCCTGGCCGCGCACGGCACCATGGCGATCCGCGCCCTGCACGACGTCCAGCGCTGGGCCGCCGGGACCAAGCTGGCCGACGGCCGCCGGGTCATCGACCTCGGCTGGGTCCGCGGCCGGCTCGCCCGCACCCACACCCGGCTCGACGCCATGAAGCTGCTCAACTGGCAGATGGTGAAAGCCGTCCAGGACGGCACGCTCACCCCGCAGGACGCCTCCGCCGTCAAGGTCTACGGTTCCGAGGCGCGGCGGGACGCGTACGCCTGGCTGATGGAGGTCGTCGGCGCGGCCGGCCCCCTGAAGGACGGTTCGGCCGGCGCCGTCCTGCACGGCGAACTCGAACGCGGTTACCGCAGCGCCGTCATCTTCACCTTCGGCGGCGGCAACAACGAGATCCAGCGCGAGATCATCTCGTGGATCGGCCTGGGCATGCCCCGCGTCCGCCGCTGACCCTTGGTCATCGCCCCGTTTCGACTGCCCGAGACGGGGCCCGGCGTCCGCCGGAGGCTCGGCTGCTCGTCCGAGGTCGGTGACCCGCGTCACACCCGGCTCCTGTCAGCAATCGGGGCGCCGTCTCGTTCAAGGGGCACGCGAACGAGACAGGAGCAACGCCATGAAGCACCGCATCGTCGTACTCGGCGCCGGATACGCCGGGGCCTTCGCCGCCGGAAACCTGGCCCGTCGGCTCTCCCCTGCCGACACCGAGATCACCGTCGTCAACGCCGGGTCCGACTTCGTTGAGCGGATGCGGCTCCACCAGCTCGCGATCGGCCAGGACCTCGCGTTCCGCAAGCTCACCGACGTATTCGCGGGCACCGGGGTGCGGCTGCGCCTGGCGCGCGTCACCGGCGTCGACCCTGAGCGCAGGACCGTCGCCGTGTCCGGCGAGGACGGCGACGCCGAGCTCGCGTACGACACGCTTCTCTACGCGCTCGGCAGCTCCGTAGCCCACCATGGCGTCCCCGGTGTGGCCGAGTACGCCTTCGATGTGACCGGCCTGTCCTCGGCGCTGCGTCTGCGCGAGCGCCTGGCCGGCCTGGGCGAGGGCGGCACCGTGCTGGTCGTCGGTGAGGGGCTGACCGGCATCGAGGCCGCCACCGAGTTCGCCGAGTCCCGGCCCGACCTCTCGGTCGCGCTCGCCGCCCGCGGCGAGCTGGGCGCCTGGCTCTCCCCGAAGGCCCGCCGTCATCTGCGCCGGGCCTTCGACCGGTTCGGCATCACCGTCCACGAGCACACCGGCATCGAAGCCGTCGAGCCGACACGGGCGATCGCCGCCGACGGTACGTCCATACCGGCCGACGTGACCGTGTGGTCGGCCGGGTTCGCCGTGCATCCCATCGCGGCCGCCAGCGGCCTGGAGGTCGCCGAGACCGGCCAGATCGTCGTCGACCGCACCATGCGCTCGGTCTCGCATCCGGACGTCTACGCCGCCGGTGACTGCGCCTACGCGATCGGCGAGAACGGCCGGCCGCTGCCGATGTCCTGCGCCTCGGCCGGCTTCACCACCATGCAGGCGACCGCCGCGATCATCGCGCGCCTGACGGGCAGCGAGGTCCCGACCACCGGGCTGAAGTACCACGGCAACCACATCAGCCTCGGGCGGCGGGACGCGATCTTCCAAATGGTGGACGGGGACGTCCGGTCGAAGTCCTGGTACCTGGGCGGCCGGACCGCTGCGCGGCTCAAGTCGGGCGTGCTCAACGGGGCCGGGTGGGGCATCGTCCACCCGACCTTCGGCATGCCGAAGCGCAAGCGCCGCCTGGCCACCGCGCCTGACCAGGCCGGTGTGAGGGTCGCCGCATAGGCTTCTCCGCATGGATAGCGCAGCCATCGATCGGTTCGAGGCCAGCCGGGACCGGCTGGCCTCGCTCGCGTACCGTCTGCTCGGCTCGGCGGCCGACGCCGAGGACGCCGTTCAGGACACGTTCCTCCGCTGGCAGGCCGCGGAGCGGGTACATATCGAGGTGCCGGAGGCGTGGCTGACCAAGGTCGTGACCAATCTCTGCCTCGACCGGCTCCGCTCGGCGCAGGCGCGCCATGAGCGCGCTGTCGGAGACTGGCTGCCCGAGCCACTCCTCGAGGGCGACCCGATGCTCGGCCCTGCCGATACCTTCGAGCAGCGCGAATCGGTGTCCTTGGCCGTACTGACCCTCTTGGAGCGCCTCTCGCCGGTCGAGCGGGCCGCTTACGTCCTGCGCGAGGCCTTCTCGTACCCCCACGCCGAGATCGCCGGGATCCTCGACATCACCGAGTCCGCGAGCCAGCAGCATGTCCACCGGGCCCGGCGCCGGGTCGCCGCCGAACGCCGCGGCGGCGGCGAGGTGGACCCCGCGTCCGCGCGCCGGATCGTGGAGGAGTTCCTCGCCGCCGCCACGTCGGGGCGCACCGAACGGCTGGTGGCGATGCTCACCGCCGACGCGACCGTGGTCTCGGACGGCGCCGGACTGGCCAGGCGGCTGCTGCGGTACAAGACGCCCGAGCGCATCGCCTCCTACGTGCGGATCGGCTTCAAGCCCACTCCGGCGAAGCGGCGGCTGGCCGGCGGCTCGCCCGCGATGCACATCGCGCTGGTCAACGGCTCCCCGGCCGTCCTCGCCGTGGTCGACGGCCGGGTCGTGGGCGCCGTGGCGTTCGAAGTCGGCGACGGCAAGGTCGCGTCCCTGCGCGGCATCGCTGCCGCGGACCGGCTCGTGCGCCTGAATGAGGCCTGGCGGCAGCACGAACCCGACGCGCCGGTCATCGACGCATGGTGACCGGAGCCACCGGAATCCGGTGACCTGAGTCGGAGCGAGGACGGCACCCCTTCGGCCCCGCGCTGCACAGCAGCACGGGGGCCGAAGCTCGGTCCCATCGGTCACGTCGAGAGTCAGCAGCCGCCGGTGGCGACGGGGGCGCCGACGGTGGCCGGCGAAATCGGCCGGGCTGCGGTACCGGACGGTGTGGAGCTGGCGGCCGCCGAAGTCCCGGCGGCCCGGAACGGCGGGCAGGAAGGGGCGGGTCCAGGTGCCGGTGGCACTGATGACCGCGCGGGCCTGCCAGTCGCCGCAGTCGGTCTCGACGCGGAGGAAGGCGCCGTCGCGGTGGACGGCGTCGACCCACGCGCCGCGCTGGACCGGGAGTTCGTACCGCTTCTCGTAGTCGGCGAGGTACGCCACCACGTGCGCGGCGTCGGGGTGGACCTCGCCGGGCTGGGGCGGCATGAGCCGGCCGGGGCGCTCCGCCGGTTCCGCCCCCGCCGACTCGGTCGACCCGGCCGCCGTCGAGGCGATGCGCGAAGTCGGCATCGACATGTCCGCCGAGACCCCCAAGATCCTCACGGTCGACGCGGTCAAGGCGTCCGACGTGTGCATCACCCGCGTAGAGGCCCGACCCGAAGTTCTCGTCGACCTCGACCCTGCCGGACCCGCAACAGGCGGTACCGCCCTCGACCACCTGCAGCGCTGCCGCGGCGTATCCGGCACGGACGCTCTCGCGCAGACGCAGTTCGGACTCGCTGCTCACGGGATGCCTCCTTCCCTGCCGCTGAGAGCTGTTTCGATGGTTATGGAATCAACGGTGCCTCCTGAATCGACTGTCGTCAACAGGAACGGGCATCAGGCCAGGCATCATGGGCAGCCGTGAACATCACCGTCACCCCCATGACCGAGGCCCACGCCCAGCAGGTCCTGGCGATCTACCAGGCAGGCATCGACGCAGGCGACGCCACCTTCGAGACCGAAGCCCCCCTCCTAACACCGCCAGCCTCGCCCTCCACCGCCGCGCGGGCTTCCGCGTGATCGGCACCCGCGAACGCATCGGCCGCCACCGCGGCCGCTGGCGCGACGTCGTCCTGCTCGAACGCCGGAGCGCCGAAGACTTCTGACCGTGCTGCCGCAAGCAGTCGTGCCCGGGCCAACTCCCGTGCCGTGCTTGCCCGGGACGGGGGCGCCCGCCGCGCCCGCTCGCTACCCTGGACGGATGGGGACGAGGATCGACGCCGACGACGCCGCCGACGACGCCGCCGACCCCGGGCTGTACGGGCCGGCGTCCGTGACCTGGCAGTGCCATGGGGATCCGATGATGTGGATCGCCGGCGTCCGCGCGCTCTACCTGCAAGCCCTGCACCCCCGGGCCGTCCGCGGGGTAATGGCCAACAGCGAGTTCGAGCGGGACGCCTGGGGCCGGCTGCTGCGTACCGCCGACTTCGTCGGCACCCTCACCTACGGCACCTCCGAAGCCGCCGAACAAGCCGGCGCCCGGGTCCGGAAGATCCACCGGAAGCTCTCCGCCACCGACCCCGCCACCGGCGAGCCGTTCCCGCTCGACGACCCCGAACTCCTCCTCTGGGTCCACTGCGCGCAGATCGACTCCTTCCTGCACATACTGCGCCGCTCCGGTGTCCCCCTCACCCCCGCCCAGGCCGACCGCTACGTCGACGAGAACCGGGTCAACGCCCGCCTGGTCGGCCTGGACCCGGCCGAGGTCCCGGCCACCGTCGCCCAGCTGGCCGGGTACTTCGAAAGGGTCCGCCCGGTACTCGCCGCCGGCACCGATGCCGCCGCCGTCGACGCGTTCCTGCGCCGGCCGCCCGTACCCCGGCTCCTCGTACCCGCCCGGACCCTGCTGTGGCGGCCGATCGCCGGCCTCGCGTACGGATCACTGCCCGGCTACGCGCACCGGCTGTACGGGCGGACCGCACCCGACCCCCGCGCGGTCACCCGGCGCCTGCGCCTCACCGGACGCCTGCTGCGCAGCATTCCCGCAGGTCTGCGCTGGCAGCTGCCGCCAGGTCACATCTTGAGAGCGATGCGCCGCATGGGCCCCACGAGTCGCCCCTCGACGTACACACTGCGCAGATCGGCGGCCATACTGGACGGGCCGGGGAGGGCATGAGCGCACAGCACGACAACGGGGGCGGCACCAGGAGATGGCGGAGAGCAGACTGATCCATGGCCGTTACCGGTCCCTCGACCTGATCGGCCGGGGCGGTATGGGCGAGGTGTGGCGCGCCCGGGACGAGTCGCTCGGCCGTCACGTCGCGGTCAAATGCCTCAAGCCGCTCGGCCCGGAACAGGACGCCCACTTCACCCAGGTCCTGCGGGAACGCTTCCGGCGCGAGGCGCGGGTGGCGGCCTCGCTCCAGCACCGCGGCGTGACCGTGGTCCACGACTTCGGTGACGAGAGCGCATCCGGCGGCATGCTGTTCCTCGTCATGGAGCTCCTGGAAGGCCGCAACCTCAGCCAGCTGATGGAGGACAACGGCCGGCTGCCGCTTCCCGTGGACGTCGTCGTCGACGTCGCCGAACAGGTCGCCGCCGCCCTCGCCTACACCCACGAACAGGGCGTGGTGCACCGGGACCTCAAGCCCGCCAACATCATGCGGCTGACCGACGGCACCGTGAAGATCTGCGACTTCGGCATCGCCCGCCTCGCCCACGACATCGGCTTCACCGCCAAGCTCACCGGCGGCGGCATGGCCATGGGCACCCCGCACTACATGTCACCCGAGCAGATCGCGGGCGGCGAGGTCGACCACAGCAGCGATCTCTACTCCCTCGGCTGTGTGCTGTACGAGATCGCCACCGGTGCCCCGCCGTTCGACCTCGGCGACTCCTGGTCCGTACTGGTCGGCCACCGGGACACCGCGCCCGTGCCGCTGCGCACGCACCGGCCCGAACTGCCCGAGTACTTCGAACGGGTGGTGCTGGACCTGCTCGCCAAGCGGCCGGAGGACCGGCCCGCCGACGCCCGGCGGCTGCACACCCGGCTGGTGGAGGCCCGCCGGGGCCCGCAGGCCGCCCCTCATGGTGCCCTTCATGGTGCCCTTCATGCTGCTGCCGGCCCCGCGGCCGCCCTGCCCGCCTGGGCCCACGGAATGACCGCCGGCCGCAAGGCGGGCCTCGACGCGCGCCCCGCGAGCGGTGAGTGGACGGTACTGACCGGCTCCTGGACCGCAGCCCGCCCGACCCGGCCGCCGTCCGCCGCGCAGCAATCGGCTGCCCCGCCGACCGGCCCGGCCACGGCCGGCTCGGCCACCGTGCGCCCGGCCGTGCCCAGCCCGGATGCTGCCCGTCCGGCCGTGCCCAGCCCGGATGCTGCCCGTCCGGCCGTGCCCAGCCCGGATGCTGCCCGCCCGGATGCTGCCCGTCCGGGCGCCGAGCACCCGCACGCCGAGCACCCGGGCGCCGAGCACCCGCACGCCGAGCACCCGCACGCCGGGCACCCCGAGCGCCCGCGCGTCGACGCCCCCCGTGCCGATGCCCCGCGCCCCGAAACCGCCGAGGACCCCCGCCTCACCGCCCCCTACGGAGTGCCCCGCGCCCTCGGCCCCGACCACCCCGACACCCTCACCGCCCGCTACGAGGCCGCCTTCGCCCTCAGCCGGGCCGGCCGCCCCGCCGACGCCCTCGCCGAATACCGGCAGATCGCCGAGGACCGCGCCCGGGTGCTCGGCCCCGACCACCCCGACACCCTGGCCGCCCGCCAGGAGACCGGCTACGTCCTGGGCCAGCTCGGCCGGTACCAGCAGGCGTACGAGGTGTACGCGGGCGTGCTCGCGGCCCGCGAGCGGAGCACCGGCGCCGACCACCCCGACACCCTGCTCTGCCGGCACAACCTGGTCTGCACCCTCAGCCGGCTCGGCCGGCACGCCGACGCGCACCGGAGCGCCGCCGAAGTGGCCGACGCCCGCGCCCGGGTGCTCGGCGACGACCACCCGGACACCCTGCTCACCCGCTACGAGGCGGCGTACGCCCTCGGCCAGCTCGGCCGCTGGGAGGAGGCCCTCGACGGCTACCGGCAGGTTGCCGCCGCCCGCGAACGCAGCCTCGGCCGCGACCACCCGGACACCCTGGCCGCCCGCTACGAGATCGGCATAGCGCTGGGCCGGCTCGGCCGCGGCCCCGAGGCCCTCGACCTGTACCGCTCACTGGTCCGCGACCGAACCCGCGCCTACGGTGCCGCCGACCCCGAAACCCTGCGCGCCCGGCACGTCCTGGGCGTCAACCTCGGCCGGCTCGCCCGCTGGGAGGAAGCCCTCTCGGAAGCCCGGGAAGTGGGCGTGCTGCGCGCCAAGGTGCTCGGCGCAGAACACCCCGACACCCTGGTCAGCCGCCGCGAGGTCGCCGTCGGGCTGGGCTGGCTCGGCCGCTGGGAGGAGGCGCTGCCGCTGTACCGGGAGATCGCCGGCGTGCGCGACCGCGCGCTGGGCACCGACCACCCGGACACCCTGGACGCCCTCGGCGACCAGGCGTACTGCCTGGAACGCCTCGGCCGGGACGCCGAGGCCACCGCGCTCCGGGCCCGCATCGCGGACCTGCGCGGCCAGGGATTCGCATACGGCAGCGCACTCCCGCCGGCGGTCGGCAGCTAGGGGTGTCCTGCCGGTCGGTCGCCCGGCCGGGACCCTGGCCGGGCGGCCCGCGGCATGTTACGAAGAGCCATGACGAACCGGAACGGCACCACCCAGGGCTTCACGCAGGGTTTCACGCAGGACGTGTACGACGCCGTGATCGTGGGCGGCGGCCACAACGGCCTGGTCGCCGCCGCCTATCTGGCCCGCGCCGGACGCTCCGTCCTGGTCCTCGAACGGCTCGGGCACACCGGCGGAGCCGCCGTCTCCACCCGCCCGTTCGCCGGCGTGGACGCCCGGCTGTCCCGCTACTCCTACCTGGTCTCGCTTCTCCCGGCAAAGATCGTGCGGGACCTCGGCCTGCACTTCGAGGTGCGCAAGCGGACCGTCGCCTCCTACACCCCCGCCGTCCGGGACGGGCGCTCCACCGGGCTGCTCGTCGGCGGCGGCGAAGCCCGGACCCGGGAGTCCTTCGCCCGGCTGACCGGATCCGAGCGCGAGTACGAACAGTGGCGCGCCTTCTACGGAATGACCGCACGGGTCGCCGAACGGGTCTTCCCCACGCTCACCGAACCCCTGCCGTCACGGGCGGACCTGCGGAGCCGCATCGACGACGAGACGGCCTGGCGCACCCTGTTCGAGGAACCCCTCGGGCGGACGGTCGAGGAGCGGTTCACCGACGACCTGGTCCGCGGCGTGGTCCTCACGGACGCCCTGATCGGCACCTTCGCCGACGCCCACGACCCCTCGCTGGCGCAGAACCGCTGCTTCCTCTACCACGTGATCGGCGGCGGGACCGGGGACTGGGACGTGCCGGTCGGCGGAATGGGCGCCCTGACGGACGCGTTGGCCGCCGCGGCCCGCGCGGCCGGCGCCGAGATCGTCACCGGCCACGAGGCGGTACGGATCGACACCGACGGGGTCACCGCCGCCGAGGTCGCCTTCCGTACGGCCGGCGGGGAGGGCCGGGTCACCGGACGGCGGGTGCTGGTGAACGCCTCGCCCCGGGACCTCGCCCGGCTCCTCGGCGAGACCCCGCCACGGCCGGCCGAAGGCGCCCAGCTGAAGGTGAACATGCTGCTGCGCCGGCTGCCCCGGCTCAAGGACACCGCCGTCGACCCGCGCGAGGCCTTCGCGGGCACCTTCCACATCGGCGAGGGGTACGCCGAACTCGCCCGGGCCTACGCGCAGGCGGCGGCCGGGGAGCTGCCGGCCGCCCCGCCGTCCGAGATCTACTGCCACTCGCTGACCGACCCGGGCATCCTGGCGCCGGAGCTGGTGGAACAGGGGTACCAGACGCTCACCCTGTTCGGACTGCACACCCCGGCCCGGCTGTTCGAGAAGCACGGCGGGGGAGCGGAGGAGGCGAAGGAGGTGCTGCTGGCGGCCACCCTCGCACAGCTCGACGCGCACCTGGCCGAGCCGCTGGCCGACTGCCTGGCCGAGGACGCGGACGGCCGGCCCTGCATCGAGGCGAAGAGCCCGCTGGACCTGGACCGCGAACTGCGGCTGCCCGGCGGGAACATCTTCCACCGCGAACTGTCCTGGCCGTACGCCGGGGAGGACACGGGCCGGTGGGGTGTGGAGACCGGGCACCGTACGGTGCTGCTGTGCGGGGCGGGGGCGGTGCGCGGCGGCGGGGTCAGCGGGATTCCGGGCCACAACGCGGCGATGGCGGTGCTGGGGCGCTGATCCGGTAGCCGGACGGTCGCGAGGTTGTGCGGACACCCGGTCGCCGGGCGCGCCGGGCGCGCCGGGTTCACCGGGTTCACCGGGGCAGCTGGGTGAACAGGCGCGGCAGCGACAGGGAGGCGAGGCCGGTCAGCAGGACGAGGCCTGCCGCGCAGAGCAGCAGCACGTGCATCGGCCCGCCGGCGTGGAGGAAGGCCGCACCGATGAGCCCGCCCGCGAACATCGCCGCCACCGACCCGGCCCGCCGGGCGGTGGCCCAGCGCGCATGGGTGAACGCGGGGTCGTGCCCGAGCAGCGAACCACCGAGGAAGGCGGTCATCGCCCGGGTCACCAGCGTGGTCGGCATGTCCGGCACGCTCACCCGCATCGCGGTGACATTGCGCAGGCCCATCGCGGCCGACAGCACCGCGACCGTGGCGAGATGACGGCGGGACGGCGCGCTGTGGACGGGTTCCAGTCCCCAGGCGGTCACGGCGGCCACCGCCACCATCAGCGCCTCCACCAGCAGGGCCAGGACCAGCCAGCGGTGGCGGTGTGCCTCCAGCCGCCACTCCAGTGGCTCGGGGGACGGAAATCCTCGCGGGGGCCAGTGTCCGGTGCGGGCGCCGGGCCGGAGGCGCCCGGGGCGCCCGGACCGGGCGGGAGCCGTTCAGTCGGCCGAACGCTCCCAGCCGGCCGCCTCGATACGGGCGGCGTCGGCGGGCCGGTCCTCGGCGAAGAGGAGTCCGGCCGGCTCCGAGACCCGCAGCACGTCGACGTACACCCCGCGGCCCACGTACCGGCCGGTCGCCGCGTGCCGGAACCGCAGGCGGACCGGGCGGCCGGCCCACGGGGCGAGGGAGGCCTCCAGCCGGTGCCAGATCCGGCCCGACCAGCCGCCGGCCCGGCCCTGCGGCCAGTGCTCCGGGCTGCCGCCGGTGGTGCGTACGGTCGTGAACGGCAGCGGCTCCCAGGGCCCGTCCGGTGCGGCCGCGGCTTCGAGGTGCAGGGCGCCCTCGTCCGGGACGGTGTCCCACCAGACGGCGCAGCGCAGCCGGGCGCAGTCGGTGGCCGGCGTCAGCGGAGGCAGGGTGAGGGTGCCGGAGGAGTCCGGGGCCATGCCGGAGAACCAGGCGGGGCCGCCGTGCCGGGTACGGACCGGGACGGCGCGGGCGAAGGCGTTGCCGACCGCGACCCGGGGCGCGCTGCCGGCCCGCCAGGTGCGCACGGGGTGGACGGAGTTGCCCAGCAGGACGAGGAAGGAGTCGGTGGAGGGGTCCAGGACGAGGGAGGTGCCGGTGAAGCCGGTGTGGCCGGCCGAGTGCGGGGTGGCCATGGCGCCCATGTACCAGTGCTGGTAGAGCTCGAAGCCGAGGCCGTGGTCGTGGCCGGGGAAGGCGGTGTTGAAGTCGGTGAAGAGGAGTTCGACGGAGGCGGGGCGCAGGATGCGCTTGCCGGCGTAGACGCCGCCGTCGAGCAGGGCGCGGGCCAGGACGGCGAGGTCCCAGGCGGTGCCGAAGACGCCGGCGTGGCCGGCGACCCCGCCGAGGGCGTACGCGTTCTCGTCGTGGACGCTGCCCCAGACCAGGCCGCGGTCCAGGCCGGACCAGGGCGGGCGCTGGATCTCGGTGGCGGCGGTGATCCGGCGCCAGGAGAGCGGTGGGTTGTAACGCGTGCGGTGCATCCCGAGCGGAGCAGTGATCTCGTCGTTGAGCAGCGTATCCAGAGTGTGTCCAGTGATCTGTTCCAGGAGCAGCTGGAGCGCGATCAGGTTCAGGTCGGAGTAGCGGTACACGCTGCCCGGGGGCTCCTGCGGCCGCACCGACCACAGCAGCCGCAACTGCCCCTCCCGGGTGGCCTCCTGGTAGAACGGCGCCCACGACCGCAGCCCCGAGGTGTGGGTGAGCAGCTGCCGGACCGTGATCAGTTCCTTGCCGCCGCCGGTGAACTCCGGCAGGTAGCGGTCCACCGGGGCCTCCAGTTCCAGCCGCCCGCGCTCCATCTGCTGCACCGCCAGCACCGAGGTGAACAGCTTGGTCAGCGAGGCCAGATCGAAGACCGTGTCCTCGGTCATGGCGATCCGCTCGGCCGCCGGGAACTCCCGCGGCCGGTCGGTCCGCCCGTCGTAGTCGGCGTACCGGACCGCGTCGCCCATCGCCCGGTGCAGGGCCACCGTCCGGCCCCGGCCGGCGAGCACCACGGCGCCCGCGTAGTACGGGTGTTCCGGTGAGGGGCCCAGGAAGCGCCGGGCCGCCTCGGCGGTCGCCTCCAGCCGGCTCTCCAGCAGGCCCGCCTGCCGGGCCGATCCGTACCGCAGCCGCAGGCCCTGGAGGGCGCGGCGTTCGGCCGGGTTGCCCATCGCCCCGGCGCTGCCGGGCAGGGCGGCACCGAGCAGGAGCACCCCGCCCAGGGCCAGCAGCCGGGCCCCCAGCCGTCGACGGCTCAGCCCGCCGCCCGTGCCGGTCTCGTCGCTCCCTCCGGCCTCGCGGCTCCCGTCGCCGGCTCCGCCGAGTCCGCCGCCCAGTCCGCTGCCGAGTCCGCCGCCGAGCACGCCACCGGCGTCGCCGGCCGGCCCGTTCCAGGTGTCCGCCCCCCTGTTCGTGTCCGCATCCGCGTCCTTCGTCGCCCCCGTGTTCTCGCCCATGGCCGGGCCCTCCTGTCGCTCGTCGCGCACGCTAACGGTTATCTGCCCGTCCGCCCGCGCTCCCCGCCCGTACCGCCCCGCAAAGAATCTGACGCTGTATCAGAAAATCTCTTCCCTCGGCCGCCGCGCTGCGGCATCCTGCCGCCCATGGAGACGGAGCTGAGCAAGAAACTGGGAGTCGAGCACGCCATCTTCGGCTTCACGCCCTTCCCGGCGGTCGCCGCTGCCATCACCCGCGCGGGCGGGTTCGGCGTCCTCGGCGCCGTCCGGTACACCGCCCCCGACGACCTCAAACGCGACCTCGACTGGATGCAGGACCACACCGGCGGCAAGCCCTACGGCCTGGACGTGGTCATGCCCGCCAAGAAGGCCGTCGACGGGGTCGGCGAGGCCGACATCGAGGCGATGATCCCCGCCGGACACCGCGAGTTCGTCCGCGAGACCCTCGCCAAGCACGGTGTCCCCGAGCTCCCCGAGGGCGAGGTCTCCGGCTGGCGCATCACCGGGTGGATGGAACAGGTCGCCCGCAACCAGCTGGACGTCGCCTTCGACTACCCCATCAAACTGCTGGCGAACGCGCTCGGTTCCCCGCCCGCCGACGTCATCGCCCGTGCCCACGACCGGGGCGTCCTGGTCGCCGCCCTCGCCGGGAGCGCCAAGCACGCCCGCCGGCACGCCGAAGCCGGCATCGACATCGTCGTCGCCCAGGGCTACGAGGCGGGCGGGCACACCGGCGACATCGCCACCATGGTGCTGGTTCCGGAGATCGCCGAGGCCGTCGCCCCGCTGCCGGTCCTCGCCGCCGGCGGCATCGGCAGCGGCGAACAGATCGCCGCCGGCCTGGCCCTCGGCGCCCAGGGCGTCTGGCTCGGCTCGCTCTGGCTCACCACCACCGAAGCCGACCTGCACTCCAGGGCCCTCACCGAGAAACTCCTCGCCGCCGGCTCCGGCGACACCGTCCGCTCCCGCGCCCTCACCGGCAAGCCGGCCCGCCAGCTCCGCACCGAATGGACCGACGCCTGGGACGACCCGAACGGGCCCGGCGCCCTTCCCATGCCGCTCCAGGGCCTGCTGGTCGCCGAGGCCGTCTCCCGGATCCAGAAGTACGAGGTCCAGCCCCTGCTCGGCACCCCCGTGGGCCAGATCGTCGGCCGGATGAACAGCGAGCGCAGCGTCCAGGCCGTCTTCGACGACCTCACCCGCGGCTTCGAGCGGGCCATCGACCGCATCAACCGCATCGCCGGCAGGGGGCAGTCATGAGCAGTACGCCCAACGGCTTCTGGGCCCAGGCCGCCGCCGACCCGGACCGGATCGTGCTCACCGCTCCGAACGGAGAGCAGTGGTCCGCCGGCCGCCTGCACGCCGCCGCCAACCAACTCGTCCACGGCCTGCGGGCCGCCGGCCTGGAACGCGGCGACTCCTTCGCCGCGGTCCTCCCCAACGGCGTCGAGTTCTTCACCGCCTACCTCGCCGCCTCCCAGGCCGGTTTCTACCTCGTCCCGGTCAACCATCACCTGGTGGGCCCGGAGATCGCCTGGATCGTCTCCGACTCCGGCGCCAAAGTCCTCATCGCCCACGAACGGTTCGCCGCGGCCGCCACCGCCGCGGCCGACGAGGCGGGCCTGCCCGCGAGCCACCGGTACGCCGTCGGAGCCGTCGCCGGCTTCCGTCCGTACGCCGAACTCCTCGACGGACAGACCGGAACGGCACCCGAGGACCGCACCCTCGGCTGGGTGATGAACTACACCTCCGGCACCACCGGCCGCCCCCGCGGCATCCGCCGCCCCCTCCCCGGCAAACTCCCGGAGGAGACCTACCTCGGCGGATTCCTCGGCATCTTCGGCATCCGCCCCTTCGACGACAACGTCCACCTCGTCTGCTCGCCGCTCTACCACACGGCCGTGCTCCAGTTCGCCGGCGCCTCCCTGCACATCGGCCACCCCCTGGTGCTGATGGACAAGTGGACGCCGCAGGACATGCTGCGCCTGATCGACACCCACCGGGCCACGCACACCCACATGGTGCCCACGCAGTTCCACCGCCTCCTCGCCCTGCCGCAGGCGGTGAAGGACGCGTACGACGTGTCCTCGATGCGGCACGCCATCCACGGCGCCGCGCCCTGCCCCGACCACGTCAAACGGGCGATGATCGACTGGTGGGGGACCTGCGTGGAGGAGTACTACGCGGCCAGCGAGGGCGGCGGTGCCTTCGCCACCGCCGAGGACTGGCTGAAGAAGCCCGGTACGGTCGGCAAGGCCTGGCCGATCAGCGAACTCGCCGTCTACGACGACGACGGCAACCGGCTGCCCGCCGGTGAACTCGGCACCGTCTACATGAAGATGAGCACCGGCGGCTTCAGCTACCACAAGGACGAGGGCAAGACGCGGAAGAACCGCATCGGCGACTTCTTCACCGTCGGCGACCTCGGGGTGCTCGACGAGGACGGCTACCTGTTCCTCCGGGACCGCAAGATCGACATGATCATCTCGGGCGGGGTGAACATCTACCCCGCGGAGATCGAGTCCGCGCTCCTCACCCACCCGGCGGTCGCCGACGCGGCCGCCTTCGGGATCCCGCACGCCGACTGGGGCGAGGAGGTCAAGGCGGTCATCGAGCCGGCCGAGGGCTTCGCGGCCGGGCCGGAGCTGGCGGCCGAGATCCTGGCCCACTGCGAGCGGCAGCTGGCCGGCTACAAGCGTCCGAAGACCGTCGACTTCATCGAGACGATGCCGCGCGACCCCAATGGCAAGCTCTACAAGCGACGGCTGCGCGACCCGTTCTGGGAGGGCCGCGAGCGCGCGGTGTGACGGGGCCCGCCGCAGGTCGGAGAGGCTCACTGCCTCGGGGCACGGCGATAGGCCGAGCAGCGCAACCTGTCCGGCCGGCCGGGCTAAAACCGGCCGTGCCTGCGCCGGAGCGGGCGGCGGTGTCGGTGAGATGAGCGGCGGACCGACGCGGTCCGCCCAACTCACCGCACTCCTTCGGCCCTGAGGGGCCGTGAGGTAAAGGACACTATGAACGTGAGCACGAAGCCCCGCCGCGCCTCCCGGCGCCGGACCCTGGCCACCGCGGCGCTCGCCGCTGCGGCCATCACCGGCCAGCTCCTCGTCCTGGCGCCGATGGCCCAGGCCGACGGGGACAAGCGCAAGCCCGCCCCGACCACCAACCGGATGGAGCCGCCGCCGGAGCACCAGGACCCGAACTACGGCGAAGACCCGCGCAAGAAGGAGAAGTCGAAGGTCCTGCACGGCCTGCGGCAGTTCACCTCGGACGGCACCTTCACCGTGCCGAAGGGCGTCACCTCGGTCTTCGTCCAGGCCTGGGGCGCCGGCGGCGGCGGTGGCGGCGGCGGCGGTGCCTCCACCAACGGCAACGGCGGCTTCAGCGGCGGTACCGGTGGCGGTGGCGGCGGTGGCGGCTTCGCCTGGTGCGCCATCCCGGTCAAGCCCTCCAAGACCTACGAGGTGGTCCTCGGCGACGGCGGTACCAACGGCACCGGCGGCCCGGTCGCGACCGAAGGCACCGACGGCGGCGAGGGCGGCGACACCACCCTCACCTCGTCCAGCGGCGACAACCTGGTCACCGCCCCCGGCGGCGGTGGCGGCGGTGGCGGCGGTGGCGCGACCGCGACGGCGGCCGGCACGCCCGGCACCGCCGGCGCCCCGGGTGCAGCGGGTACCTGCCGCACCGGCGGACTCGGCCGGCCCGGCCTGCCCGGCCAGCCCGGCGAGGTGGACGGCAGCGGCGGCGCCGGCGGCGGCGTCGCGGATGGCATCGTCGGCCTGCCGAACGGCGCCGCCTTCGGCGGCGACGGAGGCGCGGGCGGCACCGTCGACCCGGAGACGGGGATCGCATCGCGTGGCGAGGACGGCGAGGACGGCGGCGACGGATACGTCGTCATCTTCTGGTAGTCCCGCCTAGTACGCCTTCTTCTCCAGCAGGACCGCGCCGGCCGCGGACCCCCCCGACCCCGGGGGGCCCGGGCGGCCCGGGTGGGGGGGCGGGTGCCCCGGGCGGTAAACCGGCCGGGTGGAGCCCCGTC
>NZ_JBFBAV010000074.1:0-20758 GCF_040689505.1 Streptomyces sp. NPDC051211
CCGACCCGAAGCCCTACGTCTGGACCAAGACCGCCGACGAGATCCTCGAACGCCTCGCCTCATATCTGAACAGAATTCCTGACTCAGAAGACTAGGGCGTGTCCTCGAACAGGGGGCCGCTCGGCCACACCGGGGCGGACGCGAGCCGGGACCATTCCGGATCGCGCCGCCCCGGCAGTGTCCGGCCCTCGACCGACCAGCGGTCGATGAGGTCGCGGTAGATGGGCGGATCGGCGGGCTGCCGGGCGGCGTGCTGGGGCGCCGACGAATGCTGAACCGATTCTTCGTGCCCCGGCGGCACGGGTCGCCGCCGTCTTCCGGTTGAAGCATCAAGCAGGGTCATGCATGGGCCAACGCGGAGCCTGCGGCCCGGGTCACTGGGGCCATGCGTTCGGACTGTCCCCACTCTTGGGGCTCGGTTCGGCTCCGGGGCGCTCTCTGCCGGACTCGCAGGGCTCGGCGCGCCCCCTTCGCCTCACTCGCCCGCGCAGGCTGCGAGTGCCGAACTGGCAGGGAATGACAGGACTCTGGCCCCGGGCGCGGTTTCTGACGTACCGTCATATCCCCGAGCCGCCCCCGCGCCCAGGAGGTTTGCCATGCCCGCGGACCGCCCCATCGCCCTCGACGAATACCCCGTCCACCAGGCCCCGCTGTCGATGAAACACGTCGCCACCGGCGACCGGAACGCCTACGACCGCTGCATCTTCCACGTCTTCGACCACGCCGGACGGGCCGTCCTCATCCTGGGCCTCGGCGTCTACCCCAACGCCGGGGTCATCGACGCCTACGCCACCCTCCGCACCGGCACCGAACTCCTCGCCGTCCGCGCCTCCGACGCCCTCACCGACGACCGGATGAACCTGTCCGTCGGCCCCCTGAGGATCACCGTCGACACCCCCCTCAAGCAGCTCACCCTGCACTGCGACCCCGACCCCGAGGACCCCGAAGGCCTCTCCTTCGACCTCACCTGGACCGCCGAGTTCCCCGCCGTCTGGGAACCCCACCACGTGCAGCGGCGCGGCGACCGGCTGATGCTGGAGGGCCGCCGATTCGTGCAGGCCGGCCAGGTCACCGGCACCCTCCGGGCCAAGGGCGAGGAGCTCACCCTGACACCGGGGGAGTGGACCGGCACCCGCGACCGCAGCTGGGGCGTCCGCCCCATCCCCGGCGAGGACGGCGGCCGGGCCGCCGAGGAACACCGCACCGAGGGCTTCCACTGGCTCTGGATCCCGGTCCGGTTCGAGGACCGCTTCCTCATGGTCATCGTCCAGGAGGACGCGGACGGCCACCGCACCCTCAACGAGGCCGTCCAGGTCTTCCCCGAGGACACCGGCCGCCCCGACACCCAACTGGGCTGGCCGTACGCCGACATCCGCTACCGGCCCGGCACCCGCCACCCCGAACGGGCCGTCATCCACCTCACCGACCCGGTCTCCCGCAAACCCCTCGAACTCGGCGTGGAGATCCTCAACTCCTCGCCCCTCGCCGTCGGGGCCGGCTACCCGCCCGCCACCGACTGGCAGCACGGCAGCTGGCAGGGCCGCGGCTGGACCGACCGCCGCGTCTACGACCTGTCCGACCCCACCGCCCACCCCATGGCCGCGTACGGGGTCACCGACCACTCGGCCCGCTTCACCCTGGACGGACGGACCGGCCACGGCATCTTCGAACACGGCAGCTTCGGCCGCCACGACCCCAGCGGCTTCACCGACTACTCCTCCGTCGCCCCGTAGAAGCCAAGAACAGCCAAGAACAGCCAAGAGAACCCGAGAGCAACCAAGAGAAACCGACAGGACCCGGCAGGAAAGGAGCAGCAATGGCAACGGCACCACGCCCCCGCACCTCCACCCGCGACCCGGAAGAACTCGGCCGCCGCCTCACCGCCTGGCTGGACGGCAAACTCCCCGGCGCCCGCATCACCGGCATCACCGTCCCCGGCTCCAACGGCATGTCCAGCGAGACCCTGCTCTTCGACATCGAGCACCCCGACACCCCGATCCGGGCCTGCGCCCTCCGGCTGGCCGCGGACCCGGCCGCGTACACCGTCTTCCCGTCCTACGACATGTCCCGCCAGCACCGGGTGATGAGCCTGGTCGCCGAGCACACCGACCTCCCCGTGCCGCGCGTCCAATGGCTGGAGGAGGACCCCGGCCCGCTCGGGGCGCCGTTCTTCGTGATGGCCCGCGCCGAGGGCCGGGTACCGCCGGACGTCATGCCTTACACCTACGAGGGCAATTGGCTGCACGCCGCCACCGACGCCGAACGCGCCGAACTCCAGGAGGAGAGCATCTCGCTGCTCGCCCGCCTGCACGACCAGTTCCCGGCCAAGGAAGCCGCGTTCCTGCTTCCCGAGGGTGACCAGGGCGGCAGCCCGCTGCGCCGCCACGTCGAGGCCCAGCGCGCCTACTACGAGTGGGTGGTCAAGGACCTGGCGCGCTCCCCGCTGATCGAGCGCGCCTTCGACCGGCTGGCGGAGCTCTGGCCCGAAGACGAGGGCGAGCCCGTCCTCAACTGGGGCGACGCCCGCATCGGCAACGTCATCTACGCGCCGGACGGATTCCGGCCGGTCGCCGTCCTGGACTGGGAGATGGCCTCCTACGCCCCGCGCGAGGTGGACCTCGGCTGGACCGTCTACCTGCACCGCTTCTTCCAGGACCTGACCGTCTCCTTCGGTCAGCCCGGTCTCCCCGGCTTCTTGCGCCGCGAAGACCTGGAACGCAGGTACGCCGAACTCACCGGGCACACCCCGCGCGACATGGAGTTCCACACCCTGTACGCGGCGCTCCGGCACGGCATCGTGATGCTCCGGATCGCCTACCGGCAGGCGCACTTCGGCGAGGTCGAGATCCCCGCGGCCGCCGAAGACGTCGACGGACTGATCCTGCACCACGCCAGCCTGGCCGCCATGGTGCAGGGCACCTACTGGTAGGGAGGGGCCGTCAGGCCGCCCGTACGTGCTGACGCAGCTGCGGCGGCGTGGCCGGCACACGGACAGGACGCGAGCCCGGACCGCCCACGTGCGAGAAGGGCTGCGTCCGCCAGTCCAGCCCCTGCGGGAGCGTCAGGACCACGACGGGCTCGAGCTCCTGCGGTTCGGCGGCACCGATCACGGGCAGCGCATCGGACACCGGGCGCCCGGTGCCGGCACAGACCGTCAGCCCGAAGGGGTTCCACGGGGTCAGGCAGAGCGCGTGCTCCGGAAGGTGCTCCTCGTCGGCGACGAGGGCGATCGACTGCCCGCAGTCGGGGCAGGTCGCGTGGTGGATCTCGAAGAACTCGGCGGTCGCGGCCTCGTCCGGATAGGCGGCGTCCTCGGCGTCCTCGGCCTCGAGAAGTTCCAGTGGCTCCGGTTCGCTGCGGTCGGAGCGCTTGGTGTTCGACATGGTTGTACTCCCCCTTGGGTGGGCCGGGCGGGCAGGTTCGGCCTCGGCCACAGCAAGCACTTCCCGCCATGCCGCACGAGTAACCACAACACCCCGGCAGAGGACTGCATACCCCTGTGGCATTCGTCACATGCCTGCCGCAGGTGCCCCTTCCGGCGAGACGGTACTGGGCGCGGACCACTCCTGGGCCTTAGGTTGTGCGGCTATGAGCACAATGGAGGAGCTGGACCGCCAGATCGTTGATCTGCTCGTCCGGGACGGGCGGATGAGCTACACGGACCTGGGCAAGGCCACGGGCCTGTCCACGTCGGCGGTCCACCAGCGAGTACGCCGCCTGGAGCAGCGCGGGGTCATCCGCGGCTACGCCGCCGTCGTCGACCCCGAGGCCGTCGGGCTGCCTCTGACCGCCTTCATCTCGGTCAAGCCCTTCGACCCGTCGGCCCCGGACGACATCGCGGAGCGCCTGGCGGGAGTACCGGAGATCGAGGCGTGCCACAGCGTGGCCGGCGACGAGAACTACATCCTCAAGGTCAGGGTGGCCACCCCGCTGGAACTGGAAGACCTCCTGGGCCGCCTCCGCCACCTGGCCGGCGTCTCCACCCGCACCACGGTGGTCCTCTCCACCCCGTACGAGGCCCGCCCGCCCCGCGTCTAGTCCGGGGGCCGGGAGCCGCCGCATCAGCGCAGCTGTTTGAGGACGGACGCGAAGGAGACGGCTGCCAAGCCGCTCCCCAGCTCCAGGAGGTCGAGCCGGTCCTCCGGGTCGGGGTTCCAGGTGACCTTGCCCGCCGCGTCCAGCGGTGAGACGACGACGCCGTACCGTTGTCGGCTCGCGCTGTCCAGGTAGCGCAGCGAGGTGACGTAGCGGGGCTTCCGCGTCACGTTCATGATGTTGTTGTTGTAGCGCAGCCTGCCGAAGTGCAATGCGAAATCCCCGCAGGCCGGGCAGTCGACGCGACCGGACTCCCCTTTGAACCAGGAATAGTGGGGCACGTTGAAGTCAAGGTCGACGATGCCCCGGTCCCTCCGCAGTACGGTCATGGCGCTCGACGCCTCCACGGCGTCGAACCCGGCCTCCTTGGGCACTTGGAGGACCTTCTCCTGGAGCGCATGGCTTCCCGGACTGACCAGCGCGCCGGCGGGGACGAAGGTTCCGTACCGGATGACCGTGTAGGCGGGGGTGCCGACGTAGAGCTCACTGTCCTGGGCGTCCTGACGCCAGTCCTTGATCACCTTTTCGTCCGCGGTGAATGCGGACGACCTGCCGTACACCACGAAAGCGCTGCCGAGAACCCAGAACGGAACCGTCCCGGTGTTCTCCATGCTGATCGTCAGCGGAAGGTGGATGACCGGGCGCTCGGGGTCCGCGTACGGGGTGCCGAACTTCAGCCGGTACACGAAGTGGATCTGGGCGGCGGAGGGCTGGTAGGCCGCCGAGTAGGCCAGATTCGCGGCGGCCAGAAAAGCCGAAGCCGTGACTCCGGCCGCGAACTTCTTGGGGTGCGGAATTCCCCTCCAAGGCCTTTCCCGGCACACCAGCCACAGCGCCCACAGGGACCAGACCCACAGCGGGAGATACGTCAGCAGGTACGGCGTGAACTCCTTTTCCTGGAGCCACAGGACCAGCAGCAGCGTGCACGTGGCCGCAGTGATGATCACCCCGACCAGGACGAAGGCTCCGGCATATCGGAATCTCCGCTTACCGCCGAGGTCGAGCGCGGCGGCGGCCGCTCCGCCCGTCAGGATGCCCGCCAGGACGAAGAGGAAGCCGCTGACGCGCCCCGCGAAGGTGAACGCCCCGACCATGTCCACGAGGCCGACGTGGATCAGCAGGGCCGTGGAGCCGAGCAGCCCCGCCACCAACAGGGCCGTCACGGCGCGCCGCCGCAGGGGCCGGTCGGGCCAGCTCTCGCCGTCCCCGCCGCGCCGGGAAACCGACGCACCGTCCCCGCCGCGCCGGGAAACCGACGTACCGTTTTCGCCGCGCCAGGACACCGACGTACCGTCCGCGAGGTCCACGTCCTTGGGGAATCCGGCCCGGACCAGCAGCCGCCGGAGCTCGCGCGGCGACCAGGCGCGCCCCACGGTCACGCCGTCGACGCGCACCTCGCGCAGGCCGCGGCTGTCCGGCGGCTCGACCACCGCCCGCTTCGGCCGGTTCATGGCTCCAGGCTCTACGTCAGACGGCGGCCGCGCACGTACGGGTACTCCATCCGACCCCGCGCCGGACCGGTGCCGGGCAGGGGGGAGACTGGTCCCCATGACCCATGGCGCGACCCCGCACACCGACCCCGCCCCGCCCACGGCCACCCGTACCGTGCTGCTGCGCGGCGGCGACGTCCACAGCCCCGCCGATCCCTTCGCCACGGCGTTGGTCGTCGAGCGCGGCCACATCGCCTGGGTCGGCTCCGAAGGAGCCGCCGACGCCTTCGCCTCCGGCGTCGACGAGGTCGTCGACCTCGACGGCGCACTCGTCACCCCCGCGTTCACCGACGCCCACGTGCACACCACCTCCGCCGGCCTCGCCCTCACCGGCCTGGACCTCACCCGCGCCCGCTCCCTCCCCGACGCCCTGGACCTCGTACGGGCCTACGCCGAGCGGCGCCCCGACGACCGGGTGCTGCTCGGCCACGGCTGGGACGCCGCCCGCTGGCCGGAGCGCCGGGCTCCGCGCCGGGCGGAGCTGGACGAGGCAACCGGCGGCCGTCCGCTCTACCTGAGCCGCATCGACGTGCACTCCGCCGTCGTCACCACCGCCCTCCTCGACCGGGTGCCCCGCATCCGGGAGACCGCCGGCTTCCAGGACGGCGAGCCGCTGACCCGCGACGCCCACCACGCCGTCCGCGCGGCCGCCTTCGCCGCGATCACCCCCGCCCAGCGCGCCGAGGCCCAGCGCGAGGCCCTCCGGCACGCCGCCTCCCTCGGCATCGGATCCGTCCACGAGTGCGGCGGCCCCGACATCTCCTCCCCGGAGGACTTCACCGGCCTGCTGGCCCTCGCCGAGGCGGAGCCCGGCCCCCGGGTCTTCGGCTACTGGGCCGACCGGGACCTGGACCGGGCCCGCGAGCTCGGCGCCATCGGAGCCGCCGGCGACCTGTTCGTGGACGGCGCCCTCGGCTCCCACACCGCCTGCCTGCACGCCCCGTACACCGACGCCGCCCACACCGGCACCGCCTACCTGGACACCGCCGAGGTCGCCGCCCATGTCGCCGCCTGTACCGAGGCGGGCCTGCAGGCCGGGTTCCACGCCATCGGCGACGCCGCGATCACCGCGGTGGTCGACGGGGTCCGCGCGGCCGCCGAGAAGGTCGGCCTGGCCCGGGTCCGGGCCGCCCGGCACCGCGTCGAACACGCCGAGATGATGACCCCGGCCACCATCGCCGCCTTCGCCGAACTCGGGCTGACCGCCTCCGTGCAGCCCGCCTTCGACGCGAACTGGGGCGGCCCCGACAGCATGTACGCCGACCGGCTCGGCGCCGACCGGGCCCGCACCCTGAACCCGTTCGCCGCCATGCTCAAGGCCGGCGTCCCGCTCGCCTTCGGCTCCGACGCGCCCGTCACCCCCCTCGACCCGTGGGGCACGGTCCGCGCCGCCGCCTTCCACCGCACCGCCGAGCACCGGATCTCCGTACGCGCCGCCTTCACCGCGCACACCCGGGGCGGCTGGCGGGCCATCGGCCGCGACGACGCGGGCATCCTGGTCCCCGGAGCACCGGCCGACTACGCCGTCTGGCAGACCTCGGAACTGGTGGTCCAGGCCCCCGACGACCGGGTGGCCCGCTGGTCCACCGACCCCCGTTCCGGCACCCCCGGACTGCCCGACCTGAGCCCCGGCACGGAGCTCCCGGTGTGCCTCGCCACGGTCGTCGGCGGCCGGGAGGTATTCGTACGGCCACAGGGGTGATCCGGTCTCCCTGCGTTCGGTGCGGGCGGCCGGACCCGGATAGGTTCGGCCGGGTCCACCACAGGACGTCCGTGCCGGACGGATCCGTCCGCTCAGCGCGCCCGCGCCTCGGGGGCGAGGGAAGGTTTCGCCGGGCGGCGGGTGCGACCCGGGTGGGGCCCGGCGGTCCAGTAGACAACGGTTTCGGCCGCCCGCAGCCAGCGGGAGCCGGGCCGGCCCGAAGGACGCCGGGCCCCGACCCGCTGTTAGCCCGACACCGCCTAGAGTGGGGGTAGCTGTGACTGGACGTACTAAGGGGAATCAGTGAGCGACGGCGGTGAGCGGGAGCGGGCGTACGGGCCGCTCGGCACGGCCCTGGTGATCATTCCGACCTACAACGAGGCGGAGAACATCGGGCCGATCGTCTCCCGCGTGCGTGCCGCGGTGCCCGCGGCCCATGTCCTGGTGGCCGACGACAACAGCCCGGACGGCACCGGCAAGCTCGCCGACGAGCTGGCGGCCGAGGACGACCAGGTCCACGTCCTGCACCGGAAGGGCAAGGAAGGCCTGGGCGCGGCCTATCTGGCGGGCTTCCGCTGGGGCCTGGAGCGCGGCTACGGCGTGCTCGTCGAGATGGACGCCGACGGCTCCCACCAGCCCGAGGAGCTGCCCCGGCTGCTGACCGCCCTCAAGGGCGCCGATCTGGTGCTGGGCTCCCGCTGGGTGCCCGGCGGCCGGGTGGTCAACTGGCCCAAGCACCGCGAGTTCCTCTCCCGCGGCGGATCGACGTACTCCCGGCTGATGCTGGACGTGCCGATCCGCGACGTGACGGGCGGCTACCGGGCCTTCCGCCGGGAGACCCTCGAAGGACTGGGTCTGGAGGAGGTGGCCTCGGCCGGCTACTGCTTCCAGGTCGACCTGGCCCGGCGGGCGGTGCAGAAGGGCTTCCACGTGGTGGAGGTGCCGATCACGTTCGTCGAGCGCGAGTTCGGCGACAGCAAGATGAGCAAGGACATCGTGGTCGAGGCGCTCTGGCGGGTCACCACCTGGGGCCTGAGCACCCGGGCCGCGAAGCTGGGCATCCCCGGCACCGGCTCCCGGCACCGTTCCTAGCTCCCGCCCCCGCGTGGCCCGCCCCTAGGGGATGCCCGGTACCTCCGGCCGACGCCGTTTTTACGGGGGTCCGGGCACACTGGACGTCATGACGACCGGCGTTCCCACTTCGACGGCCCCCCGGCGCCCCGCGCGCCCCCGTACCTTCGTGCCCCTGGGCATCGCCGCCTGGCTGGTCCTGGAGATCTGGCTGCTCGGCCTGGTCTCCGAGGCGGTCGGCGGTCTCACCGTGGTCGCGCTGCTCGCGGGCGGTTTCGTGCTGGGCGCGGTGGTCATCAAGCGTGCCGGGCGGCGCGCCTTCAAGAACATGACCAACACCTTCCAGCAGGCCCAGGAAGCGGCCCGGACGGGCCGCCCGCCCGCCGCACCCCCGGCCGCGGCCAAGGGCTCCGGCAACGGCATGACCATGCTGGCCGGACTGCTGCTGATCATGCCGGGCCTGCTCTCCGACGTACTCGGCCTGCTCCTGCTGCTGCCGCCGGTGCGCGCCCTGGTGAGCCGCCGGACCGAGCGCGCCCTGCAGAAGAAGATGGCCTCGGCTCCGGCCGGCAGCTTCGGCGACGCCTTCCAGCAGGCCCGCATCCGCTACCCGGACGGCAAGGTCGTCCAGGGCGAGGTCATCCGCGAGGACCGCCCCGACCAGGCCGGCACCCACCCGGACAGCGGCCCCCGCCCGCCGCTCACCCCCTGACCTGCACGGCCCTGACCCGTACGGCCCCTGACCTGCACGGCTCCACCCCGCCCCCGAGCCCGGCCACCGGTCGGCGCCGGGGGCGGACCCGTACCGGAATCCGTCAGACCCGAACAGGACGCACAGAATTCAGGCATACACGGAATACGCGGAACGCAGGCATGCCGAAGAGCCGTGGGGCTCTGCCACCGGTAGTGGCAGAGCCCCACGGCTCTTCTGCGCACCGCGCGCCTGAGCGCGCTACGCGGACTTGCGGCTGTCCCGCGGGTGCACGGCAATGTTCATGGCACCGGAGCGAAGGACGGCCAGCCGTTCGGCCAGCACCTCCTCGAGCTCCTCGCGGGTACGCCGCTCCATGAGCATGTCCCAGTGCGTTCGCGCGGGCTTGCCCTTCTTCTCTTCGGGCCCGTCCCCGTCCACCAGGAGTGCCTGGGCGCCGCACGCCTTGCACTCCCACTCCGGCGGAATCTCCGCCTCAACCGAGAACGGCATCTCAAATCGATGTCCGTTCTGGCATGCGTACTCCACCGCCTGGCGCGGGGCCAGATCGATGCCGCGGTCCGTCTCGTAGCTGGTAACCACGAGGCGCGTACCGCGGAGAGCTCGCTCACTCATGAATCGTGCCTCCCGGGCTTGTCGCCCACAGGACAGGTGTCGCTGTCGTCGTCATCCGGTCAACGTCCGGTCGGCGGTATAGATTCCCGCTCCGGGTCGTGCGTCGCCCGTCGTGCCGCCCCTTGTTGTACCCACCAATGCCCGTTTTGTCACATCTGGCAGCAGATGTCACCCAACGTCTTCACTTCTTCAACACGCAGTAACGGTCCGCCTGGCAGGCCAAAGGCGTACACTACCGGCCTTTTACTTCAACGTCTAAATCAGTTCGTCAAATCCGTGCGGGAACAGGATTCCCGGCGGCTTCCACCGCCCGCCGCACCGGCACCCGGGCCAGCAGTACGAACCCCAGAGCGAAGAATGCCACCAGCGAGATGATGGCGTCCCGGTAGCTCCCCGTCACCTGGTACGTCAGGCCGAAAACCAGCGGCCCGACCCAGGCGACCCCGCGGTCGCTGATCTCGTACGCCGAGAAGTATTCGGCCTCCTTGCCCGCCGGCACCAGGTGCGAGAACAGCGAGCGCGACAGCGCCTGGCTGCCGCCCAGCACCAGCCCGATCATCGCCGCCAGCGCGAAGAACCACACCGGGGTCCGGGCCGGCAGGAAGTACCCGGCCGCCAGCGTCACCGTCCACGCGGCCAGCGACCCCAGAATCGTCCGCTTGGCGCCGTACACCCGCGCCAGCCGGCCCATCCCCAGCGCCCCCACGACCGCCAGCACCTGCACCAGCAGCACCGCCACGATCAGCGTGGACTGCTCCAGCTCCAGCTCCTCCGAGCCGTACACCGAAGCCTGCGAGATCACCGTCTGCACGCCGTCGTTGTAGATCAGGTAGGCCAGCAGGAACGACAGGGTCAGCGGATGCCGCCGCATGTCCTTCAGGGTCGCCACCAGCTGCTTCCAGCCGGTACCCACCGCTGCCGCCGCCGGATCCCGCACCACCTCCCGGTCCCGCAGCCGCCGCAGCGGGATGATCGCGAACGCCCCCCACCACAGACCCGCCGAGGCCAGACAGATCCGCACCGCCATCCCCTCGGACAGTCCGAAGGACTCGTGCCCCTGGTACAGCACCAGATTGAGTACGAGCACCAGCGCGCCCGAGGTGTAGCCGAAGGCCCAGCCCCGCGAGGACACCGCGTCCCGCTCGTCCGGCCCGGCGATCTGCGGCAGGTAGGAGTTGTAGAGCACCATCGACACCGCCAGCGAGGCGTTCGCCACGATCAGCAGCAGCCCGCCCAGCAGATACCGCTCCCCGCCCAGCAGGAACAGCCCGGCCGTCGCCGTCGCCCCCGTGTACGCGGCCGCCGCGAGCAGCGGCTTCTTCCGGCCGGTCCGGTCGGCCAGCGCACCCACCAGCGGCATCACCAGCACGGCCACGATCACCGACATCGACACCGAGTAGGCGAAGAAGGACCCCGCCCGCACCGGAATGCCCAGCGGGTGCACGAACCCCTCGGAGTCGGCGGCCGCCTTGGCCACCGAGGTCAGGTACGGCCCGATGAACACCGTGAGCACGCTCGTCGAGTAGACCGAGCAGGCGAAGTCGTAGAAGTACCAGCCCCGCTGCTCCCGTCTTCGGGCCGCAGCACCATCCGGAGCCCCGTCCGAGGCCCCGACCTCGGCCCCGTCCGCGCCGGGCCCTGCGGGCTCCGCCCCGTCCGTCGTCTGCGCACTCACTCCCGGTGCCCCCTCGCAGGTCCCGGCCCGGGCCGCTAAGCCCAGGCCCCGCGCCGGTCCAGCACCGTGCGCAAGATGTCGATCCGGTCGGTCATGATGCCATCGACACCCAGGTCGAGCAGCGCCTCCATGCGTTGCGGTTCGTTCACGGTCCACACGTGGACCTGCAGCCCACGCTCGTGCGCCGTCCGCACGAACCGCTCGTCGACCACCCGGATGCCCGCCTGGATCTCCGGAACCTGCGCGGCCACCGCGCCCACCCGCAGCGCAGCCGGGATCGCGAAGGAGCGCAGCCGCAGCCCCACCACCCCGCGCACCCCGTACGAGGTGGCCAGCCGCGGGCCGGCCAGCCGCTGCGCCCGAGCCACCCGGCTCTCCGAGAACGAGCCCACGCACACCCGGTCCCACAGACCCCGCCGGGCGATCAGGTTCACCAGCGGATGCAGCGCCGACTCCGCCTTCACGTCGATGTTCCAGCGGGCGTCCGGGAACTCCTCCAGCAGCTCCTCGAACAGCGGCAGCGGCTCGACCCCCGCCACCCGGGCCTCCCGTACCCGGCTCCACGGCAGCTCGGCGATCCGCCCGCCGGCATCGGTGACCCGGTCCAGGGTCGCGTCGTGGAAGGCCACCAGCTTGCCGTCGACGGTGGCGTGCACATCGGTCTCGAAATACCGGTAGCCCGCCCCGGCCGCCCGTCGGAAGGCGGCGGCGGTGTTCTCCAACCCGTCCGAGGCCCCTCCCCGGTGCGCGAACGGAATGGGAGCCGGATGGTCCAGGTACGGGTGCCGAAGGCGTACGTGCGTCACGGCGGCAGTATGCACCCCGCCCGCCCACCCGGATTCCCGGGCACTCCGGCCGGAGGGGTGGCCTGGCCGGCGGGCTGGTGCAGGTGGACCGCGCCGTGCCACCCTCGCGCCGCCGCCCGGGCTGTCGGGTGCTCCGACCGAAAGGCTGGCCCACGGGCGGTCTCGTGCAGGCGGGCACGCCCGTGTCTGCCCGGGCTATGCGGGCGCTCCGGCCGGAGGGGTGGCCGACCGGCAGGCCGGCGGCCGGCGCCGGCGGATCGTGCCCGTGCCACCCCTGCGCCCTGCCCGCCTGGCATCCCGGGCACTCCGGCCGGAAGGGTGGCCGATGGGCGGTCTCCTGCAGGTGGACATGCCCACGCCCGCCGCGAGTCGGGGGAGCTCCAGTCGGAGTCGGAAGGGTGGCCGACCGGCGGGCTGGTGCAGGTGGACCGCGCCGTGCCACCCTGTCCCCGCAGAAACAATCCAATCCCGGCCGCACCCCCGGCCGGGCATGGCCAATCCGATGAAGGTGGACCGGACAACATGGCTCAGTGGACCTCCGCGGTGGGCACGGCCCAGCTCGCCCGGCTGATCACCTCCCAGCAGCCCCGCCCGGCCGTGCCCGGCGCCCGCAAACCGCCCGCCTACCGCGCCCTCGCCGACGGCATCCGCCTGCTCGTCCTGGAAGGCCGCGTGCCCGTCGCCGCCCGGCTCCCCGCCGAACGCGAACTGGCCGTCTCCCTCTCCCTCAGCCGGACCACCGTCGCCGCCGCCTACGAGGCCCTGCGCAGCGAAGGTTTCCTGGAGTCCCGGCGCGGCGCCGGCAGCTGGACCTCCGTCCCGGCGGGCAACCCGCTGCCCGCCCGCGGCCTGGAGCCCCTCCCTCCGGAGGCCCTCGGCTCGATGATCGACCTCGGCTGCGCTGCCCTCCCCGCCCCCGAACCCTGGCTGACCCGGGCCGTCCAGGGCGCCCTGGAAGAGCTCCCTCCGTACGCCCACACCCACGGCGACTACCCGGCCGGACTGCCGGCCCTCCGCCGGATGCTCGCCGACCGCTACACCGAACGCGGCATCCCGACCATGCCGGAACAGATCATGGTCACCACGGGGGCGATGGGCGCCATCGACGCCATCTGCCACCTCTTCGCCGGGCGCGGCGAACGCATCGCCGTCGAATCCCCCTCCTACGCCAACATCCTCCAGCTGATGCGCGCGGCCGGGGTCCGGCTGGTACCGGTCGCCATGTCCGACGGCCTGTCCGGCTGGGACCTGCCCACCTGGCGCCAGGTGCTGCGCGACGCCGCCCCCCGGCTGGCGTACGTGGTCGCCGACTTCCACAACCCGACCGGCGCGCTGGCCACGGAGGACCAGCGGCGCGCCATGGTGGAGGCGGCCAAGTCGGCCGGCACCGTCCTGGTCGCGGACGAGACCATGGCGGAACTCCAGCTGGACCCGGACCTGGAGATGCCCCGCCCGGTGTGCTCCTTCGACCCGGCCGGCAGCACCGTGATCACCGTCGGCTCGGCCAGCAAGGCGTTCTGGGCCGGGATGCGGATCGGCTGGGTGCGCGCGGCCCCCGACGTTATCCGCAGCCTGGTCGCGGCCCGTGCGTACGCCGACCTCGGTACGCCGGTCCTGGAACAGTTGGCGGTGAACTGGCTGATGCGGACGGGCGGCTGGGCGGAGGCGGTGGAACTGCGCCGCACCCAGGCCCGAGAGAACCGCGACGCCCTCGTCGCCGCCGTCCGCCGGGAACTCCCCGACTGGGAGTTCTCCGTACCCCAGGGCGGCCTCACCCTCTGGGCCCGCGCGGGCGGACTCTCCGGCTCCCGGCTGGCCGAGGTCGGCGAACGCGTCGGCGTGCGCGTCCCCTCCGGCCCCCGCTTCGGCGTGGACGGCGCCTTCGAGGGCTACGTCCGCCTCCCCTTCACGGTCGGCGGCCCGGTAGCCGACGAAGCCGCCGCCCGCCTCTCGGCCGCGGCCCGCCTGGTCACCACGGGCGCCGCGGGCCACACAACAGAACCCCCCCGCACGTTCGTGGCATAGCCCCTCCCCCCCGTCCCTCTCCGCCGACTCGCACTTCCCCAGCGCCGCCGGCGTCCCCCCACGCCTCCGCGATGGCCGGACCCGCCCACCCCCACCCACCCCGGCCGGGGACGGAGCCATCCCCAGCCTCGCCGCCGTTTGAGGCGCAGGGTCCGGGCTCCGCCGAGCGCACGCCCCGGCCCCGCCGGGCGGCACTTCCCAGCCTTTCCCGGCGTTCGAGGCGCGGGGTCCGGGCTCCGCCGGGCGCACACCCCAGGCCCCCGAGCGGTACCACCCCAGCCCCGCCAGCGTTTGGGCGCGGGGTCTGGGCTCCGCCGGGCGGTCCACCCCAGCTCCGCTTGGCGGTACCACCCCAGCTCCGCCTGGCGGTACCCATCCAGCCCCTCCGGCGTTTGAGGAGCGGGGTCTGGGGCGGAGCCCCAGTTCGGGAAGGGGCGGGTAGGGGAAAGGCTCCGCGCAGCGGCTGCCCTGCCTGGTGCGGCGCCGTTGCCGGAGGCCAGCCCCCGGACCCCCGCGCCTCAAACGCCGGCGGGACTGGATGTGCCCGGCGGGGCTGGAGGCGGCCGGGCGGGGTTGGATTTGGCGTTGCGTGGCAGACCGTACGGGCAGCGGGGCTGGAGGTGCCCGGTCGGGTGCGGCGCCGTTGCCGGGGGCCAGCCCCCGGACCCCCGCGCCTCAATCGCCGGCGGGGCTGGAGGTGGCGCGGCGGGGCTCGATTGGCGTTGCGCGGCAGCCCGTAGGAGGAGGAGCCCGGTTACGGCGCCTCCGCCCCCACCTCCGGGGCACCGGCCTGCGCAGGCGGCTGCCCAGCGGGCAGCTGCCCGGGCGAGGGCGAGGCCGGCACCCTCAGGGCATCGGTTTGTGCCCGGGGCGCCGGAGGGGGCAGCTGGTCGGGCGAGGGCGAGGCCGGCACCGCCAGGGCATCGGTTTGTGCCCGGGGCGCCGGAGGGGGCGGCTCGTCGGGCGACGGCGAGGCCGGCACCGCCAGGGCACCGGCCTGTGCCGGAGGCTCCGCAGCGGGCGGCTGCCCGGGCGAGGCCGGCACCTCCGGGGCACCGGCCTGTGCCGCAGGCTCCGCAGGGGGCAGCTGGTCGGGCGACGGCGAGGCCGGCACCGCCAGGGCACCGGCCTGTGCCGGAGGCTCCGCAGGGGGCGGCTGCTCGGGCGACGGCGAGGTCGGCACCGCCAGGGCACCGGTTCGGGCCGGAGGCTCCGTAAGGGGCGGCTGCTCGGGCGGAAGCGAGGCCGGCACCCCAGCCGGCCCGGCTTGGTCGGGCGACGGCGAGGCCGGCACCCCCAGGGCACCGGCCTGGGCGGGCGGCTGCTCATGCGGCGCCGAAGCCGGCAGGACCTCCGCCGGCTTCGCACCCCCGCCACCCCCAACCCCCACGCCCGGCAACAACCCCAACACCGCCTCCCGCCCCCCCACCCCCGCCGCCTCGTCATAAGGATCCGGCGTCGCCGGCACCTGCAACCGGTGCACGAGCCCGGACCCCAGCCGCGCATACCCCCGCCCCGCCGGCACCTCCGGCGTCGGAGTGGTGTGCGGCGGCAGCCCCAGGACGCTGGTGATCTGCTGCACGGAGGCGGGCCCCAGCACCACCCGGGCCCGGGTGTGCGCCCACACGACCTCGCTCAGCAGCTCCAGGTGGTCGAACTGCTCGGCCACCACCACGGTGGTGTTCGCCGCCCGCCCGTGCCGCAACGGCACCTGCAGCAGCGAGAACGGATCGGTCCGCCCGTCCGCCGCCGCCAGGTGTCCGAGGACGCTGGGGCGGTCGAGCAGGATCCACAGCGGCCGCCGCACGTCCTCCGGCGCCGCCCGCCCCTCCTGCCGGGCCCGGTTGGCGGCGATCAGCCGCCGCTCGGTCTCCTGGGCCGCCCACTCCAGCGCCGCGCGGGCCCCGCCGAGCCCGCACTCCACCGCCAGGACGCCCGTACGCCCGGCCAGACAGGCGTACTCCCCGCTGCCGGCACCCTCCACGATCAGTACGTCGCCCCCGTGCTGAAGCGCCTGCAGGGCGATCGAGCGCAGCAGTGTCGTCGTACCGCTGCCGGGCTGGCCCACGGCCAGCAGGTGCGGTTCGGTGGCCCGGGGGCCGGTCCGCCAGATCACCGGCGGCACGTCCCGGACCTCCTCGCCGTCCAGTACCGGAAGGGTGCGCTGCACGTTCCCGGAGTCGGTGAAGCCGAGCACCATCTCGCCGGGGGAGGTCACGAAGTGCTGCGCGGCGATGCCCGTCGGCAGGGGGGCCAGCACGCTCAGGTCGAGGGTGTTGCCCTCCTCGTCCCAGTCGAAGAGGTACTCGCGGCCCCGCCCGGACTTGGCGTGCAGCAATGCCTCGATCCGGGCTCGCGATTCGGGCTCGCCGTCGGTGAAGTACGCCGGATAGCGGATGCGGAGGTGGGTGAGCCGGCCGACTCTGTCGAAGGCGTAGGCGCTGAAGGCCTTGTCCCACGTACCGCCGTGGGCGAAGAGCGGACTGGGGTCCTCCGGGATGGAGAAGTACGGCACGAGCGCCTCGTAGAGCGCGCCGAGCCGCTCCGCCTCGGCCTCGCCCGGCCCCTCGTCCACCGGCGCCCGGTCGCGCCCCTGCCAGGCGGCCGCCGCCATGACCGTGATCATGGCGAGCAGCGGACCGTACGGAACGAGGGCCACCACCAGGACGCAGGCCGCGGCCAGGAACAGTGCGGGACCACGCTTGTCCTTGGGGGTGTCGGCCCATTTGCGCCGCCCGGCCGCGGCCAGGATGCGGAGGCCGCGCCCGATGGTGAGGAGCGGGTGGAGGACGTCCGTGGCACCGTCGGCTGCCGTGCGCGCGAACTCGCGGCCCCGGGCCAGCGATACGCTGCCGCGCTCAAGGATGCGGGGAAGTGGGCGCCGGGCCACGGGCGTCTCCTGGAGTTGTGGGTGGTGCGGGTCGTCGGGGCGGTCAGAGCTTGATACCGCCGAGCAGGCTGGCCAGGCTGGCCGTACTGGCGGTGATGCTGGGCGCGATGGCCGAGCCGGCGAGGAAGAAGCCGAAGAGGCCGCAGACGAAGGCGTGGGTCAGCTTCATCCCGTCCTTCTTGAAGAAGAGGAAGCAGATGATGCCGAGCAGGACGACGCCTGAGATGGACAGGACCATGTGAGGTTCTCCTGGTGGGTGGGGACAGTCACCATCAGTTCTCCCTACCTCACAGGAAGTATCAATGCGACAACAGGTGCATCCGGGTGATTAGCCGCATTTTTCACTTGACCGGCTCAGTTCAAGTGGCGGGTTGCGCCGATCCGGTCCCTCACACATCTCTGCCTCGCCCCGGGCCGGTCATGTGCGGTTACGGCCAGTAAGCTGTGGCTTCATCCGAACGGACGACGCGCGCACGCGAAACGGTGCAGCGGCGGACCGGCAGGCAGCCGGCAGCAGGCACGGCCAACGGCCCCACGGCCGGCAGTCGGCAGTCGGCACCCGGCAGCAGACAGCAGCAGCAGTGAAAGGCGGTACGCCCCCATGAGCGAGAGCCCCCAGGACACCCCGGGCGCCCCCGACGAGGACGTCGTCGAACTGGCAACCAAGATCTTCGACCTCGCCCGGCAGGGTGATACGCAGACGCTCGCCGCCTACCTGGACGCCGGCGCCCCCGCGAACCTCACCAACGACCGCGGCGACACCCTCGTCATGCTCGCCGCCTACCACGGCCACGCCGACACGGTCACGGCCCTGCTCGAGCGCGGCGCCGAGGCCGACCGGGCCAACGACCGCGGCCAGACCCCGCTCGCCGGAGCCGTCTTCAAGGGCGAGGAAGCCGTCATCCGCGCCCTGCTCGCCGGCGGAGCCGACCCGGCCGCCGGCACCCCCTCCGCCGTGGACACGGCCCGCATGTTCGGCAAGACCGAACTGCTCAAGCTCTTCGGAGCCGAGTAGTCCGTTTTTTCGGGGCGTGACCGGCCACCAGGGACACCGAGTTGATCCCGGGTTGGTCACGGCGGCCATAAATGTGGTCGCGGCGCACAAACCGGCTGGGTCATCATGGCGTCGGATCCGGAGAGAGCCCCGAGGGACGGGGTAGAGACCCCGAGGTACGGGGTACGGGGGAACTCCGGTCACCGACGAAAGAGAGAAGACAATGGTCTACATCGAGCGGAACATGACGGCGGACGTCCTCACATGCTGTTACGCGGCCCTGTGAATCCCGATTCCCGGTTGCGTCCCCAGCTTGATTTGAGGCCATTCCCATGTTCGAACCAGTCATAGCGCCGAGCGGTACCCTGCTCGGGCTCCTCCAGCGCGGCCGCGGCGACGGCACGCTGCACGCACTCGCCGCGCCCAGGGCCGAGGCCCTCGCGGCACTCAACCAGTGCGTGCTGAGCGACCCGCGCCAGGACTGGCAGGTGGAGAACCGCTCCCTGTACTACGCCAGGCTCTACATGGACCTCGACGGTCCGCTCGGCGAGATCGAAAACCACCTCTTCTGTGCCGACGACCTCGTCGACGACTCCGAGACCCGCACCGGGCTCGCCCTGTCCGTACTGGGCCACCTCGCCTCGTACGGCCGCGACGACGCGCTGATGCTGCTGCGCAGCTATGCCGCCTCGGGCGCGAACTGGGCCTGGGCCCTGGACGAGCTCGCCCTGCGCGACGACGACACGGGCCTGCGCGCCCTCGCCGGACCCGTGCTCGCCCACTTCCCCGCCACACCGGAAGGCGAGGCCCAGCTGGCCGCCGCCGTCCGCGACGCGTACGAACCGCGCCCGTGGAGCCTGTGGGAAGCACTGCCCGCGTACGGTGCCCGGCTGCGGGCGGCCCGCGAGCAGGGCTCCTTCTCCCGCTGGCAGCGCCAGATGACGGGCGACGGCCCCCGCCCCGGCTGGGGCGTCGAAGCCGTCTTCGAATGGGCCGCCGAAGGGCTGCGCCGCGGCACCCCGCTGCACGTGCCCGCCGCACGCTGCCTGGCCGCCGTCGCCACCGCCGAGGACCGCCCCAGGATCCTCGCAGCGGCCGCCGGCGCCGCGGGCGAAGCCGCCCGCGCCACCGCACTGCACCACCTCGTCCTGGCCGAGCCGGAGAACCCGGCCGTCCTCGACCTCATCGAAGCCGCCGGCGACGAGCCGGCCATCGCCGCCTACCGGCGCATGACCGGCCCGGCGGCCGTGGCCCGCGCCCGCACCTGGGCAGGCCGCCCCGACGCCCTCGGCGAGGCCGCGGCAGGCCTGCTGGCCGGCCACGGCGGCCAAGAGGACACCACCCTGGTCCTCGCCGCCCTCCGCTCCACGGTCCGCGCCGCAGGCCCGGACTCCGCCTCGCTCTTCCCGCTGGTGGACGGCGCGGGCCGGCTCTCGATCGGCTGCGCGGCACCGGTGCTGCGCCACATCTACCGCGAAACCGCCTCCTCGCACCTGCGCGGCCGCGCCGCCCGCGCCCTGGCGGCGACCGATCCCTCCTTCGCGGCGGGCTTCGCCGTCGAATGCCTGTGGGACTGCGAGGAATCCACCCGCGAGGTCGCCGCCCACCACGCCGAAACGGCAGACGCCCGCGTGGCCGACCGCCTCCGCCGCCTCGCGGCGGACCCGGCGGAGGAGGAGGACGTCCAGTCGGCGGTCCGCAGCAGAATGTCCCCGGGAACAGAACAGGCGGTCTGACCCACCTGCCCCACCCCCCTGGGCCCCGGGCCCGCGCCAAACCCAAAACCCCCTGGCGCGGGCCCGCCCCCATCCCCGCCAACCATCCACCGGGCCCCCGGCAGCCTGGCAGTGTGCACAGCACCCAGGACACCGCCCCGCTCACCCACCCGAGCGGGGCACACGTGCCATCCGGCACGACCCCGCTCCTTCGTCCCCCTGCTCGGGGGCGGGGTGGGGGGCTTTCGGCCGGACGAGTCGGCAGGCCCGGGTGGGGCTGGGGGGCGCCCGGCACGACCCCGCTCCTTCGTCCCCCTGCTCGGGGGCGGGGTGGGGGGCTTTCGGCCGGACGAGTCGGCAGGCCCGGGTGGGGCTGGGGGCGCCCGGCGCGGGCCCGCTTCCTTGTCCCCCTCTCGGGGCCGGGCTGGGGCGGTGGTGTGCCACCCACCCCTGGGGGCTTCGGCCAGACGGAGACCGGAACACGTGAGGTCGGGTGTTCGGGGCGTGCACAGCGCGGTCCCACTGGCCTGCTGAGCGGTACCCGCCGGGGCCTCCGGCTGGGCCGGAGCCCCGCTTTCCGGCCTCGGCGGGGTGGACAGCGGGGCCGAGCCGGGGCCCCGCTTTCCAGCCCCGCCGCGGTGAGTGCGGGGGCTGGGCTGATAGCCCGCTCTCCAGCCTCGCCGGCGTTTGAGGCGCGGGGTCTGGGGCGGAGCCCCAGGTCGGGAAGGGGCGGGTAGGGGAAAGGCTCCGCGCAGCGGCCCACCAGGCCGCGACCCCGCTCACTGCTGGAGCGGCGGCTAGCCGGGGCGCGCCCTGGCCGGGCCGGGCCTGTCTGCCGGGCGGGGCCAGGGGGTTGCCGGGGCTTCGCCTGGACGGAATCGAAGGAGCAGGCGGGGGGCCTTCCCGGCAGTCCCAGTGTCATTCCGTGTCCGTCCGCCCTGTCAAGGGCGCTCCTTCGTCGCGTCGCT
>NZ_JBFBAV010000075.1:0-20198 GCF_040689505.1 Streptomyces sp. NPDC051211
CGCCGGCGTTTGAGGCGCGGGGGTCCGGGGGCGGAGCCCCCGAACGGGGTCCGGGGCGGAGCCCCGGTTACGGGAAGGGGCGGGGTGGGGAAGAGGCCCCGCGCAGCGGCCCCCCACCCCACCGCCCGCCCCACCATCGCCCCCGCGGCAACCCCACCAGGCCAACCCCAGCACAGGTCGGGCCAGTCACCACCCACAGGACCGGCGGGCGGCCCAACACCAGCCCAGCATCAAGCCCAACCAGCCCAGCCCAACCCCCAGACCGGCGGCCCAGCCAAGCCAACCCAAGCCAACCCAAGCCAACCCAAGCCACCCCCGGCTCACCCCTGCGGCGGAACATAAAATTCCGTGGTCGCCCTCACCGCAGCCCCCACCACCCCCACCCCCACCCCAGAAGCCCCATACGCCTCCCCCCAAGCATTGCTGCTCCGCACCATGAACTCCCGCGCCTCGTCCGACTCCCGCCACCCCCCGGCCTTCGCAGGCCCGACAGACGCGCCCGCCAGATCCATCCCCAGCCCGAGCACGGTGAGGTCCCACCCGACACCCACCGCCCCCGGCCCGTACCGTTCCCACATCTCCGGCGGCACCACCGCCGCATGCTCCAGCTCGAACACGGTCCGCTCCTCGTCCTCCGGAGTCAGCCGCACCTCCACCTCACTGAACGCCGACGCCTCACCCATCACCCAGCTCACCCGGAACAGCTTCGGCGGCTCACAGGCCAGGATCTCCCCGCCCGCATTGCCCTCCAGCTGGTAGCGGCCGCCGAGCCGCAGATCCCCGGTGACCGGCAGGAACCACCGCCCGATCCGCTCCGCGCGCGTGCATGCGTCCCACAGGTCCTCGACACCCACGTCGTACGCACGGCGAACCAGCACCGTCCGCGCCTCCTTGCCGCCCACCTCCCGACGGCCGACCTCGCGGTGAATCTGGTTGATCTGTCCGACGACGTCACTCATGGCACTTCTCCCGGCCGTCCCCACGCGCGCACGCGCACGAGCTCCGAACCCGCGGAACCGCCCCCACCATATTTCGCCGCCCCTCCACCACCACGGAAGGCAGCGCCAAGCGCTGCGCCGCCGCGACACCGCCCACTGCTACATGGAGGGCGACTTCCTGGACCAGATCCATCCGGCCCCCGAAGGCGACCCGGACCGCGCGTCGCGATCCTGCGCTCCGGCGGCGCGTCTTCAGCGGTCCGGGTGCAGCAGACCGAGCAGAGGTCGACCGGCGGGACACGCCCCCGAGTGCGGGAATCGACGGCCGAAGCGCCGCGGCCGCCTAGGCTCACGCCATGGGCGAGAGGGTGTCAGTGGCTGACGAGGTCTTCGACCGGCTGGACGCGGACGGGGACGGGGTCCTGGTCGCGGACGACTACCGGGCCAATGCGGAGCGGCTGCTCCAGTCGTACGGCATGGGGCCGAGCTCGCCGAAGGGACGCGCCCTGATCGAGGCGAGCCTCGCATTGTGGGAGCGGCAGGCCGAGCAGATCGACCGGGATCACGACGGCAGGATCGGCCGGGAGGAGTACCGGGAGTGGTTCGGCTCCCTGACCGCCTCGGCTTCGCCGGAGGTACTGGCCGTGCTGCACGCCCAGTTCAACGTGGCCGACCGCGACGGGGACGGGCTGATGGACCGCCATGAGTACGCGGTGTGGCGGTCCCTCAGGAGCGTGCCGTCCGACGCGGCGGCCGCCTCCTTCGAGCTGGCCGACACGGACGGCGACGGTGTGATCACCTGGGACGATTTCGCCACCGCGAGCCGCGAACACGGCCTGGCAGCCCTGCTGTTCGGTCCCTAGCCCCCCTGCCTGCCTGTCTGTCGAACCATCGCCCGACAGACAGGCGGAAACCGGACAGGCGGAAACCAGTCGGACGGAACCGCACCGCCCGCCCCCGGCGTCCCCGCCGTCACATGAGGGCCCAAGGGGAAAGGGAAGGCATACGTGAAGAGGACTCGCCGTGCGGTACTGACTCTGGGAGCGGGTGCAGCCCTGGCAGTGGCGCTGCCGGCCAACGCAGCCAACGCAGCCAACGCAGCCAACACGGCGTCGCGCGGCAAAGAGAGCGAGGCCGTCCGGCAACTGCGCGAGCTGGAGCGCGAACACGGGGCACGCCTGGGCGCGTACGCACGGGACACGGCCACCGGCAGGACGGTGCTCTACCGCGCCGACGAGCTGTTCCCCATGTGCTCGCTGTTCAAGACGCTCGCCGCGGCAGCCGTGATGCGGGACCTCGACCGTGACGGCGAGTTCCTCGCCCGGCGCATCCACTACACCCAGGACGACGTCACGGCCGCGGACGGCGGCTCCGTGACGAGCGAGCCCGCGAACATCGCCGCCGGGCTGACCGTGGCCGAACTGTGCTCCGCAGCCATCGCCCAGAGCGACAACACCGCAGGGAACCTGCTGCTCCGCGAGCTGGGCGGCCCTTCCGCCATCACCCGCTTCTGCCGTTCCGTGGGAGACCGTACGACGCGCCTCGACCGGTGGGAGCCGGCCCTGAACTCGGCCGAGCCGTGGCGGGAGACCGACACGACCACCCCGCGGGCCATCGGACGAACGTACGGGAAGCTCGTGCTCGGCGACGCCCTCACCCCCCGGCACCGCGACCACCTGACCGGTTGGCTGCTCGCCAACACCACGAGCGGCGACCGCTTCCGCGCCGGCCTGCCCCGCGACTGGACGGTCGGCGACAAGACGGGCGCCGGCTCGTACGGAACCAACAACAACGCGGGCATCGCCTGGCCGCCGGGCCGCCCGCCCGTGGTCCTGGCCGTACTGACCACCAAGCCGGACCCCTCCGCACCACGCGACGACCTGCTGGTCGCCAAGGCCGCCAAGGCATTGGCGGCGGCACTCACCTGACGCCCACCCCGGGCCGAACCGGATGAACCGGACGGACCCCAGCCCCCGGGAGGGTTCGGGAAGGTTCGGGAAGGTTCGGCACCCCGGGGTCTCGCTACGTGGGGTCGCGCACGGCCAGGGTGAGCGACCCCTCCGGCCCGGATCGCACGCGTGAGCCGAAGCCGTGGCTGATCCGGTCCAACACCTCGCAGAGCCACCGCGAGTCCTCCGGCGCCGCGCGCCGCAACCGCATCCTGTGGGCCTGGAAGGGGACGAGGCGCAGCCCGCGCAGCTCTCCGGTGCCGGGCTCCAGCGAGGGGAAGTAGAGCAGCCGCAGATCGTCCCGGTACAGCTCGTATCCGGTGATGCCCTCGTAGTCGTCGACCAGGTCACCACAGCCGTACGTGATCAGCCTTCCCCGGTACACCTCCAGCGGCCGGGGGTGGTGCGAGGAATGCCCGTGGACGACGTCCGCGCCGCCCTCGACGAGCGCGTGCGCGAAACGGATGTGCTCGCGGGGCACGCGGTAACCCCAGTTGGAACCCCAGTGGACCGAGGCGATGACGACATCGCCCGGCTCCTTCACCCGCCGGATCCGGGCAACCACCGCGACCGCCGCGGCATTCGACGCCTCGGCCACGAAGTCGACCCCGCTGCGGTCGACCGTGGCGGCCCAGCTCGGCGGGATGCCGCTGGACGGCATGCCGAAGGAGAAGACCAGCAGCCGCCCGCCGCCACCGAGGGGTACGGTCGCCGGCCGGCCGGCCGCCCCGGCATCGGGCCCCGCGCCCGCCGTACGGAATCCCGCGCCGGCCAGCACCTCCAGCGTCTCCTCGAGGCCGGGCCGGCCGTAGTCGAGGACGTGGTTGTTCGCCAGCACGCACACATCGGGACGGGCGGCGGCCAGACAGGGCAGGTTGGCGGGGTGCATCCGGTAATGGACCCCTTTCCCGGGGGCGGGGTCGCCGTGCCGGGTGACGCTGGTCTCCAGATTGAGCACCAGGGCATCCGGCGCGGCCTCCTCAAGGACGCCCAGCGCGTCCCCCCAGGGCCAGGAGAAGTCCACCGGCCGCGGGATCGGGCCGTTGGCTGCCTCCGCCAGCTCCACGTACGAGCGGGCGTCGCGCACGTACGCCTCCACCAGCGCCGGATCGCCGGGGTGCGGAAGGATCTGGTCGAGGCCACGACCGAGCATCACATCGCCGGTGAGACACAGCGTGACCGGCTCACCCTGCACACCACCAGGTTAGTGCCACTCGACAGTCGGCAGTCGGCAGTCGGCACTCGGCAAGTCGGAAGTCGTGCCGGCCCCGCGTTCTGACATACCCGGGCCTGGTCTGACACATCCCGCCCACAAGGGTTGACGGGTATTCACGGTGACCGGGTAACTTCAACGGCCTACCGCGACTGGACGAAATACCAAGCAGGTTTGGATGAAACGCCAAACGGGGCTGTCAGGCAGGAGAGTGGTCGTCATCACACGGTGTACCTCGTGAGCGCCGGCACCGCATGGAACAGCAGCCGGCAGAACGACTCCCTTTCGCTGGCGCTGTCCGGAGAGAGGCCGGCTCGTGAATTGCTCGCCCGTTTCGCGGGAATCGGCCTCGTACGCGGGGAGTACGTATTCCGGGCGCTGGGCCTCTATCCGACGCACCCCGTCGCACAGGAACAGCTCTTCGCCTACCTCGACGAGCTCTGCACGCTCTCGCCCGGCCAGGTCGTCTACCGCACCATGGAAGTCACCGCCGCCGAGGCGAACACCCTCACAGGCGTCGAAGAGGTCATCGACGAGGACGCCCACTCCCTGATGGGCATACGCGGCGTACGCCGCCACATGAGGCATCCGGAGAGCCTCTCGGCAGAATTCCGGGTCCTGCGGGAAATCCACCGGAAGCACCCGAACCTGGTCGTCATATCGCCTTTCGTCTCCGCCGTGGACGAGTTCGTCTGGTTCCGGGACAAGGCCCTCGCCGAAGTGGGACCGGACTGCCGCACCGGCACGATGATCGAGACTCCGGCCGCCGTACTGGACGCGGACGCGCTGGTCGCAGCCGGTGCACGGACCGTCGTCGTCGGCACCAACGACCTCGGCAGCCTGCTCGCGGCCCGCCCCCGGCTGCCGGACGTCCACACCGAACTCGTCCCCGGGATGGCCCGGGCGCTGCGCCACGTCCGGCACGCGAGCAATGCCGACGACTACCGGATGCACGTCGCCGGCTATCTGACACCACCGCTCATGGAAGCGGCATCACAGGCCGGCGCCGACACCTGTGTCGTGCACTATTCCGACCTGCCGCGGCTGCTCGGCGACGCCTACGCCGAAATCCCGTACCTGGACCATCTCGCCAGGGTGAAGAAGAAGACGCGGGCCGCGATCGCAGAGCAAGCCAGGAACAAACAGGCCGAAGGGCGGAACGAAAATGTGCGGGCTGGCAGGAATAGCGGTTCTCGGAGCGACGGAATCACGGTCGACCGGCCGTGAAACCGACGCGGTCGGGAGGATGCTCGACGCGCTGAACCGCCGCGGCCCCGACGGGCGGGCCATGGTGAGCGACGAATCCGCGGTCATGGGATTCACCCGGCTCGCCCTCGTCGCACCCAAGGACGGCGACCAGCCTTTCGTCTCCGCGGACGGACAGATCGTCCTCATGGCGAACGGCGAGGTGTACAACCACCGTGAACTCGAAGCGGCACTTCCCGACGTCCGCCTGCGCACGAAGTCGGACTGCGAAATCCTCCTCCACCTCTACGAACGCAAGGGGCTGGATTTCCTGGACGACGTGCGCGGAATGTTCGCCGTCGTCATTCACGACCGCCGCCACGACCGGATCGTATTCGCGCGCGACCGGTTCGGAATCAAGCCGATCTACCACACGATTTCGGACGGACGGCTCGTCTTCGCCTCGGAGCTGAAGGCGATCGCCCGCTCCTCCCTCGTCGACCTGCGGTTCGACTGGGACGCGGCCCTGCACAACCGGCAGCTGTCCGCCGAGCCCTCGTTCGCGCGCAACACCCTCGACTCCTTCGTCGTCGGCGTGCACGCCACCCCGGCCGCCACCATCGAGACGATCGACCTGCGCAGCGGCGCCATGACGACCCGGAAGTACTGGGAGCTCCCCGACTTCAGCGGCTCGCACACACCCGCCGGCCACACTCCCGGCCATACTCCCGGCCACGCCCTCGACGGCGACCTCGACCGCGACTTCGTCGCCGAGTACCGCTCGCTCGTCGCCGCCTCGGTCGCCGACTGCGCCACCGCCGACGCCGACGTCGGCCTCCTGCTCAGCGGCGGCCTCGACTCCGCCGCCGTGGCCGCGCTCGCCGCGACCCAGGGCAAGACGTTCACCGCCTTCAGCGCGGTCACCCCCGGCACGCTGATGAACGGGGACGCCCAGGCCGCCCAACTGCTCGCCGGCCACCTCGGCGTGGACCTGCGCCTGGTCGCCCTCCCGCCCCGCCGCCACGCCACCGCGGAGGAGTGGCTGCAACTGCTCGCCGGCACCGAGACCCCGTTCTGCGGACCCGAGCAGTGGTTCAAGCACAACCTCTACATCGAGGCCAAGCGCACCAACCCGGCCCTGAAGGCCATGCTGCTCGGCCAGGCCGCCGACGAGTTCAACGGCGGCTACGCCACCGCCATCGCCGCCGCCGAGGACTGGGCGACGTTCGAGCAGGCACTGCACGGCATGGACCAGAACACCAGGCTGCTCTCCGACGGCCGGCTCGCCGGCTGGCAGGGCGGCGCGGGCTCCTACCTGCGCTCGGTCGCGGACGGCGACGGCGCACACCACTACGCCGACTTCGTCCGGACCAAGTACGAGGACATCCAGCAGTACAACAACTGGCACGAGGACCGGGTCGCCGCCATGCACGGGGTCGAGGCCCGCGTCCCCTTCCTGGACCACCGCATCGTCGAACTCCTGGGCCGCATCCCGCGCGCCCGCCACGCCGAGCTGCTGTGGGACAAGACGATCGCCCGCCAGGCCTTCCAGGACGTCCTGCCCGCCGGTCTCGCGCACCGGCCGAAGATCTCCTTCTACCGGGGCACCGGCGAAGGACTCGTCCAGCAGCAGACGCTCGCCATGCTGACCGGCGACCGCCGCGCTCTGCTCGAACGCGCCCTCGACAGCGCCGGCGGCAAGGAACACCTGCGGCCCGACGCCGTCCTCTCGGCCGTGGAACGGGCCGTCGCCGGTGACCGCGGCGTCGACGTCGACCTCCTGATGCGCCTGGTCAACATGGCCCTGCTCGACGACATCGTCGCCTCCGGCTTCGCCGGGTACGAGCTCGACCCGCCCGCCTATTCCACCGAGGAGCCCGCCCTCGTCGGGGCCGACCTCACCGCCTCCCGGCACTCGGTCCTCGTCGGCCTCCTCGGCGGGCCGGACACCCTGCTCCACACCGCCCCCGGCGTCGACTTCGCCCGCTCCGACGACGACCGCGGCACCTTCGTGATCGTCGACGGGGCGATCGAGTACACCGTCGACGACGACGAACGGTGGATCGTGGAGTTGCTGCGGGCCGCAGAACAGCCCGTCCCGCTCACCGACCTGGTCGACGGCAGCACGGGCCCGGACCGCACGCGGATCGAGGAGCAGGTCGACGAGCTCGTCGCCGGCGGCCTGCTCCGGTGCCCGGAGGTGCTGCGATGACCGCCCGGCCGAACCCGGAGGACGTGACCGCACAGCTGCGGCGGACCCTGTCCGTGTTCGCCGCGGAACTTCCGCAACCGCCCACGGTCTTCGAGGGCGGATCCACCGTACGGGGCTGGGCCAACCAGCACAGCGACCTCGACCTGTACGCGATCCTGCCGCAGGTCCACGAGCCCGCCGACGGCCTCTTCACGACGATCCCGTGCGGCGCGGCGGACGGGTACTTCTACCGGCGCACCCTGGAGGAGGGCGACGCCAAGGGCGACCTGCAGGTGTGGCGGGAGACGCAGGTGGAAGCACTGCTCTCGGCCATGGACCTGACCGAGGTGCACGAGAACCGCGCGGTCGGCGTCTCCCTGACGAACTACGAGGTCGACTTCCTCGGCCGGCTCTGGCACGGCCGGGCGGTCAGCAGCCCGGACGGCGTCGCGGAATGGCAGCGCCGCCTGCACGCCTCCGACGCCCGCCAGGTCATGGCCGACCGCTCCCTGCGACTCGCGGACAACGCCCTCGAGGACGCCGTCGGCCAGCTGGAAACCGGAGACACCAGGAGCGCGACCCTCGCGGCACAACGGGCCCACGGCCACGCCGTGGACGCCGCCCTGGCCGTGTGCGGGGAGTTCAGCGCCTCCAGCAAGTGGCGGGCCCGCCGGGTCGAGGAGGCCCGGCCGGCCCCCTTCACCTTCGACGAGTACTGGGCGGTTGAGACCATGCGCGACTACCACGAGGACCCCGTGGCCTGGATCGAGGACGTCCTCGCCTCCTGCCAGACCATCGCCGCGTCGATCGAGCTGTGACCGCGATGACCGCAACGGCACAGCACCCACAGCAGGCCGGACACGCACACCACGCCCAGGACGTACACCACGCCCAGGACGCCCACGATGCCCACGACGCAGAGCGCTTCAGGCGCACCCTGCGGACCCGGGTCCGGCGCGTCGGCGGCGTGCTCCACCTCTCCCTGGACGACCGGGACCTCGTCCTCGACGACACCGCCGAGCTGCTCTGGCACCGGCTGGCCGCACCGGTGACGCTCGCAGACCTGACCGAGACGGTCGCCGCCGAGTACGGAATCTCCCCCGACGAGGTCCGCGACGACGTCGCCGAGGCCGTCGCGGGCCTGGTGGCCGAAGGGTTCGTCCGGCAGAGGTGCCGGCCTTGACCGCCGTGGCCTACCGCAGTGCCTTCGGACGCTGGGACAGCCAGGCCAGCGTCCGGAGCAAACCGGTGCGGGAGACCACCGAGCCCACCGACTGCTACTACCCGCCGGAACTGGTCACCGGCTACCCGGAGCTCCGGTCCGAGCTGGCCCCCGAACAGCTCCAGCACCTGCTCACCCTGCACCTGTACGCGTACCTCGACTTCACCGTGCAGCTGGAGTCGCTCATCGTGCTCCCGGTGACCGCGCGCCTGGGCAGCGGACGGGCCGGACTGGAACTGCCCCCCGCGATGCGCCGCGACGCGATGGCCATCACCACCGACGAGGCATGGCACGGCCAGTTCACCTTCGACCTGATCGAACGGATCGGCGCCCAGACCGGCGTCCCGCCGCGACTGCCGGAGACGTACGAGTTCCAGCGCGTCCGCGGCCGGCTGCGCGAGTCGGTCGAGCCGGCCCTGCGCCACGCCTTCGACCTGCTGATCACCTACGTCAGCGAAACCCTGATCTCGACGAAGCTGCTGATGCTGCCGCGCGACGAGCGGCTGCCCACCTACGTCCGTGACGTCATCGCCGACCACGGCCAGGACGAGCGGCGCCACCACGCGTACTTCCGGGCCCTGCTGCCCCACTTCTGGCACTCGCTCGGCCGGCGCGACCGGGCCGTCCTCGGGGCACTGATCCCGGAGATGATCTCGGCGTTCCTCGGCCGGGACGAATCCCTGGAACGGCACTGCCTGACCCGAGCCGGGCTGAGACCGGACCGGGCGGCCGACACCGTCCGCGCACTGCGCGGCACGGGCCCCGCGGAACGGCTGCTCCACGACTCGCGGGCCTGCGTGCGGTACCTGGTCGAACTGGGCGCCGTCGACCTGGACATGATCGAGGAGAGGCTGACGGCATGACGAACACGACCGACCACGCCACCGAACGCCCCACCGTCCGGCAGCTGCTGCGGGACCCCGACGTGCGCCGGCTCTGCCTGAGCAACCTGGTCCGCACCGTCGGCACCGGCCTGGTGCTGTCGCTGGCCACGCTCTACTTCGTCACCGTGGTGGACGTGACACCGGCCCGCCTCGGCCTGGGCCTCACCATCGCCGGACTCCTGGCCTTCCTGGTCTCCTATCCGGCAGGGGTGGCCGCCGACCGCTTCGGCGCGCGCACCATGACGGTGGCCGCCGGCGTGCTCCAAGGCCTCTCCACGGCCTCCTACGTCCTGGCCACCACGGTGGCCTGGTTCATCGTCACGGCCTGCGCGGTGGCGGTCATGGAAGCCATGTCCACCTCCGCCCGCGGCGCCCTGGTCAGCCAGGTCCTGCCGCGCTCCACCCGGGCCGGCGCCCGGGGACTGATGCGGGCCACCAACAACGTCGGCCTGACCGCCGGCGCCGGCCTGGGCGCCCTCGTCCTCCTCGACCCCGTCCGCGCCTCCTTCGTGGCGGGGCTGCTCTGCGCGGGTCTGCTCCAGATCGGCGGGGCGCTGGTCTGCCTGCGCTTCCGCGAGGTGCCGTCGGACACGGACCGGTCGACGGTCACCGCGACCGGCCACCGGGACCTGCCGGTGCTGGGACTGGTGCTGGTCAACGGCGTGTTGGCGATGAACCAGGGAGTGCTGTTCGTCGTCCTGCCCGTGTGGCTGGTCAGCCGGACCGACATCCAGGAGTCGTTCTTCTCCGCGATCATCGTCGTCAACACGGTCTTCGTCGTGCTGTTCCAGACGAAGGTCGCCTGGTACGGGGAGACCCTGAGGGGAGCGTCGCGGTCCCTCGTGGCCTGCGCCGTCGCCCTGGGCGTGACCTGCCTGTTCTTCGGCGCGGCGGCGGACGTCGGCACCGGGGCCGCCATCGTGCTGCTCGTCATCGGCGCGGTGACCCACGTCGTCGCCGAGATGGCCCTGGCCGGCGGCTCCTGGGGAGCCGCCACCGCTCTGGCCCCGGACCACCTGCACGGCCAGTACCTGGGGTTGTTCTCCTCGTCGGCCCAGATCGGCAAGGCGCTGACACCGGTGACGGCCCTGGCCCTGGTGTCAGCGCTGGGCATCACCGGATGGATCGTGCTCGCCGGCCTCTTCTTCGCAGCCGCGCTGCTCGTCGGCCCGCTCACGAGAGCCGCCGAGCACAGCCGCGAACGATACGTCGGCCGGCTGCCGGACGTCCCGGACGTGCCCAACGCGGCCGTCCGAACCTGACACCACGCGAAACCTGACGGAAAAAGCACACCGCTCTTGCTTTTCGGCATTATCGAATTCAGGGATCCCGCATGCCTGAATTTCTTCGGCATGTCCAAATTCGGACCCCGAAAAAAATTCTCACGAATTTCCCCTCGGAGTCTTGCGGGCAGACGAATTCGCCCGCTACCTTGAATTCATCGAAACGGCGAAAGGAGGTGAACGAAATGAAGGCCTACAAGAAGCCCACCATCACGACCGTGGACCGCAAGGCGGTCATGCGCGGGGACGCCTGATCCTCGTCTTGGAGGCGTAGAGGGCGCAATTCCACCACGGGTGCGCGCCCTCTGCGCCCCAAAACCCATGGGTACGACGGAATGAATGAGTTGATGATGCCAGAAGAGAAAGCCGGCCTGCCGTCGGTGACCTTGAGCGGAGAACTTCCGACCGTGGATTTCCTTTCCCGGACCGGCGGAATCGGACTCATTCGCTCGGAGTACCTGGTACGACGCGCCGGCGCCTCCTGGGCCGACGCAGCCACCCGCCGCGAGGTGGCCGACCACCTGCGCGCCCTGCACGCCCGGGCCGCCGGCCTACCGCTCTGGTACCGCTTCAGCGACCTGGAGGCCCGCGACACGGCCGTCCTCAAGGACTCCGCCGGCCCCGTCGCCGCCCGCGAGGACAACCCGATCATCGGAGTCCGCGCCCTGCGCCGCGGCACCACGCCCGGCTCCGACCTGGACCACGAACTGCGCACCATGGCCGCCCTGGCCGGCGAACTGCCGGGCCTGGGCCTGCTGGCCCCGTTCGTCCGGGACGAGCAGGAGGTCGCCGACTGGGCGGCAGCACTCCGCGCGGAAGGCTACCGCGGAGCCCTCGGCACCATGGTGGAGATCCCCAGCGCGGTCGCCCGCATCGAGCAGATCCTCGACACCGGCATCAGCTATGTGCTGATCGGCCTGAACGACCTCACCGGCCTCACCCTGGGCGCCGCGCGCAGCACCGCGTTCCACGACTACTGCCATCCGGCGGTCCTCGACTCCGTACGCCGGGTCCTGGCGGCCGGCCGCAGCCGGGGCGTCACCGTCCGCGTGGCCGGCAACTTCGGCCCGGACCTCGTGACCGCCCTGCCCGAGCTGGCCCCCTCCGACTTCTCCTTCCATTACCAGGACTGGGCCGATTTCCGGCCCGCCGACGCCGCGCTGGCCGCCCACGAAAAAGACCTCGCGGCAACCCTGCGGCGCGCCAGTGACGCCCGGCTCATCGACGCCGGATTCCTGGACGCGCGGAACGCCGTACTCATTGCCGGAATGCGCCAGACTCCCCCCATTGCAGGGGAAATGCAGGCCGAAATTACGGCTCAAATTCCTGCTGAAATCCCTGCCGAGATTCAGGATGCCGTCCCGGCCCCCGTTCCGGCCGCCGTCGGATAGGTTGCCATGAACGACCCCAGCCACGACGCAACGAAATCCGGCCTCCCCTCCCCCATATCCACACCCACGCCCCCGCATTCCGACTGGCCCGACGACCTCGCCGTCGTCGTCCTCCTCCCGGACACCCTGCTCGCCGGAGGCATCCCCGCCCTCGGCGAGTCCCTGGCGGCCCTGGGCGCCCGCCCGGCACGGGTACGGTCGGTCCGCCTCGACCCCGGCCACGCCGCCGCGTTCTACCGCGGCCGCCCGCGGTCCAAATCGTCCGAGAAGGGCCGCCGGTTCGGCAGCATCCTGACCCGGAACCTCTTCGCCCTCGACAGCAGCCTGGTCGTCCTGCTCCGGCAGCACACCGACCCCGCCGAGGAAGGCAGCCTCAGCCGCCGCCTGCACGACCTCAAGGGACCCAGCGCCTACCTGCAACTGCGGCCGGACTCCCTGCGGGCCCTCTCCCGCACCAGCGACCGGTGCCTCTCCCTCGTGCACACCCCGGACGACGCCGAGGACGCGGCGGCCACCGCAGCGCTGTTCTTCGACACCCCGCCGGCCACGGCCGGCGCCGACCCCCTCGCCGCCTGCGCGGACGAGGCATGGTCGGTGGTCGAAGACTGCCGGTCCCTGCTGCCGGTGTCCTTCGACACCAGCCGGTACGCGATCGTGGCCTGCTCACTGCTGCGCTGCGTCGCGCTCAGCCTCGCCGACGGAACACCGCGGCCGCCGGCCGGCCTCGACCGGCTCCTGCAGGCCCGGCGAACCCTCGCCGGATGGCTCGGCGAGAAACCCGCCACGGCACCCGCCGAGGAACGCGCCCGCTTCGACCGGCTCGCCGACGACCTCGGCCGGCCCGGCCCGGCCCTGGCCACCACCGTCGCACCCGAGTACGCCGCCGCCGTCCACGCACTGCTGGCACTGCCCGAATACGACCTCGAGTGGGCCGACTTCGTCGTCGCCGAGTTCACCCGGCACGGCCTCCACCTCAACGACTTCGAGATCCACGCACTCAGCACATTGATGACCTTCTTCGACGACTGATTCGGGGGCGAGAAATGAAGGCGCCAACACCGGTCGGCCTGTGCCGGCCCGAGATACGGACCGAGGCCCTCCAGGCCGTGGCGAAGGTCTTCGCACGCGACTGCGGCCAGCAAGAACAGTCACTGGCCCGCGCCTCCCGGCTGCTCGACCTCCTCGACGCCGGAGGGTTCCGCAGCCCCGAAGTCAAGGACTGGCTCGCCCGGACCGGCATCGGCGCCGCCTGGAACACCGCCCTCGACGAGGGCCGGCCGCGGTCCGTCGCGCCGTACCTCACCCCCCTGCTCACCGGCAGGACCGTCGACGTCCTCAGCGGCAGCGGCACCCTGACCGCCGCCCTGGCCCGTACGTCCCCCGTCGACGCCTACGAACGCGCCGGCGCCTACCCCGACGCGCCCGCCGTCCCCACCCGGCCCCTCGACCACCTGTGGCCCACCGGCCCCGGCGTCTACGACACCGCCCTGTTCGCCACCGTGCTGCACCACGAGCCCGACCCCGCCGCCCTGGTCGAAGCCGTGCTCACCAGCCTCCGGCCCACCCGGCTCGTGATCGTCGAGAACTGCCTCAGCGAAACCGTCTCCAACGAGTTCCACGACTTCATGGACGACTTCTTCAACCTCTGCCTGAACGACTTCGACGTGGACTGCCCCGGCGAGCACCGCACCGTCGAAGGATGGCTCGACTTCCTCGGCCGCTACGGCCGAACCCGCCTCGTGCACCGCCTGGACGACGTCACCGGCATCCCGTTCCCGTACGAGGTCTTCACCGTGGACATCAGGCCGGACGCCGCCGCGTGAACCGCGACTGGTTCGCCGAACGGCTCGCGGCGGCCCGCACCGCGGCGATCGAAGCCGGAGCCGGCGAAGCCGCCTCCCTCCTCGGCACCCTGACCGCCGCCCACAACAGCCGCCCCCCGACGATCACCGACTTCGAACGCTACGACGACGCCGTGCGGATGACCGCCACCGCACTGTCCGCCCGCTGCCTGGTCGCCGACCAGTACCCGACGATGGACCACTTCTGGTCCGACGCCGCCGCCCAGGAACAAGGCCTGTCCGACGGCACCTTCTGGGACACCTACGAGCACGGCCGGCGCCGCCGCCTGGAACAGGCCCTCGCCGCCGCATACGGCGCCCCCGACGCCGTACTCGTCAACAGCGGCATGGCCGGCATCCACGCAGCGCTCGTCACCGCCACCGAGCACGGCAGCCGGCCCCTCCGGCTCCCCGCGCGCCAATACTTCGAAACCCACGACCTGGTCCGGAACGTGCCGCTCGGCCGCCCTGCCGACCCCTCCCTCGGCGCGGTGGCCTTCCTGGAACCGGTCACCAACGCCCCCACCCTCGACGTCAACGACCCGGCGGACCTCGGCGACGGCACGGACCGCTTCGTCGTCGACAACTCGCTCTTCGGCCACGCCTTCCCCTACGCCGACCTGCGCGCCTGGCTGGGCGGCCGGCCCGCGCTGGTCGTCGAGAGCGTCGCCAAATACCTGTCCGGGCTGATCTCCGGCGGCGTCGTCTACGGCGACCGGGACGCGGTCGACGCCGTACGCACCTACGCCCGGCGCACCGGAGCACTCCTCCAGGGCGCCGCCCTGGCCTACCTCGCCCCCGCCGACATCCGGCTCGCCCGGCAGCGGATCCTCAGCCACATCACCGCCGCCGACGCGTTCTCCGCCCACGTCGACAAGACCCTCTGGCACGTCATGGAACCCGACCCCGCCCACCTGCACCGGGCCGGGATCCCCGCCCGGCTGCGCACCGGAAGCCTGGTCTTCCTGCGCCCGCTCGACGACAGCACCGACTGCGCCGCCGTCGTGGACCGGTGGATCGCCGCCACCGCAGACCTGGACCAGCCGGTCCGGCTCCAGGCCGGCTTCGGCTGGCCGTGGACCACGACCCGGTCGTACGGCGTCGACCGCCTCAACCAGCCCGACGGCCCGCGCTACGTCCGGATCAGCGTCGGCGCCGTCGACCCCGCCCACGCCGCGGAACAGGCGGCGGTCCTCAACACAATGGCCGCCGGGTGCAAGACTCCCTCCCATGCGTGAGTGGTCCCTCCAACAGGGCTGCGGGGTGCGGTTCGAGTGGGGGCCCACCGGCGCCCGGCAGCTCGCCCCCGACGTCGCCTGCCTCGTGGTCGTCGACGTCCTGTCCTTCACGACCTCGGTGACCATCGCCGTCGAGGCGGGCACCCGCGTCTTCCCCTACGCATGGCGCGACCGCACGGCGCTCGCCTTCGCCCGCGAACACGCTGCCGAACTCGCCGTCGGACGCCGCGAAACCACACCCGACTCGCCCTGGTCCCTCTCCCCGGCAGCACTGGGCACGGCACCCTTCACCCCCCGCCTGGTCCTCCCGTCACCCAACGGCTCCGCCATCTCCGCGGCCGCGGCCGCCGCCGGCGGGACCGTGATCGCGGGCAGCCTGCGCAACGCCACCGCCGTGGCACGCTGGCTCACCGCCCACGGCTACGGCCGGCCCGAACGCCCGGTCGGAGTGGTCGCGGCCGGCGAGCACTGGCCGGACGGCAGCCTGCGGCCCGCACTGGAGGACCTCCTGGGAGCCGGCGCGGTCATCGCCGGCCTCCACGACCACGGAGCCGGCCCCCTCTCCCCCGAGGCCGCCGCCGCCCACACCACCTTCACCGGCACCCCGGACCCCGCAGCCTCCGTGACCGCCTCCTCCTCCGGCCGCGAACTCACCGAAGCCGGCTTCCCCGAAGACGTCGCCATCGCCACCGCCCTGAACACCTCCCCAACGGTCCCCCTCCTCACCCACAACGCCTTCACCCCCGCCTGAGAACGGCGCCGAGGGACCACCACCTGCTCCGTCACACCCCGCCGAGCCAGCTCGTGGCGTCCAGCCGGTAGGCCGTCTCCGCCGGCACGACGGTCCGCAGCGCGGCTTCCATGTCCCGTACTGTGCGTGGATATGCACGCACCCTCCAGATCCTCGCCTCGTCGGGTGCGGTGAGCGACGAGGAACTGGAGCGCTTCCAGCGCTTCGGCTACACACGCCAGAACGCCCTGGAGGTGGTCCTGGGCATCGGCACCTACATGGTGTCGACATTTGCGAACCGACTCACGCGAGCCGCCTGACGAGGCACCGGCCCGGACGGTGAGGCGTCGCCGGCGTCAACCACCAACCGGAAACCTCAGCCACACGGCAGCGCGCAACATACTCGGCAAGACGACGAGGGGCCCAGGGCACACTCGGCCCGATCAGGCGGCGTGACCACCGTCGACGGAGAACTCGGATCCGGTGATGTAAGCGGCCCCGTCCCCCGCAAGGAAAGCCACCGTGGCCGCGACCTCCTCCGAACGACCGAACCGGCCGAGGGCCGTCATGGCGGCCTGAGGGTCCGCGTGAGGTCCGCCGGCCGGGTTCATATCCGTATCGACCGGCCCGGGGTGGACGATGTTGGCGGTGATCCCCCGTCCGCCCAGCTCCCGGGCGAGGGCCTTGGTGAGCCCCGTCAGCGCCGACTTGCTCATCGCGTAGAGGGTTCCGCCTGGGCCGGGCACCCGCTGGGTCATACAGCTGCCGATGGTGATGATCCGGCCTCCCTCGCCCATGTGGTCCGCTGCCGCCTGAGAAGCGAGGAAGACCCCCCGTACGTTGACCGCGAGCACACGGTCCACGTCGGCCAGAGTCAACCCGGCGAGCGGCCCCAGGACACCCACGCCCGCGTTGTTGACCAGCACATCGAGCCGACCGAGCGTCTGCACCGCCCAGTGCACGGCGCCCGCCGCGTCACCGACGTCGCCCGCGTCCGCCCTCACAGCGACACCTCGGCGACCAATCGCCTCGATCCGGCGCACCACTTCCTTCGCCGCCACCTCGTTGGCCGCATAGGTGATGGCCACATCGGCCCCCGCCTCCGCCACAGCCAGCGCAATCGCCGCGCCGATCCCCCGACTGCCACCCGTCACCAGAACCGCCTTGCCGTTCATGCATCCTCCTCGCCATTGGTTGCTGGTTCAATGAAACGACCCGCTGACCGCCGACGCTGGCGGTAATCCGACCTGACGTTGGCGACAGGTTCAGAGCGCGAATGCCGGGCGCACGGTGGACAGCCGACCGCTGAAGGCAGCCCCGATTCGGCCGTACTCAATCCGCGGCCGATGGGCAACTCGCTCGGCAAGCCTCGGCAGGCCACGGCCCCTTGCAGGGGTCCGGGTCGACAGGGCCGGCTCCCCGCATGATGGTGCGGTCACACCAGTCGCACACCACTACCGCCTGAGCGCCCGCGTCCCCAAGGACCCTGGCCGCCTCATCTGCGGCTTCGAGCCAGTCGGGTTCCGTGACCGCTACGGGCGCGCTGTCGAGGAGAAGTTTGCTGTTCCAGAGGCTGAGGCCGGTGACCGCCCGAACCGCACGGACCGCCTCCCCCTTCCGGTCACCAACCTCCGTCAGCAACACACGGAATCCAGGCTCCTCCACACACCCTCCCCTGCCACCGCAACCAATCCCGGCAAGTGAACCCTTCACCGTCACTGCTTGAGCCGGCTGCTGCACCGTTCAACGGCGTTCCGCTGCTTGTACGCCTCGCCGTCGAACCCAGGCGGACGACCTCCAGCACGGCCCCGCTTCAGGCGGTGACCAACCTGGTCAGCGGACTGGAGGCCGACGGCTTGGATGCCGCGCCGGCGCAGGTGCCCGAGAATGACAGATGGTGGAGTCCACCGACACCGTCCAGCCGAAGCATCACAGGCGTCGGCTGCTGCCAGGACGGGGTGTAGATCCGTTCCTAGTTGCCGTCGACTGGCCTATCCAATCAACTGACCCGCCCACCAAGGAGACACGCGCTACACGAGACGAACGTCGGGACAGACCCATTATTTAGCCAGGACCCAAAATGAAGCAGATGGTTGGTTGGCATGAGGCCGGGAGCAGTAGCCCTGAATACGGTGAAACGGGCTTCCTACGCCCCGGCCCGTGGGAATGTTTGCCTGCTCAGTGAGCCGTGAGGGTACAGGCCCTGCCGTTTATCATCGCGGGGTGATTGATTTCTCGCCCCTCCGGGGTGGGAGTAGAGCGGACACCTCGAAGGGTCACACGCCCCCACCCCGTGAAACGGGGTCACCTTCCGTGCTGCGTGCGGAGTCACAAGCCCGCCCGCCGTCTACATCGCCGGCGGCTCCTGGGAGTGACCAACAATCCCCTGATCGTCCAAGGCTGGCAGCCCTTGGGAGGGGCGCCCCCGGTCCGGGTGCGAGGATCCGAATCATGGAGCGTGGTGGCGTGTGGGGTGCGGGGCCAGTGGGCGGAGCGGACACGGGGCGTGGGGATCTGCTGGATTTGGTGGGGCGGGCCGCGCGGGGGTGGCCGGGCGGGAGGGTCGTGACAGCCTCCCTCGCGTGTGAGCTGTGTGGTTCCGACGGATTCGAGTCGGCCGAGTTCCAGGTGTGGGAGGGAGAGTGCTACTGCGTGGGCTGTCTCATACCGATCGGAGTGCTCGACGGGGACGTCCATGGCCGTCTGTTCCCGGGGGCTGGCGTGTCCTCGTGGAGGCTCACCCCGCTCCCGCCCGAGGAACCGGCAAGCTTCCTCAGATGTCCTGCGGGACACATGCTGTTCCAGGGGGCGGTGGCGTTGAGCCTCGCGGAGGACGGCCTGGTGCGGGGCCTCTCGGTTGGCTTGAGGTGTCCGGAAGACGGGCAACTGCGCCTGTTCATCGACAACGCGTCCGTCACACCGACAGAGACCTGATCCACCCCCTATCGTCGAGCCCGCACCCAAGTCCCGGCGAGCCGTCCCCTCCCGTTGTCAGCCGCCCGCGAAGCGGGCCAGGATCCGGGGAGCGAAGCGGACCGGATCACAGCCTGGAGCGCAGCGGAGGGCCCCACCTGCCTTGCGCAATACGGTCGGTGACCAAGAGTCAATTTCTGGACAATGCCGCCGCGCACCGGCGCACATGGCTGTCCGGGCAAGGACGACGCCAGCGGGAATCGCCCCGGGCCCGGTCGGCCCCCCGTTACCTTTTCGTGGCTCCGCAACGGGGCCTCCGGCCTTCGGGTCCGGCCTTGTACAAGAAAATCGCCCAGGGCAAGCACCACATCCAGGCCCCCCTTTGCCTCGCCCGGCGCCGGGCCGACGTCCTGTTCGCGATGCTCCGCCACGGCACCTTCTACGAGCCCCAGCCGGTCCGGGCTGTCACCCGGCCGACCTAGACCATGGTCAGGAGGTGATCTGTCGGTCCGTAATCGATCTTCCAGTCGGAGTAGACCCCGCAGCCCCTGTCCTTGATGCACCGCAGGCCCACGGTCACCCAGCGGACCGATCCATCGTCACCAAGGGAGAACGCGACCGCAGCCTCGAACACACCGCTCCCGCACGGGCAGCCCGCCGGCCCGGATGCCTCGTCCTCCCAAGAGTCCTCTTCCCAGTACTCCTCGCTGTCTGCGATGAACGCCCGGCTGCCACAGCCAGAACACTCCCGTTCCGCCCCACGGTCATTCACCAACACGAAGAACACCCGGCCGCCGCAAACCCTCACAGATGCAAGGAGCGATCCTCAGGGACACCCTCACCAACCTGATCGTCAGCATGCACGACCACATCGTCCCAAACCCCTTGAAGCTCCCTCCGACCACCTTGACCGAAGACATAGAGGCACCCCCCGGCCCGAAAGGCTGGCCATGCCGAGCGAAGCGAGGTGCTCCGCAGCGAAGCGGAGGAGCCCACCCCGTGGAGCGGAGCGGAACGGGGGCACTAGGCCGGAGCGAAGCGGAGGAACCGGTTCAAAACAAAGGTGCCCAGGCTCGAAGCCGCCGACCATACCGAGCGAAGCGAGGTGCTCCGCAGCGAAGCGGAGGCGACCCGCTTGCCCTGGTTGATGGGGATGGCGAAGCCCAGTCCGATGCTGCCGCCCTGCCGCGCCCCGTTCTCGCCGCCGCTCTCCTCGGCCC
>NZ_JBFBAV010000076.1:0-19160 GCF_040689505.1 Streptomyces sp. NPDC051211
CCCCCATGCCATCCCCCGGGGGCCGCCCGACAGTCCTTGTCTTTCCGGGACGGACGGCGGGGTCAAGGGTGGCCGCAGGCCATCGCGCAGCGACGCGACGAAGGAGCGCCCTTGACGCCGACGGCCGGCACGGAAGGACGATGGGACTGACGGGCAGCCCCCGGGCACCCCCTCGCCGCCGGTCCGGCACACCCCACCAACCCCCACCCCCGCCCCACAGACGGCCCCAACCCCACCACGGCGTACCGCCCCTGCCCCCGCCCACCGGTCAGCCCCCGCCCGCAGTCGGCCCCGCCCGCAGGCCAGCCCCCGCCCACAGTCGACTCCCGCCCACAGTCGGCCCCGCCCGCAATCAGCCCCCACCCCCAGGCCACCCCCCACCCCAGCGCCCACGCCCCCAAGCCGCCAAGCCGCAAAACCCCCAAGCCCCCAAGCCCCCAAGCCCCCAAGCCGCCCTGCCCCCCGACTCCAGCCACAATCCACCCGGTTGTGCACGTCACACCTCCTGGGCTCTGGCCAAGTGGTTACCGACGAGTTAATCTCCCCTCAGCAGGAGCGGCCTGGTGACGCAGCCGCCCCCGCGTTGGTCGGTTCGGCATGTGTGAACGGCGTGCGCCCCGGGACAGGGCCTTTCGCCGCAGCACCGCCATGCATCGTGTATCGCCACGCCTCGCAGCTCGCGTACGGCAGTCGCGCCCCTTTCTTCGCGCGTGCCCGCTCAGCCGTCACCCCTTAAACCCTCACTGGAGTCCTGTCATGGACCTTCCGTCCACGTCCAGTCAGCCCGCCCTCCAGACCGTCGCCATCGTCGGCCTCGGCACCATGGGCACGGGCATCGCCGAAGTCCTCACCCGCGCCGGTCACGAAGTCATCGGCATCGATGTCAGCGAGGCCGCCGGCCGGGCCTGTGCCGCCGCGTTGGAGGCCTCCACCGCCCGGTCCGTCGCCAAGGAGCGGCTCACCGAGTCCGAGCGGGCGGGTGTGCTGTCCCGGCTGCGCACCTTCACCGACCTGCAGGCCGCCGTGCACGCCGATCTCGTCATCGAGGTCGTGCCGGAGGACTACGCGCTCAAGCAGCAGGTCTTCCGCGACCTGGACGCGATCGTCCGGCCCGACACGATTCTGGCGACCGGCACCAACGCCCTGTCCGTGACCCGGCTGGCCGCCGAGTCGCAGCACCCGGAGCGGGTCCTCGGGCTGCACTTCTTCAACCCGGCCCCGGCGATGAAGCTGGTCGAGGTGGTCTCCTCGGTGCTGACCGCCCCGTCGGCCGTCGAGGCGGTCACCGCGCTCGCCCGGTCGCTCGGCAAGGAGCCGGTCGCGGTCGGCGACCGCCCCGGTTTCGTCGCGGACGGCCTGCTCTTCGGCTACCTCAACCAGGCCGCCGCCATGTACGAGTCGAAGTACGCCTCCCGCGAGGACATCGACGCGGCGATGAAGCTGGGCTGCGGCCTGCCCATGGGTCCGCTGGCCCTGCTCGACCTGATCGGCGTGGACACCGCGCGGACCGTCCTGGAGGCCATGTACACCTCCTCCGGCGACCGGCTGCACGCCCCGGCGCCGATCCTGGGCCACCTCACCGAGGCGGGGCTGACCGGCCGGAAGGCGGGTCGCGGCTTCTACTCGTACGAGGCGCCGGGCAGCCCGGTGGTGGTGCGGGACGCGCTGACCCCGCTGGAGGGCGGCGGCCCGGTCGCCGGCCGTCCGGTGAGCTCGGTGGGTGTGGCCGGGTCCGGCACGATGGCGAGCGGCATCGCGCAGGTCTTCGCGCAGGCCGGCTTCGCCGTGGTGCTGGCCGCGCGCAGCGACGAGAAAGCCGCCGCCGCGAAGGCCGCGATCGGGAAGTCCCTGGGCCGGGCCGTGGCCAAGGGCCGGCTGTCCGAGGAGGCCGCGGAGCAGACCCTGGCCCTGATCACCCCGGCCGGTTCGCTGGAGGCGTTCGCCGAGGTGGACCTGGCGGTCGAGGCGGTCGCGGAGGACCTGGCGGTGAAGCAGGAGCTGTTCGCCGCCCTGGACAAGATCTGCAAGCCGGGTGCGGTGCTGGCGACCACCACCTCCTCGCTGCCGGTGATCGCCTGCGCCCGTGCGACCTCGCGCCCGCAGGACGTGATCGGCATGCACTTCTTCAACCCGGCGCCGGCGATGAAGCTGGTCGAGGTGGTCCGTACCGTCCTGACCGCCGACGACGTGCACGCCACGGTCCGCGAGGTCTGTGCCAAGGTCCGCAAGCACGCGGTGGACTGCGGGGACCGGGCCGGGTTCATCGTGAACGCGCTGCTGTTCCCGTACCTGAACAACGCGATCAAGATGGTGGAGTCGCACTACGCGTCGCTGGACGACATCGACGCGGCGATGAAGCTGGGCGGCGGCTACCCGATGGGCCCGTTCGAGCTCCTCGACGTGGTCGGCCTGGACGTGTCCCTGGCCATCGAGAAGGTGCTCCACAAGGAGTTCCGCGACCCGGGCCTGGCCCCGTCCCCGCTGCTGGAGCACCTGGTGGCGGCGGGCTGCCTGGGCCGGAAGACCGGCCGCGGATTCCGTGAGTACGCCCGGCGGTAACCCGCCCCGGGCACACGAGCCGGATGCGTGGGGAGGGCTGCTCGGGTCCGCCGGACCCTCACGGCGGACGAACCCTCCCGAGCCCAGTGCGGGCTCTCCCCCGCATCCTTCCCTTCCTCCGGGCCCGGACAGCCCTCGGGCGCGCGCTCCGGCGCGCATGCAGTACGTTCGCACTATGTCCCAGCCCGCCAAGACCCAGGCCCGCACCGTCACGGCCTCCTCCGACGCCCCGGAGAGCGCCGCCGGCTCCCGGGCGGCCGCGCAGCGGCTCAAGATGCGCCGCGAGCTCGCCACGGCGGCGATGGAGCTGTTCGCGACCAAGGGGTACGAGGCGACGACGGTCGACGAGATCGCCGCGACCGCCGGTGTGGCCCGGCGTACCTTCTTCCGCCATTTCCGGTCCAAGGAAGAGGCGATCTTCCCCGATCACGACGACACCCTGACCCGGGCGGAGGCCGTTCTCGACGCGGCGCCGGCGCACGAGCACCCGCTCGACACCGTCTGCCGGGGGATCAAGGAAGTCATGAAGATGTACGCGGCCGCGCCCTCGGTGTCGGTGGAGCGGTACCGGCTGACCCGTGAGGTGCCGGCCCTGCGGGAGCGGGAGATCGCTTCGGTGGCCCGGTACGAGCGGCTGTTCACCCGCTACCTGCTGGCCCATTTCGACGAAACGGACCACCACGACGGCAATGACGACCCGCTGCTGGCGGAGGTGGCCGCCTCCGCGGTGGTCACGGCCCACAACCACGTGCTGCGTCGCTGGCTGCGGGCCGGCGGCCAGGGGGACGTGGAGGCGCAGCTGGACCACGCCTTCTCGATCGTGCGGAAGACGTTCGGCACCGGGATCGGCGCGGGCCGGACGCTGACCGAGGCGGCTGCGCCCGCGCCGGCCGCGACGGCCCGTACCGAGGGCGAGGTGCTGGTGACGGTGGCGCGGACGGACGCCCCGCTCGACGAGGTCATGCGGACCATCGAAGAGGCACTGCGCAACAAGTAGCGACGCTCGTCACAGTGGCCGCACCCGGTTCCGGGTGCGGCCACTGTCGTATGTCCAGCTTGCCCCTACTCGCCGGTAACTCTGATCGATCATCGCTCAATTGCGCAGGTCAATCGGCAAATGAGAGAAATTTTTGGCACGCGGTGCCTTGCCGGGTGACACGGGGTGCCATACGTTGAACTCGTCCGGATGTCCCCGCGATCCACGCCCACCACGGCATGGCACGCGCCCCGGACGCCTGCGTCACCAGGCACCTCCCGCGCCCCGAACGGGCGCCGCGCAGCACCACAGCACCGCCGAACCGACGGCAACCCTCACTTCTCAGCGCACCCTCATTCAGCGCTACGCCGGAGGCACTACCGTGAAGGACATTCTGGACGCGATCCAGTCGCAGACCGCTACGGCCGACGACTTCGCGGCCCTGCCGCTCCCCGACTCCTACCGCGCGATCACCGTGCACAAGGACGAGACGGAGATGTTCGCCGGGCTCACCACCCGCGAGAAGGACCCGCGCAAGTCCCTGCACCTGGACCAGGTCCCGGTGCCGGAACTCGGCCCGGGCGAGGCCCTAGTGGCCGTCATGGCCTCCTCGGTCAACTACAACTCCGTGTGGACCTCGATCTTCGAGCCGGTGTCCACCTTCAGCTTCCTCGAGCGCTACGGGCGCCTGTCGGAGCTGACCAAGCGCCACGACCTCCCGTACCACATCATCGGCTCCGACCTCGCGGGCGTCGTGCTGCGCACCGGCCCGGGCGTCAACGCGTGGAACCCCGGCGACGAGGTCGTCGCGCACTGCCTCTCGGTCGAGCTGGAGTCCTCGGACGGCCACAACGACACGATGCTCGACCCCGAGCAGCGCATCTGGGGCTTCGAGACCAACTTCGGCGGCCTGGCGGAGATCGCACTCGTCAAGTCCAACCAGCTGATGCCCAAGCCCGCCCACCTCAGCTGGGAGGAGGCCGCCTCCCCCGGCCTGGTCAACTCCACCGCGTACCGCCAGCTGGTCTCCCGCAACGGCGCCGGCATGAAGCAGGGCGACAACGTCCTGATCTGGGGCGCGAGCGGCGGCCTCGGCTCGTACGCCACCCAGTTCGCGCTGGCCGGCGGCGCCAACCCGATCTGCGTCGTCTCCTCTCCCGAGAAGGCCGACATCTGCCGGGCCATGGGCGCGGAGGCGGTCATCGACCGCAACGCCGAGGGCTACAAGTTCTGGAAGGACGAGCACACCCAGGACCCGAAGGAGTGGAAGCGCTTCGGCAAGCGCATCCGCGAGCTGACCGGCGGCGAGGACATCGACATCGTCTTCGAGCACCCCGGCCGCGAGACCTTCGGCGCGAGCGTCTACGTCACCCGCAAGGGCGGCACCATCACCACCTGCGCCTCGACCTCGGGCTACATGCACGAGTACGACAACCGCTACCTGTGGATGTCGCTCAAGCGCATCATCGGCTCGCACTTCGCGAACTACCGCGAGGCGTGGGAGGCCAACCGCCTGATCGCCAAGGGCAAGATCCACCCCACCCTCTCGAAGGTCTACTCCCTGGAGGAGACCGGCCAGGCGGCGTACGACGTCCACCGCAACCTCCACCAGGGCAAGGTCGGCGTCCTCGCGCTGGCCCCCGAGGAGGGCCTGGGCGTCCGCGACCACGAGCTGCGCGCCACGCACCTCGACGCCATCAACCGCTTCCGGAACATCTGAGACGCCCCCGGGCCATAAGGAACGCCTGAGATGACAGAGCGCCAGAAGGACCGTCCGTGGCTCATGCGGACGTACGCCGGCCACTCCACGGCCGAGGCGTCCAACGAGCTGTACCGCCGCAACCTCGCCAAGGGCCAGACCGGCCTGTCGGTCGCGTTCGACCTGCCGACGCAGACCGGCTACGACCCCGACCACATCCTCGCCCGCGGCGAGGTGGGCCGGGTCGGGGTCCCGGTCTCGCATCTGGGCGACATGCGGCGGCTGTTCCAGGACATACCCCTGGAGCAGATGAACACCTCGATGACGATCAACGCCACCGCGATGTGGCTGCTGGCGCTCTACCAGGTGGCCGCCGAGGAGCAGGGCGCGGACATCTCCAAGCTCCAGGGCACCACCCAGAACGACATCGTCAAGGAGTACCTGTCGCGCGGGACGCACGTCTTCCCGCCCGGGCCCTCGCTCCGCCTGACGACGGACATGATCGCGTACACGGTCAACCACATCCCGAAGTGGAACCCGATCAACATCTGCAGCTACCACCTGCAGGAGGCGGGGGCCACTCCGGTCCAGGAGATCTCGTACGCGATGTCCACCGCCATCGCGGTGCTGGACTCGGTCCGCGACTCGGGGCAGGTCCCGGAGGACCGGTTCGGCGAGGTGGTCGCCCGTATCTCCTTCTTCGTGAACGCGGGCGTCCGCTTCATCGAGGAAATGTGCAAGATGCGCGCCTTCGGCCGCATCTGGGACAAGGTCACCCGCGAGCGCTACGGCATCGAGAACGACAAGCAGCGCCGCTTCCGCTACGGCGTCCAGGTCAACTCGCTCGGCCTGACCGAGGCGCAGCCGGAGAACAACGTCCAGCGCATCGTGCTGGAGATGCTGGCGGTCACCCTCTCCAAGGACGCCCGCGCCCGCGCCGTGCAGCTGCCGGCCTGGAACGAGGCGCTGGGGCTCCCCCGGCCCTGGGACCAGCAGTGGTCGCTGCGCATCCAGCAGGTCCTCGCCCACGAGAGCGACCTGCTGGAGTACGAGGACATCTTCGCCGGGTCGCACGTCATCGAGGCCAAGGTGGACGCCCTGGTCGCGGAGTGCCTGGCCGAGATCGACCGGATCCAGGAGATGGGCGGCGCGATGGCCGCCGTCGAGTCCGGCTACCTGAAGTCCCAGCTGGTCTCCTCGCACGCCGAGCGGCGGGCCCGGATCGAGGCCGGCGAGGACAAGATCGTCGGGGTGAACTGCTTCCAGCAGACCGAGGAGAACCCGCTGACCGCCGACCTGGACGGCGCGATCATGACGGTGGACGGGGCGGTGGAGGCGCTGACCGTCGAGCGCATCGTCCGCTGGCGCGCCGAGCGCGAGGAGTCCTCGGACCGCCAGGGGAACGGCGACCCGTTCGTCTTCCCCACCACCGGGCAGGCCCTGGAGCGCCTCAAGGAGGCCGCGGCCGGCACCGAGAACCTGATGGAGGCCACCCTGGAGTGCGCCCGCGCCGGTGTCACCACCGGCGAATGGGCGAGCGCCCTGCGCGAGGTCTTCGGCGAGTTCCGCGCCCCCACCGGGGTCTCCTCGGCGCCGGTGGCGGTCACCGCGGAGCCCGGCACGCCGATGCACGAGGTCCGCGAGAAGGTGGCGCGCACGGCCGAGGAGCTCGGCTCGGGGCGGCTGCGCCTGCTGGTCGGCAAGCCCGGCCTGGACGGGCACTCCAACGGCGCCGAGCAGATCGCCGTCCGCGCCCGCGACGCCGGCTTCGAGGTGGTCTACCAGGGCATCCGGCTGACACCGGAGGAGATCTCCTCCGCGGCGCTGGCCGAGGACGTGCACTGCGTGGGACTGTCCATCCTGTCCGGCTCCCACAGCGCACTCGTCCCGGACGTCCTGGAGCGGCTGCGCAAGGCGGGGGCGGGTGACATTCCCGTCATCGTCGGAGGCATCATTCCGAACGCGGATGCCGTGACACTCAAGGCAGCCGGTGTGGCCGCCGTCTTCACGCCGAAGGACTTCGGCATCACCGAGATCATCGGTCGTATCGTCGACGAGATCCGCAAAGCCAACAAGCTCGCCCCTCTCGAAATCGTTGCAAGCACGGAGGTCCCCGCATGACCACGCCCGTCCACCCGGTGAACCGTCTTCGCCCGCGTCGCTCCTGCCTCGCGGTTCCGGGTTCGAACCCGCGCTTCCTGGAGAAGGCCCAGGGCCTGCCGGCCGACCAGGTCTTCCTGGACCTGGAGGACGCCTGCGCGCCGCTCGCCAAGGAAGGCGCCCGCCACACCATCGTGGACGCGCTGAACAACGGCGACTGGACGGGCAAGACCCGGGTCGTGCGCGTCAACGACTGGACCACGCACTGGACCTACCGCGACGTCATCACGGTCGTCGAGGGAGCCGGCCAGAACCTCGACTGCATCATGCTGCCGAAGGTCCAGGACGCCCAGCAGGTCGTGGCCCTGGACCTCCTGCTGACCCAGATCGAGAAGACCATGGGCTTCGAGGTCGGCAAGATCGGCATCGAGGCGCAGATCGAGAACGCCAAGGGCCTGGTGAACGTCGACGAGATCGCCGCCGCCTCGCCGCGACTGGAGACGATCATCTTCGGCCCGGCCGACTTCATGGCCTCCATCAACATGAAGTCGCTGGTCGTGGGCATGCAGCCGCCCGGCTACGGCGCGGACGCCTACCACTACATCCTGATGCGGATCCTGATGGCGGCCCGTATGCACAACCTCCAGGCGATCGACGGCCCCTTCCTGCAGATCCGCGACGTGGACGCGTACCGCGAGGTGGCCGGCCGGGCCGCCGCCCTGGGCTTCGACGGCAAGTGGGTGCTGCACCCGGGCCAGGTCGACGCGGCCAACGAGGTCTTCTCCCCCTCGCAGGAGGACTACGACCACGCCGAGCTGATCCTCGACGCGTACGACTGGTGCACCTCGGAGGCGGGCGGCAAGAAGGGCTCGGCGATGCTCGGCGACGAGATGATCGACGAGGCCAGCCGCAAGATGGCCCTGGTCATCGCCGGCAAGGGCCGGGCCGCCGGCATGCAGCGCACCAGCAAGTTCGAGATCCCGGAGGCCTGAGCCCCATGCAGTTCGGACGGACGTACGAAGAGTTCGAGGTCGGCGCGGTCTACAAGCACTGGCCCGGGAAGACGGTCACCGAGTACGACGACCACCTCTTCTGTCTGCTGACCATGAACCACCACCCGCTCCACATGGACAGCAATTACGCCGAGAACACGACCGACTTCGGCAAGAACGTGGTCGTGGGCAACTACATCTACTCGCTGCTGCTGGGCATGTCCGTGCCGGACGTCTCCGGGAAGGCCATCGCCAACCTGGAGATCGAGTCCCTGCGGCACGTGGCGCCGACCTTCCACGGCGACACCATCTACGGCGAGACCACGGTCCTGGACAAGACCCCGTCGAAGTCGAAGAACGACCGCGGCATCGTCTACGTCGAGACCAAGGGCTACAAGCAGGACGGCACCCTCGTCTGCGTCTTCCGGCGCAAGGTGATGGTCCCGACCGAGACGTACATCAAGGAGCGCGGCGGCGAGCAGCCCGGCCGCCCCCAGCTGAAGGAACAGGGGAAGTAGCCATGGCACGACTCGCCCAGACCGCCGGGCTCACGGACGTCCAGCGGGAGATCCTCAAGACCGTCCGGGAGTTCGTCGACAAGGAGATCATCCCGGTCGCGACCGAGCTGGAGCACCGCGACGAGTACCCGCAGCAGATCGTCGACGGCCTCAAGGAGCTCGGCCTCTTCGGCCTGATGATCCCGGAGGAGTACGGCGGCCTGGGTGAGTCGCTCCTCACCTACGCCCTGTGCGTGGAGGAGATAGCCCGGGGCTGGATGTCCGTCTCGGGCATCATCAACACGCACTTCATCGTGGCGTACATGCTCAAGCAGCACGGCACCCAGGAGCAGAAGGACCACTTCCTGCCCCGGATGGCGCTGGGCGAGGTGCGCGGCGCGTTCTCGATGTCCGAGCCGGCGCTGGGCTCCGATGTGTCGGCCATCACCTCCAAGGCGGTGAAGGACGGCGACGAGTACGTCCTGAACGGCCAGAAGATGTGGCTGACCAACGGCGGCTCGTCCACCCTGGTGGCCGTTCTGGTGCGGAGTGACGAAGGCCACCCCGAGGGCACGGCGCCGCACAAGTCGATGACGACCTTCCTGGTGGAGAAGGAGCCGGGCTTCGGCGAGGTCCGTCCGGGCCTGACCATCCCCGGCAAGATCGACAAGATGGGCTACAAGGGGGTCGACACGACCGAGCTCATCATGGACGGACTGCGCATTCCGGCCAATCGTGTCCTGGGCGGGACCACCGGCCGAGGGTTTTACCAAATGATGGACGGGGTCGAGGTCGGCCGCGTCAACGTGGCGGCGCGTGGTTGCGGCGTTGCGCAGCGTGCATTCGAGCTGGGTGTCTCGTATGCCCAGCAACGTCACACTTTCGGGAAGCCGATCGCCGAGCACCAGGCCATTCAGTTCAAGCTGGCCGAGATGGCTACCAAGGTCGAGGCCGCCCATGCGATGATGGTCAACGCAGCACGCAAAAAGGACTCCGGGGAACGAAACGACCTCGAAGCAGGGATGGCGAAGTACCTCGCCTCCGAGTACTGCAAGGAGGTGGTGGAGGACGCCTTCCGGATCCACGGCGGATACGGCTTCTCGAAGGAGTACGAGATCGAGCGGCTCTACCGCGAGGCTCCGATGCTGCTCATCGGTGAAGGTACCGCCGAGATCCAGAAAATGATCATTGGGCGACGCCTGCTCGAGGAGTACCGACTCCAGGGCTGAACGTCCCGATTCGCCCCTTTTTAGGAGCGAAAAGGGTCACATCCAGTCACTGGGCTTGGGTCACCGACTCGGCTTCTGGCTTGCCCAGTTGTTGCGCGCAACCGCTAGCATTCCAGTACAGCCGCCGCCCCGTCCCCCCGTTTGCGGCGCGGCAATCACACGCTACGAAGGTCATCCATGCCCCACAGCCAAACCTCTGCACCTCGCGACAGCCTCACTGGCGTACGCCTCGCGCGCGGAGCATCGCCGTGGCTTCTGCCGACCGTCGCCACCGCGGCGCTCAGCCTGATCCGGGCCCGCAAGTCCGGACGCTGGGCCGCGGCGGCCGTGCCCACCACCGCTCTCGCGGCGGGCATGCTGTGGTTCTTCCGTGACCCCGAGCGAGAGATCGCTCAGGGCCGGGTCATCTCCCCCGCCGACGGTGTGGTGCAGAGCATCATGCCGTGGAAGGACGGACGGACCCGCGTCGCGATCTTCATGAGCCCGCTGAACGTCCACGTCAACCGCGCGCCGCTGGCCGGCACGGTGACGTCCGTGGAGCACATCCCCGGCGGGTTCGTCCCGGCGTTCAACAAGGAGAGCGAGAACAACGAGCGCGTTGTCTGGCACTTCGACACCGAGCTCGGCGACATCGAGATGGTGCAGATCGCGGGTGCGGTCGCCCGTCGGATCGTCCCCTACGTGCCGGCCGGCACGAAGGTGGAGCAGGGCGAACGGATCGGTCTGATCCGCTTCGGCTCGCGCGTCGACATCTACCTCCCCGAGGGCGTCGAAGTCGCGGTCGAGGTCGGCCAGGCCACGACCGCGGGGGTGACCCGAATTGACCGTGACTGATCCCGAATCACCGGCGAGCCGTACGGACCGCACCGACTGGGTGCCGGAAGCGGCCCCCGAGGAGACCGACGGCGAGGAGATGCCCCTCTCGCTGCGGCTGTCGATAGCGGACACCCTCACCCTCGGCAACGCGACCTGCGGATTCATGGCGGTGTACTTCACCACCACCGGAATCCTCATCCCGCACCTCACCGGCAGCGCCGAGACGGGCATGGCCCGCCACAGCGCCGCGACCGCGGTGATACTGATGCTGATGGCGGCCGTGTTCGACCTGTTCGACGGGCTCGTGGCGCGCAAGCTCCGCAGCTCGCCGATGGGTGCCGAGCTGGACAACCTGTCCGACCTGATCAGCTTCGGTCTGGCCCCCGCCTACTTCGTGCTCGTCTACGGCATGGTCGCCGACGACGCGCACCAGAAGGTGTCGGCGGTGGCCGCGATCGTGGTGCTGCTCGCGGTCGTGCTCCGACTCGCGAGATTCAGCTGCGTGACGATGAAGGACGGCATGTTCCAGGGCATGCCGAGCCCCTTCGGCGCGCTGACGGTCGTCTCGATCGTGCTGCTGGAGCTGCCGTTCCCGCCGACCCTGCTGGCGATCATCGGGGTGGCCTGGCTGATGGTGAGCCGGGTCGAGTACCCCAAGCCGCGGGGCGTCCTCGCGGTGGCGATGCTCAGCTGGATCGTCGGAGCGATGGGGCTGCTGGCGGCGTGGGCGTTCGACGCGCCGGGCGGCCAGCTGCTGCTCCAGACCGGCTGCGCCCTGCAGATCGTGCTGGCGGCGACCATCCCGCTGTTCGCGACGACGCGCCGGGTGAACACCTTCCGGCACAACCGCCGCGAGGCGCGCGCCACGCAGGTTCCGTAGCCTGCGGCTGACGTACCCGAGAGGGCCCGTACACCATGTGGTGTACGGGCCCTCTCGTCGTGCCCGCCCCCTTCGCGGGGCCTCCAGGCCCGGCAGCGGCTCCGCCGAGGCTCCCGGGGCTCCGCCCCGGACCCCGCGCCTCAAACGCCGGCGGGGCTGAACCCCGTCAGCCGGACGGGGTGAAGGAGGCGGCCGCCGGGGCGACCGACGCCTCCTTGACCACCTTCAAGCCCCCCGGCACCTTCTCGTCCGGCTTCATGATGATGCTCTGCCGCGTCGACGGCGCCTTCGGGTCCGAGAAGTCGTGGGTGATGCCGAAGCCGCTGTCGTACGCCTTCAGGCCGAGCAGCGCCTTGCCCACACCCTCCCGGGTGAGGTCCTTCCCGGCGCACGCCTTCTTCAGCACCTCCCCGTACACGCTCGCAGCCGTCCACCCGGCCACCACCCCGTTGTCCAGGCCCGCCCCCGGGTACTCCGCCTTGTACGCGGCGGCCAGCCCGGCCGGGCCCGCCTCGGTCGAGCCGATGGGCAGGGTGGAGGCGGCGACGTAGTAGTCCTTCTGCAAGGCCGCCCCCGCCGGCGTGGCCAGCAGCTGCGGGGCGTACGCCGAGTTGTTGCCGACGAACGGCACGTTCCAGCCGCCCGCCGCCGCGACCCCGACCAGGGAGGCCGCCTGGCGCGGACCCGCACTGATCACCACGGCCTTCACCCCGGCCTGCTTGAGCGCGGCGACCTGCGCGGTCATGTCGTTGTCGGTCGGCTTGATCTTCTGTTCGACGATCGTGAGCCCGGCCTCCTTCGCCGCGTGCTTCGCCCCGGTCAGCGCGTTCTCGCCGTAGTCGCCCTCGAAGTAGACGTGCCCGATCCTGTCCCCGGAGGCGATCCGCTTCTGGTCGAGCAGGTAGCCGATGGCGTTGACCGTCTCGATGTCGTACGTCGCCCCGACCGTACGGACGTACGGGCTGCCCAGCAGCGAGGCCGACCAGGCCTGCGGGATGACCAGGCCCTTGTCCTGGCCGTCGATGCGCTCCTCCACCGCGGCCACGAACGGGGAGCCGATGAACTGGGCGAAGCCCAGCACCTTGGGCTCCAGCTCGGTGTACGCGGCGAGCGCCTTCTGCGGGTCGTAGCCGTGGTCGCGGACGGTCAGCTCGACCTTCCGGCCGCAGATGCCGCCGGCCGCGTTGGTCTGCTTCGCCCAGAGCTGCTGGGCCTGGGTGACGCTCTTGCCGAGCGAGGCGTAGACCCCGGTCATATCGGTGAGGACGCCGAGCTGGATGGCGGTGTCGGAGACCCCGTCGCCGGTCTTCACCCCGCCCGCGCTCTCCTCGGCCTTGTCGGAGCTGCCCGCCTTGCTGCTGCAGCCGGCCGCGCCGGTCAGGACCAGCGCGGCCGCCAGGGCCGCCGTACCGAGTCTGGTTCTTCTCACGCTTGCTCCTTCTTCGAGGGGGTGAGCCGGATGACGTGGTTGAGGCGGATGAGGCCGCCGGGCAGGAACAGCACCACCAGCACCACGGCCGCGCCGTACAGGTAGCGGGAGGCCTCGCCCGGGGAGACCCCGCCGGTACCGGGGGCGGACACCAGCGGCAGGGCGTCGCTGTAACGGGTGAGCAGCTGGGGCAGCAGGGACACGAAGGCGGCGCCGACGACGGCGCCGGCCACCGTGCCCAGCCCGCCGATGACGATCATGGCGAGGTATTCGAGGGACAGGACCATGCCGAAGTAGTCGGGCACGGTCCGCTGGAAGACCAGGGCCAGCAGGACACCGGCCAGCCCCGCGTACATCGAGGACAGGACGAACACGGCGGCCCGGTAGCGGGCCACCGGCACGCCCATCACACCGGCGGCGATGTTGTGGTCGCGGATGGCGTTCATGGCCCGGCCGGGGCGGCCCCGCAGCACCCCCCGGGCGAACAGGGCGCAGGCCAGCAGCGCGGCGAGGGCCACGTACCAGAGCTTCTCGGCGGACTGGAAGGGGACCGCGGCGATCACCGTCTCGGTGTCGTCGAAGGTGATGCCGAGGAGGGACAGCGGCTCGACGGCCCGGCCGTTGAACCCGCCGGTGAGGCTGCCCGCGTTGAAGAGCACGTGCTGCCCGATGAAGATCAGCGCGAGGGTGGCGATGCCGAGGTAGGCGCCGCGCAGCCGGCCCGCGATGGGACTGAACAGCCCGCCCGCCACGCCGGTGAGGGCCACCGCAAGGATCGCGGCGAGCCAGCTGGGCAGCCCCAGGCCGACGAGCTCGTGGCCGCCGGCCTTCGTGCCGTCCCCGGCGAGCGCGCAGTAGCCGTACGCCCCGACGGCCAGGAAGAAGGCGTGGCCCATGGACAGCTGGCCGGTGGCGCCGGTGAGCAGGTTGAGCCCGATGGCCCCGATGGCGGCGGCGATGGCGAACAGGCCGGCCTGGAGCCAGAACCGGTCCAGGTAGAAGGGCAGGGCGAGGAGCAGCACGGCTCCGGCGGCCCACAGGGCCCGGCGGACGAGGTCAGACACGCGCCAGCTCCTTCGTACCGAACAGGCCCGCCGGACGGAGCAGCAGCACCGCGACCATCACCAGATAGGGCGCGAGGTCGCCGATGCCGCGGCCGAGGAACGTCAGCTGGCTCTGGTAGCCGGTGGCCAGGGCCTCGGTGACGCCGACGATCAGGCCGCCCGCCAGGGCGCCGGTGGTGGAGTCGAGACCGCCGAGGATGGCGGCGGGGAAGGCCTTCAGGGCGGCCAGCGAGGTGGCCCGCTCCAGGCCCGGGGTGGGGAACACGGTCAGGAACAGGGCGGCGACCGTGGCCAGCGCTCCGGCCACCGCCCAGGCGGCGAGCGAGACCCGGCCCAGCCGTACGCCCATCAGCGCGGCGGTCTCCGGGCGTTCGGCGGCGGCCCGCATGGCCACGCCCCAGGAGGTGTAGCGGAAGACCAGCAGGAAGACGGTGATCAGCAGTCCGGCGGCGAGGATCGCGGCGATCCGGGTCTGGGCCAGGGTGACCGGCCCGAGCCGGACCACCGCGCTGCCCCACGGGTCGCCGAGCGAGAGGACGTCGGTGCCGATGCGGCGGGTGAGGTCGGTGATGAGCAGGATGTCCACGCCGATGGTGACGATGGCGAGCACGCTCTGGTCCTGCCCCCGGTAGCGGCGCATCACCAGGAACTCGATGCCCGCGCCGACGACGGCGGCCGCGGCCGCCCCCACCAGCAGCGCGAGCCAGAAACCGAGCTCCTCGTGGAGCAGCGCGGTGACGTAGCCGCCCGCCAGCAGCAGAGAGGCGTGGGCGAAGTTCACCACCTCGGTGGCCTTGAAGATGACGACGAAACCGAGCGCGATCAGCGCGTACACGGACCCCATGGACAGCCCGCCGAGCAGCAGTTCGAGGAAAGTGCTCACGCCTCCTCCTCTCCCAGATAGGCCCGGACCACGGCCGGATCGTTCTGCACCTCGGCCGGGCTGCCCCCGCCGATCCGCTTCCCGAAGTCGAGTACGGTCACCGCGTCCGCGAGCCGCATCACCACCCCCATGTCGTGTTCGACCAGCACGATCGAGATGCCGAGACCGTCCCGGACGCCCGCGATGACGGCGGCCGTGCGCTGCCGCTCGTCGGCGGTCATCCCGGCGACGGGTTCGTCGAGGAGCAGCAGCCGGGGCTCCATGCACAGGGCCCGGGCCAGCTCGACGAGCTTCTGTTTCCCGTACGGGAGGGAGCCCGCGGGCGCCCCCAGATCGCCCTCCAGGCCGACGAACGCGGCGATCTCCCGGACCCGTTCACGGTGCCGGCGGTCCTCGCGGGTCGCGGCGGGCAGCCGCAGCCCGGTGGCGAGGAAACCGGACCGCATCAGCCGGTGGCGGCCGAGCAGCAGGCTGTCGGCGACCGTGGTGTGCGGGGGCAGCGCCAGGTTCTGGAAGGTGCGGGCGACCCCGAGGGCGGCGACGGCGTGCGGGGCCAGCCCGGTGAGCTCGGTACCGCCGAACCGGACGCTGCCGGAGGCCGCCCGGTACACCCCGGACAACACGTTGAAGCAGGTCGACTTGCCGGCTCCGTTGGGTCCGATGACGGCGTGCACACTGCCGGGAGCCACCGTGAAGGAGACCCCGTCGAGAGCGGTGAGACCGGCGAACCGGACCGTGACGTCGCGAACGGCCAGCTCGGGGGGCGCGGAAGAGGAGCCGTCGGGGGCGGTCACCGGGACCACCTGCGCAGCGCGCGGGGCGCCTCGGCGGGCGCGGGCGCGCCCTCGTCCGTGATGCCCAGGTACCGGCGGCGGACCTCGTCGGAGGCGGCCAGTTCGGCAGCCCGGCCCTGCAGCGCGACCTCGCCGACCTCCAGCACGTACGCGTGGGAGGCCAGCCGCAGCGCCAGCGCCGCGTTCTGCTCGACGAGCAGGACGGACGTACCGGCCGCGTTGATCTCGGTGACCGTCTCGGCGATCGTCGCGGCCATCTTCGGGGCCAGCCCGAGGGACGGCTCGTCGAGCAACAGCAGCCGCGGCCGGGCCATCAGGGCCCGCCCGAGGGCGAGCATCTGCTGCTCGCCGCCGGACAGCAGCCCGGCCCGCTGCCGGGCCCGGCGGGCCAGCACCGGAAACAGCTGGTGCACCCGGTCGAGCGAGGCGGCCACCTCGCCGCGGGAGCCGGCCCGGGCGCCCAGCGCCCCGGCCCGCAGATTGTCCGCGACCGTCATCCGGGCGAACACCTGCCGCCCCTCGGGCACCTGCACCACCCCGGCGGCGACCACCTGGGCGGGACTGAGGCCGTCCAGCGGCCGGCCGTCGAAGCTGATGCTGCCGTCGGTGACCGCGCCGCGGTGGAACGTCAGGGTCCGGGACACCGCGCGCAGCAGTGTCGACTTCCCCGCGCCGTTCCCTCCCAGTACGACGACCACGGCGCCGGCCGGTACGTCGAGCGACACGGAGCGCAGCGCCCGCACCGGCCCGTAGCCGATGGACAGCGCGCGCACCTGTAGCGAAGCCAAGTCCTCTCCCTCCCCTGCCTGCCCTGCGTTGTGCTGGCGCACAGACCAGCACCGGGCGGAGCGCGCGTCCACGGCCGGAAGCGGAATCGCTGCTCATGACCAGCCGGGGGTGGGGTGCGGTTGTGCAAGCGCACAGACCTGCGGTCGCGGTCGCTGACGGGGGCGGCAGAGGGGTGACATCCTCTGCCCCCATGGGCGGGCACAGAACGCGTACGGACGTGGAGTGGTCGGTCCTGCTGGGGGCGGCCGAAGTTCTGATGGACCGGATCCCCGGACTCACCGATCAGCTGATCGAGGACCTGGCGAAGCACTCCCCGCTGTTCGACGTGGCGGTACCGCGCGACGAGCACTGGAAGCAGGTCAGCGAGGCGATGCACTACGGCATCGAGGCGTTCGCCGCCCGCCGCTCCGAGCCGCGCAAGGACCTCGCGTACGCGGAGGAGCTGGGCCGGCGGCGTGCCGCACAGGGGCTTCCGCTGGACCTGCTGCTGTACGCGTACCGGCGGGCCGGGCGGCTGACCTGGGAGGCCCTGCTGGACATCGTCACGGAACAGGACCCGGACGCCCTGCCGGTCCTCGCCCGGACCGCGGGCGCGATGTGGGCGGGGATCGAGCAGCAGGCGGCGGCGACGGCGGAGGCGTACCGGACGGCCGAGCGGGAGATGCGGCGGCGCAGCGACGAGCGGGTGCAGGCGCTGCTGGACGCGCTGCTGGAGGGCGACGCGTCCCCGGGCCTGGCGGCCCGTGCCGCGGCCGGCCTGGACCTGCCGGAACAGGGCCGGTACGCGGTGGTGGTACTGCCGGCCGACCGGCGGGACGCGCTGCACCGCATCGAGGCGGTGGGCGGGATGCGGCTGTTCTGGCGGATGCGGACGGAACGCGAACTGGCCGTGGTCGCGCTGGCTTCGTCCTCCCTGTCCGACCTGACGGCGGAGCTGGCCGACCGCTGCCCGGGCCCGGGCGGGATCAGCCCGGTGGTGGACGGCCTCACCGAGCTGGGGCGGGCCCGGCGGCTGGCGGAGACCGCGCTGCGCACCTGCGGCCCGGAGGACCGCACCCTGGTCCGCCTCACCGACCGCCTCCCGACGGCGCTGGTGGTCCGCCAGCCGGAACTCGCCGCCGAGCTGGTCGCGTCCGTCCTCGGGCCCTTGCTGGACCTGGACCCGGCGGACCGCGCCGTGCTCCTGGAGACCCTGGACGCGTGGCTGGCCGCGGAGGGCTCGGCGGGCCGCGCGGCGAGCCGCCTGTACTGCCACCGCAACACGGTCTTCAACCGCCTCCGCCGCCTGGAACAACTCACCTCCCGCTCCCTCTCCCGCCCCCACGACCTGATCGCCCTGACCCTGGCCCGCGACGCCCACCGCCTGAACCCTGCGGGACCGAACCCGGCGGCCTGAGGGAAACGGGTGCTGCCCCGTCCCGGGCCGCCTCCGCGCCTGCCGCTCGTACGGTGCTCTCGACACGACCACTCGCTTGCCCCGGGGGCGGGGTGTACGTACCACCCGGCGCAGGCGCGCTCCTCACCCCGGCGGGGGGTGTCATGCCGCACGGCGCAGGCGCGCTCCTCGCCCCTGCGGGGGGTGTTTGCCGCACGGCGCAGGCGCGCTCCTCGCCCCTGCGGGGTGTACGGGGCGCAAGGCGCGGGCACGCTCCTTTGCCCCCACTCGGAACCGGGCCAAGACGGCGGTGCGCCACCCACCCCTGGGGGCTCCGCCCGGACGAAGTCCGAACGCCTGGGCGGCGCTTCGCGGCGCACGGCGCACCCACCCCCATGCCCCCACTCGGAACCGGGCCAAGACGGCGGTGCGCCACCCACCCCTGCAGGCTTCGCCCGGACGGAAGCCGGAGGCTGGGCGGGGGGTGCGGTGCGCCCGGCGCAGGCCCACCCCTTTGCCCCCCACTCGGAGCCGGGCCAACACGGCGGTGCGCCACCCACCCCTGGGGGCTACGGCCGGACGGAGTCGGACGCCTGGGCGGGGCTTCGGGGCGCGCACAGCCCGACCCCGCTGGCCTGCTGGGCGGTGCCTCCCCGGCCCAGACTTGAGGCGGAGCCCCGCTACCCGGCCTCGGCGGGCTGGTTGCGGGGGCCGGGCCGAGACCCCGCTCTCCAGCCTCGCCGGGGTGGGTGCGGGGCCGGGCCGAGACCCCGCAGCCCAGCCTCGCCGGCGTTTGAGGCGCGGGTCCGGACAGCGCCCGGTTTCGGGAAGGGGCGGGGTGGGGGGAAGGCTCCGCGCAGCGGCCCACCCGGCCGCGACCCCGCTCAACTGCCGGGCGGCGACCGGCCGAGGCGCGCCCTCCCGGGCCGGGCCGGTCTGCTGGGCGGGGCCAGGGGATGGCCGGGGCTTCGCCTGGACGGAAGCGAAGGAGCAGGCGGGGGGCCTTCCCGGCAGTCCCAGTGTCGTTCCGTGTCCGTCCGGCCTGTCAAGGGCGCTCCTTCGTCGCGTCGCTTCGCGA
>NZ_JBFBAV010000077.1:0-17830 GCF_040689505.1 Streptomyces sp. NPDC051211
TCCTTTGTACTGACCCTCGCGGGCTTTCCTCCGGGCGCTTCCTTCGTTCTTGCGTTTCCGACTCTATCAGATCTTTTCGGACCCGATTTCCTCGGCGCTTTCCAGGTTCTCGCTTTCGCGTTTCCCTTTCCGGCGGTTCCGACTCTATCAGCGTTTTTTCGTTTCGCTGACCACTTCGTCTGCAGCCATAAAACGGCACACAGATGCGATCGCGAGATCGAATTGCACTGATGGGGTTGGTTGCCCGCCGACCAGTAGTTCACGCGTTGTTCACGTGTCTCGGTCAGGCAGGACTCACGACAGTACACCTCTGCTGGGGCTCGGGCAAATCGACTCAGGGCGTATGGTCTAGTCCACCGGTCTAGTCCACTAGTCTCCGTGCCGAAGGGCCAGTCCGGTGCGGGTCGAACTTCGGGCGAACCCGAACAACCCGTGACTTATCCTTCGTAAGAGTATGCCGTCCGCAACACGCAGTGACGGCAACACGACGTAGCCCACCCCTGGGAGGCCCCCATGACCAGCGTGACGTCCCCACTCGCCGGGCGCGCCATCGGACTCGCGGCAGTGCCGGATCCGGTGTTCTCCGGTGCCATGGTGGGACCGGGCACCGCCATCGACCCCGTGCGCGAGCCCTCGGAGGCGGTGTCCCCCGTCGACGGTGTGGTCGTCTCCCTCCACCCGCACGCGTACGTCGTCGTCGACAGCGAGGGCCACGGTGTGCTCACCCACCTCGGGATCGACACCGTCCAGCTCAATGGCGAGGGCTTCGAGCTGCTCGTCACCAAGGGGGACACCGTGACCCGCGGGCAGGCCATGGTGCGGTGGAACCCCGCCGCCGTCGAGGCGGCCGGGAAGTCGCCCATCTGTCCCATCGTTGCGCTCGAAGCCACCGCGGACTCCCTCAGCGATCTGGTCGAGTCCGGAGACGTCAAGGCCGACGACGCTCTGTTCAGCTGGGCCTGATCGTTCGCCCGTCGAGGGCTTGTCGTACATCCATCGCGGCGGGTGGGTCCGCCGCTCAATCGGAGACGGGTGAAATGGAGACAACGCTGCGAGGCGTCGGCGTGAGCCACGGTGTGGCGATCGGCGAGGTCCGGCACATGGGTACGGCGGTTCTCGAGCCGCCGGCCAAGCAGATCGCCGCGGAGGATGCGGAGCGCGAACAGGGGCGCGCTCGCAAGGCCGTGAGCGCTGTTGCGGCGGACCTGATCGCGCGCGGCCAGCTGGCCGGTGGCGAGGCCCAGCACGTGCTCGAAGCTCAGGCGATGATCGCTGAGGATCCTGAGCTCATGGCGGACGTCGACCGACGTATCGCCGTCGGCAGCACGGCGGAGCGGGGTGTGTACGACGCGTTCGCCGCGTACCGCGAGCTGCTGGCCGGGGCCGGCGAGTACATGGCCGGACGGGTGGCCGACCTGGACGACGTACGGAACCGCATCGTGGCGCGCCTGCTGGGTGTGCCGATGCCGGGTGTGCCGGACAGTGACGAGCCGTACGTGCTGATCGCCCGGGATCTGGCTCCGGCCGACACCGCGCTGCTGGACCCGGCGCTGGTGCTCGGGTTCGTCACCGAGGAGGGCGGGCCGACCAGCCACAGCGCGATTCTGGCGCGGGCGCTGGGTGTGCCGGCCGTGGTGGCGCTGCCGGGTGCCTGTGAGCTGGCCGAGGGCACGGTCATCGCGGTGGACGGTTCCACCGGTGAGCTCTTCGTGGACCCGAGTGGGGAGAAGAAGGCCGAGCTGGCGGCTGCGGCCGCCGAGCGGAAGGCGGCGCTCGCCGCTTCGTCCGGTCCGGGTGCCACGTCCGACGGTCACAAGGTGCCGCTGCTGGCCAATGTCGGCGGTCCGGCGGACGTGCCGGCGGCCGTGGAGGCGGGTGCCGAGGGGGTGGGGCTGTTCCGCACCGAGTTCCTGTTCCTGGACGACAGCAAGAAGGCGCCGTCCGAGGAGAAGCAGGTCGAGTCGTACCGCAAGGTGCTGGAGGCCTTCCCGGAGGGCCGGGTCGTCGTGCGGGTGCTCGACGCAGGTGCCGACAAGCCGCTGGACTTCCTGACTCCGGCGGACGAGCCGAACCCGGCGCTGGGCGTGCGGGGTCTGCGATCGCTGCTGGACCACCCTGAGGTGCTGCGGACGCAGCTGACCGCGCTGGCCAAGGCGGCCGAGGGGCTTCCGGTGTACCTGGAGGTCATGGCGCCGATGGTGGCCGACCGGATCGATGCCAAGGCGTTCGCGGACGCCTGCCGTGCGGCCGGGCTGCAGGCGAAGTTCGGCGCGATGGTGGAGATCCCCTCCGCCGCGCTCCGGGCGCGTTCGATCCTGCAGGAGGTCGAGTTCCTGTCGCTGGGCACGAACGACCTGGCGCAGTACGCGTTCGCCGCCGACCGTCAGGTGGGGGCGGTGTCGCGGCTGCAGGACCCGTGGCAGCCGGCGCTGCTCGACCTGATCGCCATGTCCGCCGAGGCGGCCAGGGCCGAGGGCAAGAGCTGTGGTGTCTGTGGCGAGGCGGCTTCGGACCCGCTGCTGGCGTGTGTGCTGACCGGTCTGGGTGTCACCTCCCTGTCGATGGGTGCCGCGTCGATTCCGTACGTGCGGGCGACGCTCGCCAAGTACACCTTCGCCCAGTGCGAGCGGGCCGCTGCGGCGGCGCGGGCGGCGGACAGCGCCGACGAGGCGCGGGTCGCCGCGCAGGCGGTGCTCTCCGGCGAGTAGTCGGGCGTTGTTCGGCCGTGGGGTCTTCACCGGGTGCGGTGAGGGCCCCACGGGCGTTTTCGGGGCGGGTTCAGTGGTGGGGGTGTGGGTCGTCCACGCGGTAGCCGGGGCAGTATTCGACGCCCGGTTCGGGGGCGACGGGCTCTCCGGTGTCGGCGTCGGTGCAGTAGGCGTTGAAGACGGCGGCGGCGGTGAGCGGGACGAGTTTGCCGCCGTCCAGGCGCCAGCCGTGGACCCGGTCGCTGGATCCTTCCCGGCTGCTGCGGAGTACCACTCCCCCGGTGCCGGACAGGGCGATGCCGACGGCGAGGACCGTCACGAAGTCGATTCCTTCCCTTCCCGCGGCTCCGCCGTCGGTCGTGTCGGCGTGCAGGACGGCGATGAGCTGTTCGTCCTCGGTGGGGATGCTGCAGACGAGGTGGTGCCGGCCGGGACCGGCGCCGTCCAGGAGGCGTTTGACCACGCGGCCGGCTTGTTCGAAGGAGGCCTGGCCGATGTCCTCGCCGCAGTCGGCGCACTGGCCGAGGCCGGCCAGCAGCATGGTGGCGTACTCCCAGGTGGCCTGGCGAACGGCCTCGTCGACGAGGAGCGGTACGAGTTCGTCGATGGGCTGCCCGGAGTACGGCAGGCCGGTGCCGGCGCCGGCCAGTTCGGCGGTGTAGCGCGTGCGGGCGGCCGGGGTGTCCGGGTCGAGGCCGGATTCGGCGCAGTACTCGGCGTACTCGTCGGGGTCGAAGAGGGCGACGGTGGTGTGGATGCCCTCGGCCGCGAGGGAGCGCAGGAGGGCGTCGACCTGGCGGAGGTAGTCCTCGTGGTCGTCGAAGGCGAAGCTGCGGTAGCCGCGCATGGCCGCGAAGTCCCGGGCATCGGCAACGAGGCCGACGGTGCTGGGGACTTCGCGGCGCAGGCTGCGGCGCGGGTGGAACGGGCTGTGGTCGGTCGGTGCCATGGTTTTCCCCCTGGGTGCCGGTAGCCGGAGCCGAGTCACGAAGCGCGATCGACTTGCTCACTCAGAGTAATCACGGGCACTGACAGTGACCTCAGGGGCGGCGGGTGCGGGCCAGTTCCGCGTAGAAGTGCAGGAGGTCGAGGTTGTCGACCGAGCCCGGGTTGACCGCCTTGTCCAGCGGGGTGCCCTGGAGGAGGCGCTTGACCGGGACCTCGATCCGCTTGCCGGTCAGGGTGTGCGGGACGCCGGGGACCTCGATGATCTCGTCGGGGACGTGGCGCGGGGAGAGTTCCGTGCGGATGGTGGCCTTGATGCGGTTGCGGAGGTCCTCGTCGAGGGTGGCGCCGGGGGCGAGGTGGACGAAGAGCGGCATCCAGTAGCCGCCGTCCGGCTCCTCCAGGCCGATGACCAGGGATTCCTTGATCTCGGGAAGGCGTTCGACGGCCTCGTAGATGTCGGCGGAGCCCATCCGGACGCCCTGGCGGTTGAGGGTGGAGTCTGAGCGGCCGTGGATGATCACCGAGCCGTGGTCGGTGATGGTGATCCAGTCCCCGTGCCGCCAGACGCCCGGGAACATCTCGAAGTAGCTGTCGCGGTAGCGGCTGCCGTCGGGGTCGTTCCAGAAGCGGATCGGCATGGAGGGCATCGGGTTGGTGACGACGAGCTCGCCGACCTCGCCGGTGAGGGGCTTGCCGGAGGGGTCCCAGGACTGGAGGTCGGTGCCGAGGCAGGCGGCCTGCAGTTCACCGATGTGCACCGGGAGGGTGGGGACGGCGCCGGCGAAGCAGCTGCAGACGTCGGTGCCGCCGCTGACGGAGGCGATCCACAGGTCTTCGGCGACCTCGTCGTGCAGCCAGCGGAAACCGTCGGGCGGCAGCGGGGAGCCGGTGGTGGCCACGCACTTCACCGAGGAGAGGTCGAAGTCGCGGGAGGGGTGGACCTCGGCCTTGCGGCAGGCCATGACGTAGGCGGCGGAGGTGCCGTAGAGGGTGGCGCGGGTGCGTTCGGCGATCCGCCACTGGGCGCCGGTGTCGGGGAAGCCGGGGCTGCCGTCGTAGAGGACCACGGTGGTGCCGGTGAGCAGGCCGGAGACGAGGAAGTTCCACATCATCCAGCCGGTGGAGGTGTACCAGAAGAACCGGTCCTCCGGGCCGAGGTCGCAGTGCAGGCCGAGCTGCTTGAGGTGCTCCAGGAGGATGCCGCCCTGGGACTGGACGATCGCCTTGGGCAGGCCGGTCGTACCGGAGGAGTACAGCACCCAGAGGGGGTGCTCGAACGGCAGCTGCTCGAAGACCGGGGCGGTGTCGGCCGCGGTGAGGGCGGACCAGTCGAGGCTGCCCTCGGGGGCGGGGGTGCCGAGGAGCGGGATGTGCACGACGGCGCGGAGCGAGGGGAGCTCGCGGCGGAGCTCGGCGACGGTGTCGGTGCGGTCGTGCTGCTTGCCGCCGTAGCGGTAGCCGTCGACGGTGAACAGGACGACCGGTTCGACCTGCTGGAAGCGGTCGAGGACGCTGCGGGCGCCGAAGTCGGGGGCGCAGGAGGTCCACACCCCGCCGACGGCGGCGGTGGCGAGGAGCGCGACGACGGCTTCGGGGATGTTGGGCAGGTAGCCGCTGATCCGGTCGCCGGGGCGGACGCCGAGGGCGCGGAGCTCTGCGGCGAGGGAGCCGACCTGGCGGCGGAGCTCGGCCCAGGTGACGGGGGTGGGCTCGTGGGTCTCGTCCACGTACAGGAGGGCCGCGTCGCCGGCCCGGGCCGGGTCCTCGGCGGCGCGCAGGGCGTGCTCGGCGTAGTTGAGGGTGGCGCCGGGGAACCAGTGGGCGCCGGGCATGGAGCGGTCGGCGAGGACCTCGGTGGGCGGGGTGGTGAAGCGTACGTCGAACCAGTCGGCGACGGCCTGCCAGAAGGCCGGGAGCTCCTCGACGGACCAGCGGTGCAGGGCGGCGTATCCGCCGTCCGCGGGGGCTCCGTGGTGTTCGGCGGCCCAGGCCTGGAAGGCGGTGATCCGGGCTGCGGCGATCCGGTCGGGGCCCGGGGTCCAGAGGGGGGCGGACGAACTGGGTGCGGTCATGGGTCGGCTCCCGGGGGTGTGCGGCGGTGCGCCTCGTGTGCGTACGGTGCCGGCTCGCGCGGCGGGTGGGTGCGCGGCGGCTCACAGGGACCATGCCATGTGATCGACATCCGCACCAGAGCGGTCGGGGGTGGGCGCGCTTGATCCTTTTGCGGGTGAACGGAAGTTGAACGCAGCCCGCTCGGCTGGGGGCCGATGGCAGGGTGAGCGGCATGAACGGTCATGGGCGTGATCTGGTGCGGGCGCTGGCGGAGATCGGTACGGCGCGGGGCAGGCGGGCCTGGCTGTCGGCGTTGCGCCATCGGCGCGCGGACGCGGTGGCGCTGCCGCGGCGGGGCCCGGAGCGGGCGCGGGTGCCGGGGCTGCTCGCGGGGGTGGACCCGCGGCCGGGCGGGGGTGTGCTGCGGTTCGCGCGGTCCGAGCTGCTGGTGCGGGTGACGGTGGGCGGTGCGGTGTTCTGGGGCTGGGACGGGGCGGAGCCGACGCCGTCGTACGCGGTGGTGGGGTCGGGGCCGGAGCCGGACCCGCGGGCGGTGCTGGAGCCGGACACCGGGGGTGGCTGGCGGGTGGTGTCGGAGCGGGTCACGGTGGCGGTGTCGCGGCACGGGGCGGTGGAGGTGCGGACTCCGGGCGGCACGGTGGTGCGGCGGGAGCTGCCGCCGCGGTGGTGGGAGCCGGCGGCGGGTGCCGCGGGCGCGGCGGCGGGGTCCGGGGAGGGGCGGGCCGGGGAGCCGGGCCAGGCGGGCGGTCGGGCCGGGGAGCCGGGGCAAGGGGGCGGCCGGACTTCGGAGCCGGGGCACGCGGGCGGTCGGGCCGGGGAGACTCCCGCGCGTAGCCGGGCCGGGGAGCCGGGGCCGGCGGGTGGCCGGACCTGGGAGCAGGACCAAGTGGGCCGCGGGGCCGGGGAGCCGGGGCATGCGGGCGGCCAGGGTCGGGGGCCCGGGCATGCGGGCGGCCAGGGTCGGGGGCCCGGGCATGCGGATGGTGGGCGGTGGTTGCAGCGGTCCGAGGTCGCGGCGGACGCGCGGTTCTTCGGGCTGGGCGGGCGGGCCGGCGGGCCACGGCTGCGGGACGGCGAGTACCGGCTGTGGAACACGGATCCGCGGGGTGGTTTCGGGCGCGGTGACGATCCGCTGTACATCACGATGCCGGTGCAGCTGGTGGTAGCGGACGCGGGGACGCACCTGGTGTTCTACGACGACCCGTGGGACGGCCGGGTCACCTTGCGGGAGGGCGAGGAGGGTGCGGGCTCGGGTCCGGACCGGCCGGGGGTGAGCGAGCTGCGCATGGAGGGCGGTCCGCTGCGCTGCTGGGTGCTGGTGGGGACCCCGGCGCGGGTGCTTCAGGGCTGGTCGGGGCTGACCGGCGGCGCGGCGGTGCCGCCGGAGTGGGCGCTGGGCCACCACCACGCGCGGTGGGGGTTCGGGACGGCGGCGGAGGTGCGGCAGGTGGTGGCGGGGTACCGGCAGCGGGGACTGCCGCTGTCCGCCGTCCATCTGGACATCGACCACTACGACGGGCACCGGGTGTTCACCGTGGACCGGGAGGCGTTTCCGGATCTGCCGGGGCTGGCGCGGGAGTTGGCGGAGGACGGGATCCGGCTGGTGTCGATCGTGGATCCGGCGGTGAAGGTGGAGCCGGGGGTTCCGGGGTCGTTGTACGAGTCGGGGCGCGCGGTGGACGCGTTCGTGCGGGACGCGGCCGGGCAGGAGGTGCGCGGGGAGGTGTGGCCGGGGACCTGCGGGTATCCGGACTTCACCGATCCGGCGGTGCGGGAGTGGTGGGGCGGCTGGTACGAGGAGCGGCTGAAGAACGGCTTCGCCGGTTTCTGGCACGACATGAACGAGCCGGTGTCCTTCGCCCCGTTCGGGGACGCGACCCTGCCGAGGTCGGCGCGGCACGCCCTGGACGGGACGGGCGGCGATCACCGGGCGGCGCACAACGTGTACGCGCTGGCGATGGCCCGGGCCGGGTGGGAGGGGCTCGTCCGGTTGCGGCCGGAGGAGCGGCCGTTCCTGTTCTCGCGGTCGGGGTGGGCGGGGATGCAGCGGTACGGGGGCACCTGGTCCGGGGACGTGGAGACGAGCTGGGAGGGGTTGCGGGCCTCGCTCGCGCTGGTGCTGGGGCTGGGGCTGTGCGGGGTGCCGTACTCGGGCCCGGACATCGGGGGCTTCGGCGGCTCGCCCTCGCCGGAGCTGTTCGCGCGCTGGTTCCAGCTGGGGTCCTGCCTGCCGTTGTTCCGTACGCACGCGGCGATCTGGGCGGGGCGGCGGGAGCCGTGGGAGTTCGGGCCGGAGGTGCTGGCGGTGGCGGAGGCGGCGCTGGCGGAGCGGGAGCGGCTGCGCCCGTACTTCCTGACGTTGGCGCAGCTGGCGCGGCGTACGGGTGCGCCGTACGTCCGGCCGCTGTGGTGGGGTGCGCCGGAGGACCGGACGCTGCGGGACTGCGAGGACGCGTTCCTGCTGGGGGACGCGCTGCTGGTGGCGCCGGTACTGGAATGCGGGTCGGACCGCCGGGCGGTGCGGCTGCCGCGCGGCCGCTGGTACGAGACGGCGACCGGGCGGGCGCACGAGGGGCCGGGCCAGGTGCTGCTGGACGCTCCGCTGGACCGGATCCCGGTCCTGGCGCGGGCCGGTGCGGTGATCCCGGTCCGGGACGGTGGCCTGGAGGTGTGGGCGCCGGCCCGGGGGCGGACGGGCGGCGGGGTGCGGATCTCGGACACGGGCGAAACGGAACGGTTCGTGGTGCGGTGGGCCGGGGACGAGGTGCGGGTGGAGCGGGAGGACGGGGCGCCGGTGCGGGAGGGTGTGGTGCTGCGGGGGGCGTGAGGGGGTGGGCCGCCGCCCTGGCCGGATGGGGCCGGGTCCGTGATGCCCTGCCGGCCGCCTTCCCAGGGCTCCGCCCCGGACCCCGCGCCTCAAACGCCGGCGGGGCTGGGTAGGTCCGTATCTCGCGCCTCGAACGCCGGTGGGGCTGGATGGGCCCGGGCATCCGGTCGGCTCTGCGGCCGGGCCGGCGGGGCTGGATGGGCCCGGGGCAAGGTCAGCCGTAGGTGCCGGTGAACCAAGAGGCGGCTGCGCGGGTGTGGAGGGGGAAAGCGAGTTCGGTCGGGGTGCGGAGGAGGTGCCAGCCCGTGGTTTCGGCGGTGGGAGCAGAGGGCGGCAGGGTGGCCGCCGGGCGGGGTGGGAGCAGGCCGAAGAGGAGGAGGTGGCCGGCCGGGGAGCTGAGTGCGTCGGCCAGGACCACCTCGGAGGCCGGCGCGTGGATGCCGGTCTCCTCGCGGAGTTCGCGGACCACGGCCTCCCGCCAGTCCTCGCCGAAGTCGATGAATCCGCCGGGGAGGGCGACGCCGCCGAGCGCGGGTTCGATGGTGCGGGTGATGACCACCAGGCCGGTGCCGTCGGCGTCCTCGACCGGGAGGAGGGCGACCGCCACGGGCAGCGGGTTGCGGTAGGCGCTGGTGCCGCAGGCCGTGCAGGTGCGGGGCCAGGCGGTGGAGGGGAACAGGGTTCCGCAGGCGGAACAGTGCGAGTCCTTCGCCGGTGTGGGCATGGCGTCATGGTAGGTGAGGGCCATGAGGCTGCCGATGGTCGTGTGGGCGGGGCTGGCCGGGCTGGTTGCGGCGGTTCCGGCGGGAGTTGGGGATGCGGAGCCGGCCGCGCCGGGCGGGTTCGCGGCCTTGCGGGAGGTGGATCCGAGTGTGCGGCAGGACATCCGGTACGCCACGGACCGCAATTTCACGGGTGCGGTGGTGCCGGGGTACGAGGAGCCGGTCTGCCTGCTGACCCGGCCCGCGGCCGAGGCGCTGCGGCGGGCGCAACGGGGTCTGCTGCGGCGGGGATTCTCGCTGACCGTGTACGACTGCTACCGGCCGCAGCGGGCGGTGGACCGGTTCGTCCGGTGGGCGCGGGAGCCGGCCGATCCGCGGATCCGGGAGGAGTTCCATCCGCGGGTGGACAAGTCGCGGCTAATCGCGGACGGTTACATCGCCGAGCGGTCCGGACACAGTCGCGGGAGCACGGTGGACGTCACCCTGACCACGCCGGCCGGGCGGCCGGTGGACATGGGTACCGGCTTCGACTTCTTCGATCCGCTGTCGCACACCGACGATCCGCGGATCGGTGGGGCGGCCCGCGCGCACCGGCAGTTGCTGAAGGCCGCTCTGGGCGAGCAGGGTTTCGTCAACCTGCCGGAGGAGTGGTGGCACTTCCGGCTCGGGGAGGAGCCGTACCCGGACCGGTATTTCGACTTTCCGGTCGGTTCCGCTGCGGTGCGGCCGTGAGTACGGTGCCCGCATGGCCACTGAGACATTCGGATCGTACGAGGAATTCTGGCCCTACTACGTCGCCATGCACGCGCGGCCCGCGACGCGCTGGGTGCACCTGGCGGGGACGCTGACCGGGCTCGCGGTCAGCGTGTACGGGCTCGCGCGCGGGCGGAAGCGGTATCTCGCCGCGCTGCCGCTGATCGGCTACGGGACGGCCTGGCCGGCGCACTTCCTGATCGAGGGGAACAATCCGGCCACCTTCGGGCATCCCGCCTGGTCGCTGCGCGGGGATGCGCAGATGATCCGGATGATGCTGTCCGGCCGGGACGCCGAGCTGGCGGAGATCGCGGAGAAGTGGCTCACCGAGAACGGGTGACCCGGGCGCGGGTCCCGTGCCAGACTGCAACTGACGGTACGTCAGATTGCAGTCGGGAGGGGCCTTGGAGCACGCGCGCACACCCGTGGTCGGCGGGTGGTTCACCGAGAGCGGGCCGGGCGGGGAGTTCCGGCTGCTCGGAACCCAATGTTCCGCCTGTACCTCGGTGTTCTTCCCGCGGGAGGACGCCTTCTGCCGCAACCCCGCCTGCCCGGGCGGTGAGTTGGCCGAGGTGCCGCTGTCCCGGCGGGGCAGGGTCTGGTCGTACACCGACGGGCGGTACCGGCCGCCCGCGCCGTACGTGTCCGATCCCGAGGTCCCCTGGGAGCCGTACACCCTGGTCGCGGTGGAGCTGGCGGCCGAGCGGATGGTGGTGCTCGGGCAGGCCCCGCCGGGGGTGACGGTCGCGGACCTGGCCGTCGGCATGGAGGTCGAGGTGGTTCCCGGGGTGCTCGACGGGGACGCGGGGACGACGTGGACGACCTGGTGGTTCAAGCCGGTGGGGGTGGACGGATGACGCACGACGTCGCGGTGCTCGGCGCCGGCATGCACCCCTGGGGGAAGTGGGGGCGCAGCTTCGTCGAGTACGGCACGGCGGCCGCCCGGGCCGCGCTCGCCGACGCCGGACTGGAGTGGCGGGACGTCGGCTCCGTGGTCGGCGCGGACACCGTCCGGTCCGGGTATCCCGGGTACGTCGCCGGGGCCACCTTCGCACAGGCCCTGGGCTGGCAGGGGGCCCGGGTGACCAGCGTGTACGCGGCCTGCGCGTCCGGGGCGCAGGCGATCGGGACGGCCCGGGCGCAGATCCTGGCCGGGCTGGCCGACGTGGTCCTGGTGGTGGGGGCGGACGCGGCGCCGAAGGGGTTCTTCGCGCCGGCCGGCGGGGACCGGCCGAACGATCCGGACTGGCTGCGGTTCCGGGTGCTGGGGGCGACCAATCCCGCGTACTTCGGGCTGTTCGCGCGGCGCCGGATGGCCGTGTACGGGGACACGCCCGAGGACTTCGCGCTGGTCAAGGTGAAGAACGCGGCCGCCGGGCTGCTCAACCCGCTGGCCCGGTACCGGAAGGCGGTGACCGCGGAGGAGGTGGCCGCGTCCGCGGTGGTGGCCGATCCGCTGCGGCTGCTCGACATCTGCGCCACCTCGGACGGGGCCGCCGCCCTGGTGCTGTGCAGCATGGACTTCGCGCGCTCCCGCGGGGTGGCCGATCCGGTGCGGATCCGGGCGGTGTCCACGGTCACGCCGGTCTATCCGCGAGCCGTGCTCGACCTGCCGGACATCGCGACCGACTCGGCGGTGGCGGTCGAGCCTCCCTCCGGTTCCTTCCGGGCCTCGATCGCGCGTGCCGCGTACGAGGAGGCCGGGCTCGGACCGGAGGACCTGTCCCTGGCGGAGGTGTACGACCTGTCCACCGCGCTGGAGTTGGAGTGGTACGAGGACATCGGGCTGTGCGCGGAGGGCGAGGGGGCGAAGCTCGTCCGGGAGGGGGCGACCGCGCTCGGCGGCCGGGTGCCGGTCAACGCCAGTGGCGGGCTCGCCTCGTTCGGCGAGGCGGTGCCGGCCCAGGCCATCGCCCAGGTGTGCGAGCTGACCTGGCAGTTGCGCGGTACGGCCGGGGAGCGGCAGGTTCCGGGCGCGCGGGCCGGAATCACCGCGAACCAGGGGCTGTTCGGGCACGGTTCGGCGGTCGTCGCGGTCCGCTGAGCGGCGCGGGTGGGGGCGGCGGGGCCGCCTCCGCCCGCCGCCGGACCGTCGGCGCCCCGGGCTCGGACCCGGCTCGGGTCCGAGCCCGGGGCGCCGTCGCGTATGCCCTGAACAGGCGGTCTTGTCCGAACGCTTGACGACCCCGGACGGCAGGTTCACACTGCCATCCACAGTCCCCCACGAGAGCTGCGGCCCGTACCCCAGTCGGCGGGGGTACGGGCCGCCTCCATGTCCGCGGCCTGCCCTCGGGCTCGTGTGTCCTTTCAGGTCCTGGCCGGCTGGCGGCGGGCCCGGGCCACCGACATGGCGTGCTCCACGACCCCGACCAGGACCTCCTTGGCCGATGCCCGGTCGCGCGCATCGCAGAGCAGCACCGGAACGTGCGGATCCAGGTCCAGTGCCTCGCGGACGGTGTCCACCGGGTGGCGGTCGGCCCCGTCGAAGCAGTTGACCGCGACCAGGAACGGGATCTCGCGCCGCTCGAAGTAGTCGACCGCGGCGAAGCAGTCCGCCAGGCGGCGGGTGTCCGCGAGGACCACCGCGCCGAGCGCACCCTGGGCGAGCTCGTCCCACAGGAACCAGAACCGGTCCTGTCCGGGAGTGCCGAACAGGTACAGGACCAGGTCCTCGCGGAGGGTGATGCGGCCGAAGTCCATCGCTACGGTGGTGGTGCTCTTGCCCTCCACTCCCCCGGTGTCGTCCACGCTGCGGCCGGGTTCGGAGAGGGTCTCCTCCGTACGCAGCGGTCTGATCTCGCTGACCGCGCTGACGAGCGTGGTCTTGCCTACTCCGAAGCCGCCCGCGACCAGGATCTTCAAGGTCAGCGGCTCGACCGGCGGCACGACGTGCATGCCGCCGGCGCGGCTAGAGCGCCCGAAGGCCATCGATCACCTCACGCAGAATGGATTCATCGGGCAGTTCGGCCGGCGGTACCGGCCGGGTCACATGGACCAGCTCCTCGTCGACGAGATCGCCGATGAGGACCCGGACCACCCCGATGGGGAGGTCCAGTTCCGCGGCGAGCTCGGCGACCGACTGGGGCCGCTCCCGGCACAGCCCGAGGATGTGGGCGTGTTCCGGAGAGAGCGTCATGTCCCAGACGGGGTCGTCGGCCGCCGGTTCGGCGACGACGAGCGCGATCAGGTCGAGCCGGTGCTGGGCCGCGTGGCTGGTCCGGCCGCGGGTCATCGCGTACGGACGCACCACGGGCCCGGCGTCGTCGTCGAACCAGTGGGCGTGGCCGGCCGGGCTGTCGTCGGCCGGCGGGTTGTCGGCCGACTCGTCGCCGTACGGCCGGCCGTCGTACGGCTGGTCCTCGTACGGCTGGTCCTCGTACCGCTGGTCCTCGTACCGCTGATCGTCGTACGGCCGACCCTCGTACGGCTCGTCGCCGAACGGCCGGTCGTCGACCGGCGGGGCGCCGCCCGGTCCGGTGCCGGGGGTGTCGGCGGGGTCCTGGCCTGAATCGCTCATGCCGTCCGACTCACCCTCCGGCGGGCAGCCCGGTGCGCGGGGCGGTCGCCAGGTGGTCGCCCACCCGCTTGACCATCAGGGTCATCTCGTAGGCGACCTGCCCCACATCGGAATCCGCGTCGGACAGCACGGCCAGACAGCTGCCGTCGCCGGCGGCCATGACGAAGAGGAAGGCCTCGTCCAGTTCGACCACCGTCTGGCGGACCGTGCCCGAATCGAAGTGCCGGCCGACGCCCTTGGCGAGGCTGTGGAAGCCGGAGGCGACGGCGGCCAGGTGCTCGCTGTCCTCGCGGGTCAGCTCCTTGGAGCTGCCGGTGGGCAGGCCGTCGCCGGACAGGACCACCGCCTTGCGGATGCTGCCGACCCGGTCCACCAGTTCGTCCAGAAGCCAGTTGAGCTGGCCGGAGCCGCGGCTCCGGCCGTCTTGCCCTGCGGTCTGCGGTGCGGTCATCGACCGTCCCCCTCGTTCTCGTTCTCGGGACCGGTGGCGGCTGCGTCGCCGGTCGCGGTCTCGGACTGCTCTGCGTGCTTGTTGCGGCCTGCCGTCCAGCCGCGCTGGAGTGCGGACATGCGGGTGCGTACGGCCTCGGCGTCGCGGTCGGCCGGTGCGGTGGCGTTGTCCTCGGCGGCCGTGGGGGCCGGCCCGTTCTTCAGCTGGGGTGCGAGGTTGGCCTGGCGGACCCGGCGGGGCAGGCCGCCGGTGCTCTTCCCGGCGCCGGCCGCGGGGGTCCGCTCGGCGCCCGGCCCCGAGTTCCGCCCGGCGCCCGTCACGGGGCTCCGATCGGCGCCCGTCACGGGGTTCCGATCGGCGCGGGTCACGGGGTTCCGATCGGCGCGGGTCACGGGGTTCCGATCGGCGCCCTGCGCAAGGTTTCGCCCGGCGCCGGCAACGGAGTTCCGGCCGGTCCGGTTCTCCGGGTCCGTACGGGAATCCGCGCCGGCGTCCACCCGGCGGCCGTGGTCGGCGACCAGCGTCGGGGTGCGGCGGCGGCGCGGCAGCGGAATGGCCCCTGAGACCGGGCGCGGCCCCTCGGAGCGGACGCCGTCCAGCCGGGCGCTCTCCAGCCGGACCGGGCCGGTGGGCGGCAGCGGGTCCCGGTCGGCGCCCCGGCCCGGTACCCGGTTGGCGCCGCGCTGCTCCGGGGTGCGGCGGCCCAGCAGGGTGCTGCGCGGGGTGCCGTGGGGCGGGGTCTCGTCGTCCAGGCTGGCCATGGCGGGCAGACCGGTGCCGGGGCCGGTGATCTCGTCCAGGGCGGCCGGGTCGTCCAGGCCGAGTGCGCCCAGCGGCGCTTCCAGCTCGACCGGGCCGTCCAGCAGGGCGGCCGGTACCGGCCGCCTGGACGGCGTACCGTTTCCGCGCGCGCCCGTCCTGGCTGCCGGACCGCCGGGCAGGGCGCCGGGGCCGCCAGTGACGGCCGCCCTGGCCGGGCCGTCGAGCCGGAAGCCGCTGCCGTTGGTCTCGGGGGCCTCGGTGAGCAGGGCCGCCGGGAGGAACACCACGGCGGTGGTGCCGCCGTACGGGCTGGGTTGCAGGGAGACCTTGACGTTGTGGCGCTGGGCGAGCCGGCTGACCACGAACAGGCCGAGCCGGTCGGTGTCGGAGAGCTCGAACTCGGGGGTCTCGGCGATCCGCAGGTTCGCGTCGAGGAGCGCCTCGGCGGTCATGCCCAGGCCGCGGTCGTGGATCTCCAGGGTGAATCCGTTGGCCACCTGCTCGCCGTGCACCGCGACCGCGGTGTGCGGGGGCGAGAAGACCGTGGCGTTCTCCAGGAGTTCGGCGACGAGGTGGGTGACGTCGGCGACGGCGGCGCCGGCGATGCCGAGCCGGGGCAGCCGGCGGACCTCGATCCGCTCGTAGTCCTCGACCTCGGCGACGGCCGCCCGTACGACGTCCATCAGCTGGACGGGCTTGCGCCACTGGCGGGACGGCGCGGCGCCGGAGAGGATCACCAGGCCCTCGGCGTGCCGGCGCATGCGGGTGGTCATGTGGTCGAGGCGGAAGAGGTCGGCGAGTTCCTCGGTGTCCTCGGTGCGCCGCTCCATGGTGTCGAGCAGGGTGAGCTGGCGGTGGAGCAGGACCTGGTTGCGGCGGGCCAGGTTGACGAACACCTCGGAGACCCCGCGGCGGAGCTCGGCCTGCTTGACCGCGGCCTCGACGGCGGCGCGCTGCAGGGTGTTGAGGGCCTGGCCGACCTGGCCGACCTCGTCCTTCTCGTACTCCAGGCGCGGCGCCTCGGTCTCCACGTCCACGTGTTCGCCGGCGGCGAGGCGCCGCATCACGGCGGGCAGGCGGACACCGGAGGCCTCGTGGGCCTCCTTGCGGAGCCGGGAGAGGTCGCGGACCAGGTCGCGGCCGATGCGGACCGAGAGGATCAGCGAGACGATCAGGGCGAGGAAGCCCAGGATGCCGGCGATGGCGGCCTTGACCAGGACGTCCATGGCGACGGGCTCGACGCGCTCCTGATAGGCGTCGCCGGCGGCGGTGCCCATCACGGCGAGGGACTCCAGGACCTTGGAAGAGGCCTCGTCCCACTGGGCGGGGGTCGGGATCCGCGGGTTCTTGACCGGGCCGGTCGCGACGATCTTCTCCTCGGCGTCGCGCAGCGGCTTGGTCTCCGGGCCGGACCAGTACTGTTCGAAGGTTTCGCGCTCGCCGGCCGGGAGGATGGCGAGGTTGAACTCGTAGAGCAGCTCGCGCTGGGCGATCAGGTCGGAGACGGCCCGGGTGTCGTCGACGCCGAACCGCTTGGCGGCGAAGGCGGCGGCGATGATGGCGTCCTGCCGGGAGAGGGTCTCGCGGGCCCGGGTGATGCCGACGAGGGCGCGGCCCTGCTTGTCCATCTCGACGTCCTCCAGGGCATGGAGGTTCATCAGGAAGTCGTAGCAGGGGTCGACGAGCCGGTTGTAGAGCTCCAGGCCCTGGGCGGGGTCGAGGGCGTTCCGGTCGACGCTGGCGCGGAGCGGCCCGAGGTCGCGGAAGGCGTCCAGGATGGTGGTCAGGCGCTGCCTGGCGTCCGGGCTGAGTTCCTCGGAGACGTCGGGGTCGGCGGCGTTCGCGGAGACGGCGCTGACGATCTTGTCGGTGGCGGCGCGGCTCTTGTTGAGTTCGGTGGTGGCGCCGACGGCGCGCGGGTCGCCGAGGACGACGAGGGTCTGGCGGCGTTCCTTCTGGATGACCCGGACGACGTCCTCGATCGGGTAGCCGATCTTGTTGATGACGGCGGCGACGTCGAGGAGTTGTACGGCCTGACGGCCCGTGAGGATGGTGGAGAAGCCCCAGAGGGCGGTCAGGGAGACGAGCGGCACGAGGAGCAACGCCACGATCTTCCGGCGGATGGACTTCCCGCGAAAGCGCATGGGCTCCACAGCCTCCCCCAGCTCAACCCCGCTGCTGGGGGTCGGTGTTCCGTCATTTAAACGGCGTGAGCCTACTACTGACGCGGGGCACCTTCGAAGGCGTGTCCGGACGTTTTCGGCCGGACCGGTGGACGAAGATCACGAGTTGTCCCATACTTCCGGTCAAGTGCGGCCCGATATGTGGCAGATGACACTTGGTGAGGCGTCGGTTCCCGTAGCCTGATGGATGGCTGGAATTATTCGTTCCGGGGGGTGGCCGGGGGAATCCGGAGGCCTGGTACGACGTCTTGTGACGAGGGAACGCATGGCGGGCCGCGGGGTGGGGAGTAGCGGAACATGGGCAGCGAATACGGACTGTGGGTGGAGGAGCCGGCCCGGCGGCACCGGATGCCGGACCCGATCCGGGCGGCCGCCGTGCGGGCGGTGCTGATCGTGGCCGTGACGCTCACGCTGGCCTCGATCACCTTCTTCCTGGCCCTGACCGGCTCCTGGCTGGCGTTCCCGATGGTGCTGATCTCGGTGGGCGGGACGATCGTCGCCACCTGGGGCGTGCTGGACGTGTGGATCACCCGGCAGATGTGGAAGCAGCGGCACGGGGTGGTGTCGGTGCCCAGCAGCACGGCGCGGGGGCGGCGGGGGCACGGCGGAGCGGCGCCGTCCGATCCGCGGGACGTGGCGCAGCCTGGCGCCGGGGCGGGGGCCGGGGCCCAGGCGGGCCCGCAGCCCGGCGTCGCCCGAGCCGGGGCCCAGGCGGGCCCGCAGCCCGGGGGCCTGCGCCGGGCCTGAGCCCCGGGCGGTGGCCGGCCGGGGTGCGGGCAGTGGTGCCGTGCGGCGCCGTTGCGGGGGCGCTGCCCCCGAACCCCCGCGCCTCAAACGCCGGCGGGGCTGGACATGCCTCCGGCCCCGGCGGGGCTGGGGAGGCCGC
>NZ_JBFBAV010000078.1:0-17577 GCF_040689505.1 Streptomyces sp. NPDC051211
CGCTTCCTTCGTTCTTGCGTTTCCGACTCTATCAGATCTTTTCGGACCCGATTTCCTCGGTGCTTTCCAGGTTCTCGCTTTCGCGTTTCCCTTTCGGCGATCACTACGTTAGCGGATTTCCCTCGCGGCTCATAATCGAGCCGCCGGCTCCGAATTCGGGCATGCCGAATTCATCCCCGCCAGGGTGAATCGTAGGTAGTGGTTGGCCGCTTCGGGTCTGCTGACAGCAGTGCCCCATTTCAAGCGGCTCGGGCTACGTTAGGCGTCGGCCGGGGGCGAGTCAAGTTGAGCGGCGGCGTGGCGCGTGGGCGCGATAAGGGCTGACCGTCGGATCGTCGGTGATCCAGAAGCGGTAGAGGTGGTGCGCTCCGTCGCCGCCGACTCCGGTGCGGGGTCCGTTGCTCACCAGGTCGGGTGGGGTGGGGGTGCCCGTCAGTACGGAGAGGGGGGAATCGGGGCCCGCGCAGAGGTCGGTGCCGTCGAGAGTGCGGTCCACGTCGAGGGCGGTGGCCAGGCGGGCCGGGCCTTTGGCCAGTTCTCGGGGGTTCCTGGCGGAAAGTCGACGTTTGGTCGCCAGATCTGCACCGACGGTGATCTCCCCCGCCCTGAGCAGTACACCGGAGGCGCGGCCTTCCGGACCGCACACCAGGTTGAGGCTGAACCACATGCCGTAGATGAAGTAGACGTACGCGTGTCCGGGCGGGCCGAACATCGATGCGTTGCGCGGGGTGCGGCCCCGGTAGGCGTGGGAGCCCGGGTCGGCCTGGCCCTCGTACGCCTCCACCTCTGTGATGCGCAGTTCGATGGGGCCCTCCGGGGTGCGGCGGACCAGGGTCCGGCCGAGGAGGTCCGGGGCGACGGTGAGGACCGGGCGGTCGTAGAAACCGCGGGGCAGGGGCGTACGGTCGGGGCGCGCGCTCATCCGGTCGAGCGTAGTGGACTCGATGGAGCTGCAACCGGGCTCTAAGGTTCCGCGTTGGTAAGAGGTAGTCGCACGTAGAGCAGACATAGAGCGCAAGGGGAGACAGACGATGGGGTTCAGGAAGCTGCTGGCGAGTCTGGGTGCCGGTGGGGCATCGGTGGACACGGTCATCACCGAGCCGAACGTGGTGCCGGGCGGGATCGTCCAGGGTGAGGTCCGGATCCAGGGCGGGTCCGTCGATCAGCAGATCGAGGGGCTGTCCGTCGGGCTGCAGGCCCGGGTCGAGGTCGAGAGCGGTGACCAGGAGGTCAAGCAGGACATCGTCTTCACGAAGCAGCGGCTCGGCGGGGCGTTCACCGTCCAGGCCGGCGCGGTGCACGCGGTGCCGTTCGGGCTGGAGATCCCGTGGGAGACGCCGATCACCCACTTCGCGGGTCAGCACCTGCACGGGATGAACATCGGGGTCAGCACGGAGCTGGAGATCGCGCGGGCGGTGGACGCCGGCGACCTGGACCCGATCAACGTCCACCCGGTGCCGGCGCAGCAGGCGATCCTTGACGCGTTCGGTCAGCTGGGCTTCCGGTTCCGCAGCGCGGACATGGAGCGCGGGCACATCCGCGGCACCCGGCAGACGCTGCCGTTCTACCAGGAGATCGAGTTCGTGCCGCCGCAGCAGTACCGGGGGCTGAACCAGGTGGAGCTGACCTTCATCTCGGACGGGCGCGAGATGGACGTCGTCCTGGAGATGGACAAGAAGCCGGGTCTGTTCACCGAGGGCAGCGACACGTACCGCTGCTTCCAGGTGGGGCTGCAGTCGTACCAGCAGACCGATTGGGCGGCGTACCTGAACCAGTGGATCTCGCAGGTCGGTTCGCAGCGCAACTGGTTCTGACCGGTTGCCGTGCGCGGAGGGGCCGGGACGCCGAGCGTCCCGGCCCCTCCGCGTGTCACCTCCGCGTGTCACCTCCGCGTGGCTCCTCCGTGGGTGCGCTTACACGGCGCTGTAGCTGCCGGTTGCGAGGGTTTCGAAGGGCAGGTGCACGAGGGGGCGCAAGCCCGAGGACCGCGGCGATCCTCTTCTTCCCGGGTTCCGCCCGCAGCCACAGGCTGCGCTCGGCGCCGGCACTCCAAGCAGGGTCGCGGCGAGGACGCAACGCACGGTGGATGATCTTTGCATCGGGCGAAGGTAATCCGTGCCGTGTGGCTCTAGGCTCCGGATCGGAAGATTCCGATCACACCAGGAGGTTTCCGTCGTGTCCGAGCTCAAGCGGCCGCCGCTTCCGCATGATTTCCACCCCGATGTGCACGGGTTCACCGTGACCAGTGCCGATCTCGCGCCGGGTGCCGATCTCGGTGAGGGGCAGGTGAAGGCCGGTGGGAACGTGTCGCCGCAGTTGCGGTGGGAGGGGTACCCGGAGGGGACCAAGAGCTTTGCCGTGACGTGTTTCGATCCGGATGCGCCGACGGGCAGCGGGTTCTGGCACTGGGTGCTCTTCGACCTGCCGGCTTCGGTGACCGAGCTGCCGGCCGGGGCGGGCAGCGGGAAGTTCGAGGGGCTGCCGGCCGGGGCCGTGCACGCACGGAACGACTACGGGTCGAAGGACTTCGGCGGGGCGGCTCCGCCGGCCGGGGAACGGCACCGGTACGTGTTCACCGTCTACGCGGTGGACCAGGAGAAGCTGGGACCGGACGAGGACGCGTCTCCTGCGGCCGTCGGGTTCCATCTGCGCTTCCACGCGCTGGGCCGTGCCCAGCTGATCGGTGAGTACGAGGCTCCGGGCGCGGGCTGACCGTTCGCCGAGCGTTTGCCCGGTCCTGGTCTAAAGGTGACCAGGACCGGGCATTTTTATTGCGTTGTCCCGCATGGCGCGCGCCGTCCAGAGTGGTGCCGGGCCCTGCTGCCGATGGGGTGCGGGCCTGCACACGGGAGGTGGGCGAGATGCGGGACACGCTGGTGCTGAATGCGAGCTTCGAGCCGCTGTCGACGGTGACGTTGAATCGGGCCGTGGTTCTGGTACTGCAGGACAAGGCCGTCGTCGAGCAGTCGCATCCCGATCTCCGTGTGCGTGCGGCCGCGGTGGATCTCCCGATGCCCCGGGTGATCAGGCTCTGCCGGTACGTACGGGTGCCGTTCCGAAGACATGCCCCGTGGTCGCGGAGGGGGGTACTGGCGCGGGACCAGCACCGGTGCGCGTACTGCGGGAAACGGGCGACGACGGTGGACCACGTGGTGCCCAAGGCGCAGGGTGGCGGGGACACTTGGCTGAACACGGTGGCTTCGTGCGCGGAGGACAACCACCGCAAGGCGGCCCGGACTCCGGAGGAGGCGGGGATGCCGCTGCTCCGGAGGCCGTTCGTGCCGACGCCGGCGGACGCCATGCTGCTCGCGCTGGGGACGGGCAGCCGGGGTGCTCTGCCGGAGTGGCTGGAGCGCACCGCCTAGGCACAGTGCCGTGGCAGTGCGGTGCTGTGCATGCTGGATCCCGATGGTTCAACAGTTCGGTGATCCGGTCTGCTTGGGGGCGAGTCGGCATGGCGGCCCGGAGCCGCCCCAACCGCGGCTGTCCGGCGCAATCGTGGAAGATGTAAAACATGACAGGGGACGCGAGCGAGATCGTTCTGAGCAAGCAGGATCTTCGTGAGGTCGCCGCGTTCGCCGCGGCGTGTGCGGAGGCGGTGCTCGAGATATTCGAGGCCGATCAGCCGGACGACTCGCGCCCTCGAGACGCTGTCAGTGCCGCGTGGGAGTTCGCTCGGGGCGGCGAACGCGGGAAATCTTTGCGCGACACAGCGTCGGCGGCCCTCAAAGCGGCCAAGAGCGCGGACACTGCGGCTGCCCGCGAGGCAGCGTGGGCAGCGATGTCTGCGGCAGGCGCCGCCTACCTGCATCCGCTGGCCAAGGCCACTCAGGTCAAGCACATTCTCGGAGCTGGCGCTTACGCGGCCAGAGCAGCCGAACTCGTCGCCGGCGACGATCGGAGCGTTGGTGCCGAAAGCCTTGAGCAGACGGTGCATCGTGCGACACCAGTCGTCGTTGACGTGCTCAAACGCTTCCCGGCGGCGCCGAGTGGCGGCGGACGGGTTGGTGAGTTGCTCCGCATGTTGGACGCTGACCTTCGTTCACTCGCCCTCGCTGAGTGAACGAAGGTCAGCGTCCAGACGGCGCGGCTTCACATCCGTCAGCCAGCCGCCCACGACCGGCGCGAGTACCCCGAGAACCGGTCACACCAGCCCTTTGACCAGCGGCTTCAAGTTGGCGGAGGCTCAGTGCGGTCAGCTGAGGAGCAGCTGGACGATCGCGATGATGCCGACCGCCACGATGATCGCGCGCAGGGCGGTCGGCGGGAGGCGGCGGCCTGCCTTGGCGCCGATCTGGCCGCCGAGGGTGGAGCCGACGGCGATCAGCAGGACGGCCGTCCAGTCGAACTCGGCGACGAAGAGGAAGAAGACGGCTGCGATGCCGTTGACGAGCGCGGCGATGACGTTCTTGACGGCGTTGATGCGTTGCAGGTCCTCGTGCAGGAGGAGGCCCATCAGGCCGAGGTAGAGGACGCCCTGGGCCGCGCCGAAGTAGCCGCCGTAGGCGCTGGAGAGCAGCATGCCGGTGTGCAGTGCCGGGCCCCCGGAGGGGTTCGGATCGCTGCCGCCGGCTTTCTGCTGCCGGGCGCGGAGGGCTTGGGCGAGGCGCGGCTGGAGCACGACGAGGATCAGGGCGAGTCCGATGAGGACCGGCACGATCATGTCGAAGGATTCCGAGGGCAGTTGGAGCAGCAGGACGGCGCCGGCGAGGCCGCCGACCAGGCTGGTGGCGCCGAGGCGGAGGACGCGGGGGCCCTGGCCGCGGAGTTCCTTGCGGTAGCCGATGGCTCCGCTGATGGAGCCGGGGACCAGGCCCAGGGTGTTGGAGACGTTCGCGGTGACCGGCGGGAGGCCGGTGGCCAGCAACACCGGGAAGGTGATGAGGGTGCCGGAGCCGACGATCGTGTTGATGGTGCCGGCTCCGACGCCGGCGGCGAAGACCGCGAGTGATTCCCAGAGGGAGTCGTGGATGGACAAGGCCATCTCCTTCGGATCAGTGAGTCGCCTCCCCGCCCTGAAGGTCGAGGGGCCGTAACCGATCATGCCGGAGGGCCGGTCCGGTTCAGTCGATGGGGGGCTGTTCGCGGCGGGCCGGGGTGTCGTTCGGGGCGGCCTGCTTGGGGACGGAACCGCCGCCCATGGGGCCGAAGTTGCCCATGGCGCCCGAGAGGCCCTTGAGGGCGTCGCCGATCTCGCTGGGCACGATCCAGAGCTTGTTGGCGTCGCCTTCGGCGATCTTGGGGAGCATCTGGAGGTACTGGTAGGCGAGCAGCTTCTGGTCGGCGTCACCGGCGTGGATGGACTCGAAGACCGTACGGATGGCCTGGGCCTCGCCTTCGGCGCGCAGGGCTGCGGCCTTGGCGTCGCCTTCGGCGCGGAGGATGGAGGACTGCTTCTCGCCCTCGGCGCGCAGGATCTCGGACTGCCGGACGCCTTCGGCCTGGAGGATGGCGGCGCGCTTGTCGCGGTCGGCGCGCATTTGCTTCTCCATCGAGTCCTGGATGGAGGTCGGCGGCTCGATCGCCTTGAGCTCGACACGGTTGACGCGGATGCCCCACTTGCCGGTGGCTTCGTCGAGGACTCCGCGGAGGGCGGCGTTGATCTCCTCGCGGGAGGTCAGGGTTCGCTCCAGGTCCATGCCGCCGATGATGTTGCGGAGGGTGGTGACGGTGAGCTGTTCGATGGCCTGGATGTAGCTGGCCACTTCGTAGGTCGCGGCGCGGGCGTCGGTCACCTGGTAGTAGATGACGGTGTCGATGTTGACGACCAGGTTGTCCTGGGTGATGACGGGCTGCGGCGGGAACGGGACGACCTGTTCACGGAGGTCGATCCGGTTGCGGATGGAGTCGATGAAGGGGACGACGATGTTGAGGCCCGCGTTGAGGGTGCGGGTGTAGCGGCCGAACCGCTCGACGATGGCGGCGCTGGCCTGCGGGATCACCTGGATCGTCTTGACCAGCGCGATGAAGACCAGCACCACCAGGATGATCAGGACGATGATGATCGGTTGCATGCGGTTCCCCGTGCCCTTCTGAGTGCCTGTTCACATGACGACGGCGGTGGCGCCGTCGATGTCGACCACGTCGACCTGCTGGCCGGGTTCGAAGCTGAGGTCCGAGTCGAGGGTACGCGCGGACCAGATCTCGCCGGCCAGTTTGATGCGGCCGCCGCTGCCGTCGACGCGTTCCAGGACGACCGCGGTTCTGCCCTTCAACGCGTCGATTCCGCTGCGGTGTTGGGGGCGCTGGTCGCGGTGCCGGTTGGCGATCGGGCGGACCACGGCGAGGAGTGCGACCGAGACGATCACGAAGACGAGCACCTGGGCGACGATTCCGCCGCCGAGGGTCGCCGTGATCGCGGCCGCGACCGCGCCGGCCGCGAACATTCCGAACTCCGGCATGGCGGTCAGGACCAGCGGAATGCCCAGTCCGACCGCGCCGATGAGCCACCACACCCATGCGTCGATGTCCACGTGGTCATGGTAGGTGGGGCGGGCGCGGTCGGGACAGGGTACGGGCTAACGCAGCGGGAGACCCTGGGCGGTCCAGCGCTCGTTCCCGTTGCGCTCGACGACGAGCGGCAGCCCGAAGCACAACGAGAGGTTGCGGGAGGTCAGTTCGAGGTCGATGGGGCCGGCGGCGACCACCTTGCCCTGACGGATCATCAGGACGTGGGTGAAGCCGGGGGCGATCTCCTCGACGTGGTGGGTGACCATGGCCATGGAGGGCGCGAGGGGGTCGCGGGCGAGCCGGCCGAGACGGCGTACGAGGTCCTCGCGGCCGCCGAGGTCCAGGCCGGCGGCGGGTTCGTCGAGGAGCAGCAGCTCGGGGTCGGTCATGAGGGCGCGGGCGATCAGGGTGCGCTTGCGCTCGCCCTCGGAGAGGGTGCCGAACTTCCGGTCGAGGTAGTCGGTCATGCCGAGGCGGTCGAGGAAGGCGCGGGCGCGCTGCTCGTCGATGTCCTCGTACTCCTCCTGCCAGGTGGCCGTCATGCCGTAGGCGGCGGTGAGGACGGTCTGCAGGACGGTCTGCCGCTTGGGCAGCTTGTCGGCCATGGCGATGCCGGCCATGCCGATGCGCGGGCGCAGCTCGAACACGTCGACCTTGCCGAGGGTGCTGCCGAGGATGGTGGCGGTGCCCTTGGTGGGGAAGAGGTAGCTGGAGGCAACGTTGAGCAGGGTGGTCTTCCCGGCGCCGTTGGGGCCGAGGATCACCCAGCGCTCCCCCTCCTTGACCGACCAGGAGACCTGGTCCACCAGAGCCCGGCCCTCGCGGACCACGGATACGTCCACCAGCTCCAGAACGTCGCTCATGAGCGGTTGTCTCCCCTTGCGTCTTGGTCTGTAGTGCGCCGGTGGGCGCAGCCCCAGGGAAAACCTACGCCACTCGGGAGGTCCGTAAGGTGGGGGGATGCTGATCGAACCACGTTCCGGGCGGCTGGCCGCCTGGGGGAACGCTTTGCTGGCCGGTCTGGTCTCGCCCGACGAGGCCGTGCTGTCGGTCGTGGGCGAGGACGCCGTGCACCGGGTGGCGGGGCTGCCGGGCGAATCGGGGCCGGTGGGGCTCACGCTCGGGCTGGGGCGGCTGCGGGCTCTGGGGGTGACGGGGCTGCGGGTGGCGCTGCCGGCGCCGGGGCATCCGCTGGGGCTGAGCGGGCCGCCGGAGTTCAATGCGAAGGCTCTGGAGGCGGAGGAGGCGGTGGTGTGCACGGGGGCCGCGCTGGGCCTGGTCCCGGAGGTCTCTGAGGCGGGGCCGGCCGGTGATGTGCACGTGTCGGTGGTCTGGCACTGCCTGCCGGTACGGGAGGCCCCGCCGGCGGACGTGCCCTCGCTGGGCGAGGCGGAGCGGGAGCTGGCGGAGGCGCTGCGGGACGCGACGGTGGTGCTGACCCGCCTGGACGTGGCGGCGTCGGGTCCGGTGGCGGAGGCGGCGCTGGATGCGTACCGGGCGCGGGCGGAGGCGGGCCGGGAGGTCCTGGCGCCCGGCTATCCGCCGCGGGCGGTGCGGGTGCTGGAGTTGGCGCAGCGGGTCGGTCTGCTGGTGGACATGGCGTACGAGCACGGGCACGGCGGGGCGGTGTCGGCCTCGGAGATGCAGGCGCGGGCGGTGGCGCTGCGGCCGGTGGAGCGGGTGGCGCGGCGGGCGCAGGTGGCGGCGTACAACGCGTATGTGGAGGACCGGGAGCGGGGCTGACCCTCCCCCGGGTGTGCGACCGGCCCCGCTTCCCGGGGAGAGTCTGTGGGAAGCGGGGCCGGAGCTGTTTTGGCCCTTGGGCCGTGGCCCTTGGCCCTCGGTTGCCGGCCGCGGGTGCGGTGCGGCGCCGTTGCCGGGGGCCAGCCCCCGGACCCCCGCGCCTCAAACGCCGGCGGGGCTGGGGGTGGCTCAAGCGCCGGCCGGGCTGGGGTGGCTCAAGCCCCGGCCGGGCTGGTCAGCTGTTGATGCCCGTGTTGCCGAAGGCGGGGTTGAGCAGGCCGATCACGTTGACGCTGTTGCCGACCGCGTTCACCGGGACGTGGACGGGGAGCTGGGCCAGGTTGCCGGCGGCGACGCCGGGCGAGCCGATGGCCTTGCCCTCGGCGTGCGCACCGCCGTGGGCCGCGGAGACACCGGCGGCAGCGGCGACGAGGCCGCCCGCGATCGCGGTGACGGCAGCGGCCTTCTTCACGTTCTTCACTTTCAAGCCTCCATGAGCTTTCGCCGCGACCAGCCGCCGCGGCACGTCATGGAGAACGCCCGCCCGCCGTCCTGGATACGCCATGTGGGCGACATACACCCGACGGTATGAACTTCAGTCCGTCGCGTTACCTGTTCTTACGGCCCACAGGGCGGCCTGTGTGCGGTCCGCCAGGTCGAGCTTCATCAGGATGTTCGAGACGTGCGTCTTGACCGTCTTCTCGGACAGCACCAGGGCCCGGGCGATCTCCCGGTTGGAGCGGCCGTCGGCGATGAGGGAGAGGACCTCGCGTTCGCGGTCGGTGAGGGTGGAGCCGCGGGTCGGGGCGGGCGGCTGGTCGTCCTGGGTGAGGAGGGCGACCGCCACCTCGGGCTGGAGCAGCACGTGCCCGGCGTGGACCGAGCGGATCGCCGCGGCCAGCGCGTCCGGGTCGATGTCCTTGTATACGTATCCGGCGGCCCCCGCCCGCAGGGCCGGGACCACCGTGCGCTGCTCGGTGAAGCTGGTGACGATCAGCACCCGGGCCGGGTTGGCGAGTTCCCTGAGGCGTTTGAGGGCGTCGATGCCGTCCGTCCCCGGCATCTTGATGTCCATCAGGATCACGTCCGGGCGGAGCTCCTCGGCCAGGGCGATGCCGGCCTCGCCGTCCGCGGCCTCCCCGGCCACCTCGATGTCGTCCTGGATCTCCAGGAAGGTGCGCAGGCCGCGGCGCACCACCTGGTGGTCGTCCACCAGCAGGACCTGGATCCGTTCGTCAGCCACCGGGGATCTCCATCTCGATCGTGGTGCCCGCGCCGGGCGCCGATTGGACGGTGAGCAGGCCGCCGGCGCCGCTCGCCCGGTCCCGCATGGAGACCAGGCCGAGGTGGCGGCCGGCCCGGCGGACCGTCTTCGGGTCGAAGCCGCTGCCGTCGTCGCTGATCCGCAGGGCGACCCGGCGGGCGTCGCGGGTGAGGGTGACGGCCACGTGTTCCGCGCCCGAGTGGCGCAGGGCGTTGTGCAGGGCTTCCTGGGCGACGCGCAGGAGGGCTTCCTCGTGGGCGGCGGGCAGGGCCTTCACTCCCTCGCTGGTGAAGGTGACCGTGGCGGTGTGGGCGCGGTCGAGGACCTGGATCTGGTTCCGGAGGGTGGCGACCAGGCCGTCCTCGTCGAGGGCGGCGGGGCGGAGCTCGACCACGGCGGCGCGGAGCTCGTCGGCGGCCTCCGCGGCGAGCGCGGCGACCTGGTGGAGTTCCTGCTTGGCGCGGGCCGGGTCGCGGTCGACGAGGGCGGTGGCGGCCTGGGCGGTGAGGCGGAGCGAGAAGAGCTTCTGGGCGACCGCGTCGTGCAGCTCGTGGGCCAGCCGGGAGCGTTCCTCGGCGATGGTGAGCTCGCGGCTGCGCTCGTACAGCCGGGCGTTGGTGAGGGCGATGGCGGCGTGCTGGGCGAGGATGCCGAGGAGGTCCGCGTCCTCCTCGGTGAAGCCGCAGCCGCCTTCGGGGCGGGGGCAGCGCTTGTTGGCGAGGAAGAGGGCGCCGAGGATCTCGTCGCCGTCGCGGATGGGCAGGCCCAGGAAGTCGGACAGCTCGGGGTGGGCGGACGGCCAGCCCTCGAAGCGCGGGTCCTTGCGTACGTCGGCCAGCCGCTCGGGGCCGGGTGAGTGGAGCATCGCGGCGAGGATGCCGTGCTGGCGGGGCAGCGGGCCGATCCGGCGCCACTGTTCGTCGCTGACCCCGTCCACGACGAACTGGGCGAAGCCGCCGTGGTCGTCGGGTACGCCGAGGGCGGCGTATTCGGCGTCGAGGAGTTCGCGGGCCGAGGCGACGATCGTCTTGAGGACGTCCCGGACCTCCAGGTGCCGGCTCATGGCGAGCAGCGCGGTGCTGACCGCGGCCAGGCCCGTTTTCTCCGGTCCGTTGTGCATGGGCTCACCGTACCCGTGCGCTGACCTGCGGGGATCGGGCCGGAGGCGTAGGCCGGGGTCCTAGTCCCAAGGGTGGTGGGCGGGTGGGGCCGACGGCCGAGGCGGGGCCGGGGTGCGGGTTCCTAGGTTGGAGGGGTCCGAGGGAGTACGGCAGACGGAAGACAGGGGTGCGGGTCATGGCGGTGGCGTTGGTGACGGGGGCTTCGCGGGGTCTGGGCCGGGCGCTGGCCGGGGAGCTGGCGGGCCGCGGCTGGGATCTCGTACTGAGTGCGCGGAGCGCAGGGCTGCTGGAGGAGGCTGCGGCGGAGCTGTCGAAGGCGGGGGTGCGGGTGGTGGCGGTGGCCGGGGACGTGTCCTCGGCGGCGCACCGGACGGAGCTGGTGGCGGCGGCGCGGGGGCTGGGCGGTCTGGATCTGCTGGTGAACAACGCGGCGGTGCTGGGGGCGGAGCCGCTGGTGCCGCTGGCCGAGCAGCCGCTGGAGGGGTTCCGGGCGGCGCTGGAGACGAATGTGGTGGCTCCGCTGGGGCTGGTCCAGGAGGCCGTGGGGCTGCTGCGGGACTCGGCGCGGGGGGCGGTGCTCAATCTGAGTTCCGACGCCGCGGTGGTGGCGTACCGCACTTGGGGGGCGTACGGGGGGACGAAGGCGGCGGTGGACCTGATGTCGGCGGTGCTGGCCGTGGAGGAGCCGGGGCTGCGGGTGTGGTGGGCGGATCCGGGGTCGATGCGGACGCGGATGATGGCGGCCGCCGAGCCGGAGGAGGAGCTGTCGGGGCTGCCGACGCCGGAGGAAGTGGCTCCGGTGCTGCTGCGGCTGGTCGCGGAGCGGCTGCCGAGCGGGCGGTACACGGCGGAGGCGCTGGCCGCGGGGGCCGCGGCGGAGGGGCTGAAGGGGGAGCCCGGGGCTGCGGCAGGGGCGGAGGGGCCGAAGGCGGAGGCCGCTGCGGCAGGGGTGGCGGGTTTGGGGGACGGGCGGTGAGCGGCTCGGCTGCGCAGAGCATTACGTCTCCCTATATACCGGACATTCCTCCGGGGCTTTCGGCCCGCGTCCCGGCCGAGCAGCGCGGGCCGGGGCTGGGGCGGGACTCGGTGCGGCTGCTGGTCTCCCGGGGTGCGGAGGTGTCGCTGCACGGGTTCCGGGAGCTGCCGGGGCTGCTGCGGGCCGGGGACGTGCTGGTGGTGAACACCTCGGCCACGCTGCCGGCAGCAGTGGACGCCCGGCTGGGCGCGGCGGAGGCCGTGGTCCACTTCTCGACCCGGGGGGACGACGGGCGCTGGGCCGTGGAGCTGCGCGAGCGGGACGGGCGGGGGACGACCCGGCCGCGCGGCGGCGGCCCGGCGGGGGCGGTGGTGGAGCTGCCGGGCGGGCTGCGCCTGGTACTGGAGGATCCCCTCGCCGCCGCGGCGGAGCGGCTGTGGTGGGCCCGGCCGTCCCCGGAGGGCGGGGTGGAGCGGGTCATGCAGGAGTACGGGCGGCCGATCCGGTACGCGTACACGGAGCGGGACCAGCCGCTGTCGGCGTACCAGACGGTCTTCGCGCTGCCCGGGCCGGACGGGGCGGGCTCGGCGGAGATGCCGAGCGCTGCCCGGCCCTTCACGGCGCAGCTGGTGGCGCAGCTGGTGAGCCGGGGGGTGCAGTTCGCACCGCTGGTCCTGCACACGGGGGTGTCCTCGGCCCAGGCGCACGAGCCGCCGTATCCGGAGCGGTTCGCGGTGCCGGGGACCACGGCCGCGCTGGTGAACGCAGCCCGGGCGGGCGGGGGCCGCGTGATCGGGGTGGGGACCACGGCGGTGCGGGCGCTGGAGTCGGCGGCCGACGACCGGGGCGTGGTGCGGGCGGCCGCGGGGTGGACGGACCTGGTGGTGACGCCGGAGCGCGGGGTGCGGGTGGTGGACGGGCTGCTGACCGGGCTGCACGAGCCCGAGGCCTCGCATCTGCTGATGCTGGAGGCGGTGGCCGGACGGGCCGCCGTACAGCGCGGGTATGCCGAAGCGGTGGCCCGTCTCTGCCTTTGGCACGAGTTCGGAGACGTGCATCTGCTACTCAAGGAGGACAAGGCGCCCGGATAGGTCACGCATTGAATTGCCCGAGCAACGCATGGTGAGACTGTTACGTCCCCGATGTGAGGCCGGGCATAGGACGCACATCACTTACGAAGCCGGTTAGTGGACGTGTAAAGACGCCGTCAGTGCCTCTGGGGGCGGGACCGACGGCGAAATCACGGGCCTATGGAGGGCCCGTGATCCACTATCCGGCTTCGTACGTCACACCTTTGCCACAGGTTTTTGCCGCAGCTAAGAATGGCTGCCGTCGCACAGCGCCGCGGATCCCGGATCCGAGCGGCGCTTTCCTGCGGCCCCCGCTCTTCGTAAAGGTGTGCTCCATGTCTGCGTCCAGCTCTGCCGGTCACCGTCTGACCAAGGCCCACAAGATGTCGATCGCCGGCGTCGCCACGCTCAGCGTTGCTGCCCTCGGCTTCTCCCTGGCTCCCGGCAACGCCGGTGAGGCTCAGGCCGTCAACGCCGCTCCGGTCTCCATGGAGCTGGTCGTGGCCGCCGCGCAGACGAAGAACGTCGCCGACCAGGTCGCCGTGCAGCAGGCTTTCGCCGTCAAGCAGGCCAAGGCCGACGCCGCCGCCGCGAAGGCCAAGGCGGACGCCGCCGCCAAGGCCAAGGCCGAGGCCGCCGCGAAGAAGGCCCGCGCGACGAAGGAGGCCGCGAGCCGCTCCGCCGCCCGCACGCCGGTCTTCGCGAACAACCTGGACGGCTGGATCAAGGAAGCCCTCTTCATCATGAAGAAGGAAGGCATCCCCGGCACCTACCAGGGCATCCACAAGAACATCATGCGCGAGTCCAGCGGCAACCCGCGCGCGATCAACAACTGGGACATCAACGCCCAGAACGGCATCCCCAGCAAGGGTCTGCTCCAGGTCATCCTGCCGACCTTCAAGGCGTACCACGTCAAGGGCACCAAGTTCGACCAGTACGACCCGGTCGCCAACATCGTCGCCGCCTGCAACTACGCGGCCGACCGCTACGGCTCCATGGACAACGTCAACAGCGCCTACTGAGCCTGCTGACCGCAGAGCCCCCATGCGCCGAGGGCGGCACCCGGATTCCGGGTGCCGCCCTCGGCGTTTTCCGTGCGGTCGCGCGTCCGCGGGGTGCTACTTGCGCATGACCTCCGGCTCGTGGCGGCGCAGCAGGCGCGCCACCGCGAAACCACAGGCGATGCCGATGAGCAGCAGGACGGTGATGTCCAGCGTCCACTGCCCGGCCGTGGCGTCCCAGAGCGGGTCGAGGTTGCCCGGGTTCTTCTGGTCCCACGGCGGCATCAGGTGGCCGAGGTCCAGGGTGGTGCCGGCCGCGGCGACGGCCCAGCGGGACGGCATCAGCCAGGCGAACTGCTCCAGGCCCGGGGAGTCGTACACCTGGAACAGGATGCCGGTGAAGACGACCTGGACGATCGCGAACATGACCAGCAGCGGCATGGTCTTCTCGGCGGTCTTCACCAGCGAGGAGATCACCAGGCCGAACATCATCGAGGTGAAGCCGAGGGCGATGACCGAGAGGCAGAGCTCCACGGCCGGCGGCATGAACAGGCCCTCCTCGGGCAGCTCACGGGCGGCGAAGCCGATCCCGCAGATGATCACGCCCTGGATGGCGGTGATGAAGCCGAGGACGATCACCTTCGACATCAGGTACGCGGACCGGGACAGGCCGGTCGCGCGCTCCCGCTCGTAGATCACCCGTTCCTTGATCAGCTCACGGACCGAGTTGGCGGCGCCGGAGAAGCACATGCCGACCGCCAGGATCAGCATGATCGTGCCGGCGTCGCCGTTGAACCGGGCCGGCGGGGTCGGCGGGGCCAGGCCGAAGTCCGCCGGGATCACGACGGAGACCACGCCCAGCACGGCGGGCAGGATCAGCATCAGACCCATGAAGCCCTTGTCGGACGCGATCACCGAGACGTAGCGGCGCATCAGCGTGAACAGCTGAGAGCCCCAGCCCTGCGGCTTCTGCGGCTGCATCTGCTGCGCGCTCGGCATGGTGACCGACTGCGGGGCGACCGCGTCGATGTCGGCGGCGTAGAGCTGGTAGTGCTGCGAGCCCTTCCAGCGGCCGGCCCAGTCGTAGTCGCGGTAGTTCTCGAACGCCGAGAAGACGTCCGCCCAGGTCGTGTAGCCGAAGAAGTTCAGCGCCTCGTCCGGCGGGCCGAAGTAGGCGACCGAGCCACCCGGGGCCATGACCAGCAGCTTGTCGCAGATGGCCAGCTCGGCGACCGAGTGGGTGACCACGAGGACGGTGCGGCCGTCGTCGGCGAGGCCGCGGAGCAGCTGCATGACATCGCGGTCCATGCCCGGGTCGAGGCCGGAGGTCGGCTCGTCCAGGAAGATCAGCGACGGCTTGGTGAGCAGCTCCAGGGCCACGGACACGCGCTTGCGCTGACCACCCGAGAGCGAGGTGATCTTCTTGTCCTTGTGGATGTCGAGCTTGAGCTCGCGCAGCACCTCGTCGATCCGGGCGGTGCGCTCGGACTCGGCGGTGTCGCCGGGGAAGCGGAGCTTGGCCGCGTACTTGAGGGCGGTGCGGACCGTCAGCTCCTTGTGCAGGATGTCGTCCTGCGGGACCAGGCCGATGCGCTGGCGGAGCTCCGCGAACTGCTTGTACAGGTTGCGGTTGTCGTACAGGACGTCGCCCTGGTTGGCGGGCCGGTAGCCGGTCAGCGCCTTGAGCAGGGTGGACTTTCCGGAGCCGGACGGGCCGATGACGGCGATCAGCGACTTCTCGGGGACGCCGAAGGAGACGTCCTTGAGGATCTGCTTGCCGCCGTCCACGGTGACCGTGAGGTGGCGGGCCGAGAAGGAGACCTCGCCGGTGTCGACGAACTCCTCCAGCCGGTCGCCGACGATCCGGAAGGTGGAGTGGCCGACGCCGACGATGTCGTTCGGGCCGAGGACGGCGGTGCCGGACTTGGCGAGCGGCTGGCCGTTGACGTAGGTGCCGTTGTGGCTGCCGAGGTCGTGGATCTCGAACCGGCCGCCCGGCATGGACCGGAACTCGGCGTGGTGGCGCGAGACCTGAAGGTCGGAAACCACGAGCTCGTTGTCCAGGGCACGGCCGATGCGCATGACGTGGCCGAGGGCGAGCTGGTGGAAGGTGGTCGGGCTGCGGTCGCTGTAACCGGGCCCGCCGCCGGCCGGTCCCTGGGCGGGACGCGGGGCGCCCTGCTGTTGGGGAACGTGCGGCTGCTGCTGGTACTGGTGCTGCTGCTGCGGCTGGTGCTGCTGCGCCTGCTGGTGCTGCTGCGCCTGCTGCTGGTACTGCTGCGGCGCGGCGTACGCCTGCGGGGCCTGTTCCTGTGCGCCGGGCCAGGCGGCGGCCTGCTGCTGGGCACCCGCCGCGGCGGCGGCAGCAGCGGCCGGCGCCGCGGCAGCTGCGGCAGCTCCGGCAGCGGTCGGATTCAGCCGCGGGCCGTCCTGGGCGTTGCCCAGGTGCACCGGGGTGCCCGGCGTGAGTTCGGCCTGCTGGACCCGGGTCCCGCGCACGTACGTGCCGTTGGTGCTGCCGTGGTCCTCGATGGCCCAACCCCGGCCGTTCCAGCTGATGGTGGCGTGTCGCCACGAGACACGGGCGTCGTCGATCACCACGTCACCCTGGGGATCGCGCCCCAGTGTGTACGACCTGGACGGATCGAGGGTCCAGGTCCTTCCGTTCAATTCCAGTACGAGTTCCGGCACTCCAGCCCCACTTGTTGTCCCCCGAGAATCCCCCTGCAGTCAGGGAGTCTAGGGATGGCGAACATCCGGGGGAACTATTCCAGGCCCGCGACCACAAGTGGAATCCGGGCCTTGTTGACGCCGCCCCAAGACACCCGGAAAGTGAGATTAGGGGACGTCTCGCCTTCGGGTACGTCGGTTCGCACCGCATCGGGGGGTCGCACATGGGCCGGATCCGCTGGAGCGAGGTGGGCCTGTCCGCGGTGGCCGCGGTGGGGTGGTCGGTGATGTCGATGGCGGCGGTGGCCGCCGTCGGACTGCATCTGCTGGGCGCGGACGCGGCGGGCGGGTCGCTGGGGGCGATGACGGCCGCCGTGGTGGTGCTGGCGGTCGGCGGATCGGTGACCCCGTCAGGAGAGTTGTCGGCCTTCGGAGTCGACGGGACGGCCGCCGAAGCGGCCCTCGACATCACCCCGTTGGGGGGTGCTGCTGGTGACGGTGGCGGCGGGGCTGGTGGCGGGGCTCTGGGCGGCACTGGGCGAGGAACACCCCCGGCAAGGTCTGGGGGCGGCGCTGCTGGGCGCCCCGAACGGGGCCTGGGTGGGGCTGCTGCTGGGGCTGTGCGTGCCCTTCGAGGGCAAGGCCACCGGGGCGCCGGCGCGGTTCCTGCCCGACCCGGTCGACGACCTGCTGGCCGCCTCGGCACGGGAGCCGGTGACGGTGGCGCGGCTCGCCGTTTCTGGGCCTGGGCCCGGGCCTGGACCTGGACCTGGGCCTGGACCTGGGTCTGGACCTGGGTCTGGACCTGGGTCTGGCCCGGGGTCTGGCCCGGGGTCTGGCCCGGGGGCTGGGTCTGCCGGGCCCGGGCCGTATCGGGCGCCGCGGTCGTATGGGGCGGGGGCTGGGTCTGCCGGGCCCGGGCCGCATCGGGCGCCGTGGTCGTATGGGGCGGGGGTGGGGCGGAACCCGTACCGGGAGCGGGATGTGTCGGGGGACGTGACGGAGACGGCGCGCCCCAAACCAACCCCGGGCCGCCGACCCCCCTTCACCCCACCTCCCCCACCGGGCCCACCCCCACCGGCCTGACCCTTCCCGACCAGCCCCCTCCGGACCCGCCGGGACATCCAGCCCCGACGGGCATCTCCAGCCCCTCCGGGCGTCTCCAGCCCCGCCGGACATCTCCAGCCCCGCCGGCGATTGAGGCGCGGGGGCCCGGGGGCCGGCCCCCGGCAACGGCGCCGCACCCGACAGGGCGCCCCAGCCCCGGGCTGCTCAGCCCTCC
>NZ_JBFBAV010000079.1:0-12288 GCF_040689505.1 Streptomyces sp. NPDC051211
GGAAGACCCGGGGCTCCGCCTCGGACCCCGAGCCTCAAACGCCGGCGGGGCTGGGAAGACCCGGGGCTCCGCCTCGGACCCCGAGCCTCAAACGCCGGCGGGGCTGGGAAGACCCGGGGCTCCGCCTCGGACCCCGAGCCTCAAACGCTGGCGGGGCTGAATTCAGCCCGCGCGGCGTTTGAGCGCACCGGGCGCGAAGCGTCCGGAACGGGTGCCGGGCGCAGCCCGTGCACCGGGGGTGGGGCGCAGCCCCACGAGCGGGGTCCGGGGCCGCAGGCCCCGGTTTCGGGAAGGGGCGGGTAGGGGAACAGCCCCGCGCAGCGGCCGCCCGCGCCCCGACCCCGCTACGCCGCCGAGGCCCGGCCCTGCGAAGCCGGCCCCTCTTCCTGGCCCGGCCCAGCCTCCGGGTCCGACCCGGTCTCCGGCCCCGGCCCAGCCTCCGGCCCCGGCCCAGCCTCCGGGTCCGCCCCGGTCTCCGGCCCCGGCCCAGCCTCCAGGGGCGACTCCGCCTCGCGGCCCAACCCAGCCTCCAGGCCCGGCCCAGAGACGGCCCCAACCCCCGGGGCCAGAGCATCGGCGTCCGCCGGGCCCGCGGCCAGAGCATCGGCGTCCGCCGGGCCCGAAGCCAGAGCATTGGCGTCCGCCGGCCCCGCGGCCAAGGCATGGGAGTCCTCCCGCGGTGGGGGAGTCTCGGTCGGGAGTCGGTGGGGTGTTTCCGGGGTCGGGGGCTGGGCTGCGCGTTCCAGGAAGCGGAGGAGTTCCACCGGGAACGGCAGCACCAGCGTGGAGTTCTTCTCGGCAGCCACCGCCACCACCGTCTGCAGCAGCCGCAACTGCAGCGCCGCCGGCTGCTCCGCCATCACCCCCGCCGCCTGAGCCAGCTTCTTCGAGGCCTGAAGCTCCGCATCCGCGTTGATCACGCGCGCCCGCCGCTCCCGGTCCGCCTCCGCCTGCCGGGCCATCGAGCGCTTCATCGTCTCGGGCAGGGACACGTCCTTGATCTCCACCCGGTCGATCTGGACGCCCCACCCGATCGCCGGGCTGTCGATCATCAGCTCCAGCCCCTGGTTGAGCTTCTCCCGGTTGGACAGCAGATCGTCCAGGTCCGACTTGCCGATGATCGACCGCAGCGAGGTCTGCGCCATCTGGGAGACCGCGAAGCGGTAGTCCTCCACCTCGATGAGCGCGTTCGCCGCATCCACCACCTTGAAGTACACGACCGCGTCCACCCGCACCGTGACGTTGTCCCGGGTGATGCCCTCCTGGGCCGGCACCGGCAGCGTCACGATCTGCATGTTCACCTTGTGCAGCCGGTCCACGAACGGCACCACCGTGGTGAATCCGGGCCCGCGGATCCCCTCCCGCAGCCGCCCGAAGCGGAAGACCACGCCTCGTTCGTACTGCTTCACCACCCGGGCCGCGGCGGCCACGTAGACCGCGATGCCGGTGCCCGCGGCGATTCCCGCTGTCAGCAGTTCTTCGACCATGACGGCCCCCTGCGAGCCCGAGCCCTGCCAGGCATACCTTCGTACCTACGGTATGCCCTACAGCCAGGCCGCGAACTCCAGCAGCAGCTCGGAGTCCCGGTGCCGTCCGGCGGCCAGCGCCCGCAGCCCGGACTCCACCGCCCGGAACAGGGTCCAGCCGCGCAGCCGGTCCCGGTCCACGTCCAGCGAGTCCGCCAGCCGGTTCACCCGCCGCCGGGCGCCCGCCGGCCCCGCCGAAGACGCCACCTGGTCCTCCAGCCGGTCCCGGACCAGCCGGGCCAGGTCGTAGGCCCGCTCGCCGACCAGCGGCTCCGGGCCGACCGTCAGCCACGGCGCCCGCTCGCCGGCGAGGACCTTGCCCTGCCGGAAGTTGCCGTGCAGCAGCAGTTCCTCCGGCGGCAGCGCCGCCAGCTCGTCCCGCACCGCGAGGGCCGTGCCGGCCAGCGCCTGCAGCTCCGCGGGCGCCGCCTTCAGCCCGGCCGACTGGCGTTCCGTACGCTCGGCCACCGTCTCGAACCCGTGCCCGGCCGGCGGCGCCACCCACAGCCGCCGGATCGTCCCGGACGCCTCCAGCAGGGCCTTCGCCTCCGGCAGGGAGCGCAGCGACACCTCCGGCTGCAGGCGTTCCAACAGCAGGGCGCCGTCGTCGTGGCGGGTGTCGAGCAGGCGTACGGCGCCGAACCCGCCCCAGTGCGCCAGCGCGGCCAGTTCCAGGTCCGGCAGGGCACTCGGCGGGGCCAGCTTCAGTACCGCCGGGGTGCCGTCGGGGTACCGGACGAGCACCACCAGGCTGCTCCGGCCGCCCGGTGCCTGCACCCGCAGGGCCTGCACCCCGCGCCGGGCCAGCGCCTCCTCGGCGAGACCGGGGAGCCGGGCCAGCCAGTCCTCGTGCTGCGCCGTGTCCGGCTGCTCGCCGAGCGCCCGTACAAGCCGCTCCGGCGGTTCGAAAGCCATGCGTGCGTGGTCCCTTTCAGCTGTGCTGGGCCGGTTGCGCCTGTCCCGCTCGTTCCGTCAGCCCAGGGAAGGCTACGCCGCCGCCCCGCCAGCGTGCCGCCCGGACGGCCGCCGCGGTGAGCGCGTCGGCCGCCTCCCGGCGCAGCGGGCCGTGCGCCGCCCGCACCAGATCGGAGTACGCGCCCGCCACCCGGTCCTCGATCCCGGCGGCCAGCCGCTCGGCCTCGGCGGGGGTGCGCACCGCGAAGGGCAGCCGGTACGCCGCCTCGGCCGGGCGCGGCGCGCCGCCGAGTCCGCGGACCGTCCGGGTGAGCGCGTCACGCCGCGCGAGATGTCCGCCGTACGCGTCCCGGGCCTCGGCGGTGCGTGCCGCGGCGGCCCGGGCGCCGATCACCCCGTACCCGTAGACGGCCGCGTGTTCGGCGGCGAGGGCGGCCTGGGCGGCGGCCAGGACCCGGTCGGAGCCGGTAGTGGATTCGGGCGTCATGCCGTGGCTCCCGGGGTGGTCAGCAGATGGTGGTGGACGGCACCGCAGGCCGCGACCGAGGCCAGCAGCCGGGCCAGCTCGCCGGGTGCTTCGGCCAGCGCGACCGTGCGGTTCTCGGCGAGGCTCCGTTCCGCGTCGGCCAGCGCGGCCACCGCGTCGGCCGGCTTGGGGGGAACCGGCGCAACCGGCGGGACGGACGGGACCGACCCCTGGGCGGCGGGCGCCCCCGACGTCCCGGGAGCTCCTGGTGTTTCCGAGGGCGCCGGTGTTGCGGATGCCTTCGGTCCGGCGGCCCCGGACGCCTTCGGTCCGGCGGCCCCGGCGGCCGCACCGTCCGGGCTCAGCGCCGCCGCGTGCGCGGCGACGGCCGCGCGCAGCGGCGCCAGCCGGCCGGCCAGCGCCGGATGGGCCGCGAGGGTGGCGTCGTACCGTTCCAGCAGGGCCCGGCTGTCGCGAACGGCCGCTTCCCGGATCCGCCGATCGAGTGGAACTGCCGGGCTCGGGCGGGATCCCGCGCCGGTCTCCGGCTCCGAGCATCCGGTGAGCAGGGCGGTGCCCAGCACTCCGGCGGTGCCGGTGAGCAGGGTTCTTCGCGAAGGAGCGGTCCAGGGCACGGCGGTCCTCGGGGGCGGGGGGCGGCGGAAACAGGCAGTGATCACGGTACCCGGGGCGCCCGTCAAGGGGCGGACGGCAACACCCTCCGCGACCGGATACCCTTTGACCTGACACGCGATCCACGCGACGGAAACCACAACAGCACACGCGGCCGAGGAGTCACCCGGATGAGCACCCCCCAGAGCGACAGGCTGCGCGGACTGCTGGAGCCGCTGGTCGCCGCGAAGGACCTGGACCTGGAAGACATCGAGGTGTCCCGGGCGGGCAAGCGGCGGATGCTCCGGATCATCGTGGATTCCGATGCGGGCGTGGAGCTGGACACCTGTGCCGAGCTGAGCCGCGAGATCTCCGACACCTTGGACGAGACCGACGCGATGGGCGAGGACGAGTACGTCCTCGAAGTCAGCTCCCCCGGTGCCGACCGTCCGCTGACCGAGCACCGCCACTACGTGCGTGCCACCGGCCGCCTCGTGAAGTTCCAGCTCGCCGAGAGCGGCGACCTCGTCGCCCGGATCCTCGGCGTCGACGACGAGGGGCTGGACCTGGAGGTCCCGGGCGTGAAGGGCCGCAAGGCCACCGCCCGCCGCATCGCGTTCACCGACATCGCCAAGGCGCGGGTCGAGATCGAGTTCAACCGTAAAGACAAGAGCGGCAATCAGGAAGAAGAGGAGGCGTAGCCGTGGACATCGACATGAGTGCCCTGCGGGGTCTGGTCCGGGAGAAGGAGATCTCCTTCGACCTGCTGGTCGAGGCGATCGAGTCGGCCCTCCTCATTGCGTACCACCGCACCGAGGGCAGCTTCCGGCGTGCCCGCGTCGTGCTCGACCGCACCAACGGTCACGTGGTCGTGTGGGCGACGGAAGACCCGAAGGATCTGGAAGAGGGCCAGGAGCCCAAGGAGTTCGACGACACGCCGTCGGACTTCGGCCGCATCGCCGCGACGACCGCCAAGCAGGTGATCCTCCAGCGTCTGCGCGACGCCGAGGACGACCTGACCTTCGGCGAGTTCGCCGGCCGCGAGGGCGATGTCATCACCGGCGTCGTCCAGCAGGGCAAGGACCCGAAGAACGTCCTCGTCGACATCGGCAAGCTCGAGGCCATCCTGCCCGTGCAGGAGCAGGTCCCCGGCGAGGAGTACACCCACGGCCTGCGTCTGCGCACGTACGTCGTCCGGGTGGCGAAGGGCGTCCGCGGTCCGTCCGTGACCCTCTCGCGCACCCACCCCAACCTCGTGAAGAAGCTCTTCGCGCTGGAGGTCCCGGAGATCGCCGACGGCAGCGTCGAGATCGCCGCGATCGCCCGTGAGGCCGGTCACCGCACCAAGATCGCCGTGCGGTCCACCCGCTCGGGCCTGAACCCGAAGGGCGCCTGCATCGGCCCGATGGGCGGCCGGGTCCGCAACGTGATGGCCGAGCTGCACGGCGAGAAGATCGACATCGTCGACTGGTCGGACGACCCGGCGGAGATGGTGGCCAACGCCCTGTCCCCCGCCCGGGTGAGCAAGGTCGAGGTCGTCGACTGGGACTCCCGCTCCGCCCGGGTGACCGTGCCCGACTACCAGTTGTCGCTGGCCATCGGCAAGGAGGGCCAGAACGCCCGCCTCGCCGCCCGGCTGACCGGCTGGCGCATCGACATCCGTCCCGACACCGAGGGTGCGCCCGAGGGGTCGGGGGAATAAACCGGTACCGGTCCGGGGTTCCGGGCCGGTAGACAGGTGACGACCGAGATATAGAGACAACGTCCGTTCGATTTTTCGCCTGAAGGGGTGAGGTCGGTACGGGGAGGTAGACTGAGCGTGTCTGGCCGGACGCATGCCCGCGCATGCCCTGAGCGCACCTGCCTGGGGTGCCGGGAGCGAGCGGCCAAGAGCGATCTGCTGCGGGTCGTGGCGGTCGGGGACGAATGCGTACCCGACCATCGCGGTACGCTGCCCGGCCGGGGTGCCTACGTGCACCCTGCCGTGGTCTGCCTCGACCAGGCGGTGCGCCGCCGGGCGTTTCCCAGGGCCCTCAGGGTCCAGGGAACTCTCGACACCTCCGCGCTGCGGACGGTCATCGAGGCGACACCGTAAGAAGAAGTACGGCACGGAACCCCGTGCGATCAGGTACCTCGCGAGTTGGAAGTAGGTCGAGATTGCGATGAGCACTCGATGAGTACGCGATGAGTACGCCCATGAAGTAGCGACGGTCCGGCGTAACCCGGACCTAAAAGGAGCGAAGTGGCTAAGGTCCGGGTATACGAACTCGCCAAGGAGTTCGGGGTCGAGAGCAAGGTCGTCATGGCCAAGCTCCAAGAACTCGGTGAATTCGTCCGTTCGGCGTCCTCGACGATCGAGGCGCCCGTTGTACGCAAGCTGACCGACGCATTGCAGGGACCCGGCGCAGGCGCCGGCAAGTCCGCTGCGAAGCCCGGCGCGCCCCGCAAGGCCGCGCCCACCAAGCCCGCTGCGCCCTCCCCGGCCGCCGCGGCACGTCCTGCTGCCCCGAAGCCCGGCGCCCCGGCCCCCAAGCCGGCCGCCGCAGAGGCTCCGGCCGCAGGCGCCCCGGTGACCCCGGCCGCACCCGGCCCGCGTCCCGGTCCCAAGGCTCCGGCCCCGAAGCCCGCTCCGGCGGCTCCGGCCCCGGTCGCGGCCGAGTTCCAGGCGCCCCCGTCGGCTCCGGCCGCCCCGGCGCGTCCCGCCGCGACTCCGGGCCCGCGCCCGGCGGCGCAGCAGCGTCCGGCCGGCCCCGGCCAGTCCGGCGCCCGTCCCGGTGCCCGCCCCGCGGGTGCCGCTCCCGGCGGTCAGGCTCCGCGTCCCGCCGGCCAGGCTCCGCGTCCGGGCGGTACCCGTCCGGCCGGTCCCCGTCCCGGCAACAACCCCTTCACCTCCGGTGGCTCCACCGGCATGGCGCGCCCCCAGGCCCCCCGGCCGCAGGGTGCCCCGCGCCCCGGTGCCCCCGGCGCCGGCCAGGGTGGCCCGCGTCCGCAGGGCGCCGGCCAGGGTGGTCCCCGTCCGCAGGGTCCCGGCCAGGGCGGTCCCCGTCCTTCGCCGGCCGGCATGCCCCGTCCGCAGGGCGGCGCCCCGCGTCCCGGTGGTGCTCCCGGCGGTAACCGTCCGAACCCGGGCATGATGCCGCAGCGTCCCGCTGCCGGCCCGCGTCCCGGCCCCGGCGGCGGCGGTCGCGGTCCCGGTGGACCCGGCGGTCGTCCCGGTGGTGGCGGTGGCGCAGGTCGTCCCGGTGGCGGCGGCGGCTTCGCCGGCCGTCCGGCCGGTCCGGGCTCGCGTCCGGCCGGTGGCGGCGGCTTCGGCGGCCCGCGTCCCGGTGGCGGCGGCGGCTTCGGCGGCGGTCCCGGTGGCGGTGGCGGCGGCGGTCGTCCCGGCTTCGGTGGTCGTCCCGGCGGTCCCGGAGGCCGTGGTGGCACGCAGGGCGCCTTCGGCCGTCCCGGCGGTCCGGCCCGTCGTGGCCGCAAGTCGAAGCGTCAGCGTCGCCAGGAGTACGAGGCCATGCAGGCCCCGTCCGTGGGCGGCGTGATGCTGCCCCGCGGCAACGGCGAGACCGTTCGCCTGTCGCGCGGTGCATCGCTCACCGACTTCGCGGAGAAGATCAACGCCAACCCGGCGTCGCTGGTCGCGGTCATGATGAACCTCGGCGAGATGGTCACTGCCACGCAGTCCGTCTCCGACGAGACCCTCCAGCTCCTCGCGGGCGAGATGAACTACGCAGTTCAGATCGTCAGCCCGGAGGAGGAGGACCGCGAGCTGCTCGGGACCTTCGACATCGAGTTCGGCGAGGACGAGGGCGGCGAGGAGTTCCTCGTTGCGCGTCCGCCGGTCGTGACCGTCATGGGTCACGTCGACCACGGTAAGACCCGACTGCTGGACGCCATCCGCAAGACGAACGTCGTAGCGGGCGAGGCCGGCGGTATCACGCAGCACATCGGTGCGTACCAGGTCTCCACCCAGGTCAACGAAGAAGAGCGTCGCATCACCTTCATCGACACCCCGGGTCACGAGGCGTTCACCGCCATGCGTGCCCGTGGTGCCAAGTCGACCGACATCGCGATCCTCGTGGTGGCGGCCAACGACGGTGTCATGCCGCAGACGATCGAAGCGCTGAACCACGCCAAGGCGGCCAACGTGCCGATCGTGGTCGCGGTCAACAAGATCGACGTCGAGGGCGCCGACCCGGTGAAGGTGCGCGGTCAGCTGACCGAGTACGGCCTGGTGGCCGAGGAGTACGGCGGCGACACCATGTTCGTCGACATCTCCGCCAAGCAGGGTCTGCACATCGACTCCCTGCTGGAGGCCGTGGTCCTCACCGCCGACGCCTCGCTCGACCTGCGGGCCAACCCGGAGCAGGACGCGCAGGGTATTGCGATCGAGTCCCACCTCGACCGCGGTCGCGGTGCCGTCTCCACCGTCCTGGTCCAGCGCGGTACCCTCCGCATCGGTGACACGATGGTGGTCGGCGACGCGTACGGCCGAGTCCGCGCGATGCTCGACGACAAGGGCAACAACGTCGAGGAAGCGGGTCCGTCGACCCCCGTCCTGGTCCTGGGTCTCACCAACGTCCCCGGCGCCGGCGACAACTTCCTCGTCGTCGACGAGGACCGTACGGCCCGCCAGATCGCCGAGAAGCGGGCGGCGCGCGAGCGCAACGCCAACTTCGCCAAGCGCGTCCGCCGGGTGTCCCTCGAGGACCTCGACAAGGTGCTCAAGGCCGGTCTGGTCCAGGAACTCAACCTCATCATCAAGGGCGACGCGTCCGGTGCGGTCGAGGCTCTCGAGTCCTCGCTGCTCCAGCTCGACGTCGGTGAAGAGGTCGACATCCGGGTCCTGCACCGCGGTGTGGGTGCGGTCACCGAGTCCGACATCGACCTGGCGATGGGCTCCGACGCCATCGTCATCGGCTACAACGTCCGTGCGGCCGGCCGTGCCGCGCAGATGGCGGAGCGCGAAGGCGTCGACGTCCGGTACTACTCGGTGATCTACCAGGCCATCGAGGAGATCGAGGCGGCCCTGAAGGGTCTCCTCAAGCCGGAGTACGAAGAGGTCGAGCTCGGCACGGCGGAGATCCGCGAGGTCTTCCGCTCGTCCAAGCTGGGCAACATCGCCGGTGTCCTGGTCCGGTCGGGCGAGGTCAAGCGCAACACCAAGGCGCGCCTCCTCCGCGACGGCAAGGTCATCGCCGAGAACCTCACGATCTCGGGTCTGCGCCGCTTCAAGGACGACGTCACCGAGATCCGCGAAGGCTTCGAGGGCGGTATCAACCTCGGAAACTTCAACGACATCAAGATCGACGACGTCATCGCGACGTACGAGATGCGCGAGAAGCCGCGCGTCTGACGCGCAGCGATTCGCGACTGTCTCACGACGATGTCGTGACCGGGGCCGGTCGGCGGAATTTCCGTCGATCGGCCCCGGCCGTTCCGTGTACGGTTCTGGTGTCCCTGCCACCCGGTTGGCTGGCAGGCCACCGAACCCGAACCGGCGGGACATCCGGAACTGCATGTACGTGGGGACTCTGTCCTTCGACCTGCTCCTCGGCGACGTTCATTCGCTGAAGGAGAAACGCTCCGTCGTCCGGCCCATCGTCGCCGAGCTCCAGCGCAAGTTCTCTGTGAGCGCGGCCGAGGTGGGCGACCAGGACCTCCATCGCAGGGCCCGGATAGGGGTCGCGCTGGTGTCCGGGGACCCGGGGTTCGTATCGGACGTACTCGACCGCTGTGAACGGCTGGTCGCGGCACGTCCGGAAGTGGAACTGCTGTCGGTGCGACGGCGGCTCCACGGTGATGAAGACTGATTGCAAGACGAAGAAGGAGACGGACCAGTGGCCGACAACGCGCGGGCGAAGAAGCTGGCGGACCTCATCCGGGAGGTGGTCGCCCAGAAGCTGCAGCGAGGCATCAAGGACCCGCGCCTCGGTACGCACGTGACGATCACCGACACCCGGGTCACCGGTGACCTGCGGGAGGCCACGGTCTTCTACACGGTGTACGGCGACGACGAGGAGCGGGAGGCCGCGGCGAAGGGCCTGGAGAGCGCCAAGGGCATCCTGCGCTCGGCGGTCGGCCAGGCGGCGGGCATCAAGTTCACGCCCACCCTGACCTTCGTGGCCGACGCCCTGCCGGAGACCGCCAAGACCATCGAGGACCTCCTCGACCAGGCGCGCGCCTCCGACGCCCAGGTGCGGCAGGCCTCCTCGGGCGCCACGTACGCCGGCGAAGCCGACCCGTACAAGAAGCCCGACGAGGACGACGCAGCAGAATGAGCAAGCACGGAACCCCGACGCCGGACGGCCTTGTCATCGTCGACAAGCCGTCCGGCTTCACTTCGCACGACGTGGTCGCCAAGATGCGCGGAATCGCCCGCACCCGGCGGGTCGGCCACGCCGGCACCCTCGACCCGATGGCCACCGGAGTCCTCGTCCTCGGCGTCGAGAAGGCGACCAAGCTTCTCGGTCACCTCGCGCTGACCGAGAAGGAATACCTCGGCACCATCCGGCTCGGCCAGAACACGCTGACCGACGACGCCGAGGGCGACATCACCTCCTCCACGGACGCCTCCGCGGTGACCCGGGAAGCGGTGGACGAAGGCATCCGCAAGCTGTCCGGCGAGATCATGCAGGTCCCGTCCAAGGTCAGCGCCATCAAGATCGACGGCGTGCGGTCCTACAAGCGGGCCCGCGAGGGCGAGGAATTCGAGATCCCGGCCCGCCCGGTCACCATCTCGTCCTTCCAGGTGTACGACATGCGCGCGGCCGAAGCGGCCGACGGCACGCCGGTCGTCGACCTGATCGTCTCCGTGGTCTGCTCCAGCGGTACGTACATCCGCGCACTCGCCCGCGACCTGGGCGCCGACCTCGGCGTCGGCGGACACCTGACCGCACTGCGGCGCACCCGGGTGGGACCGTACAAGCTGGACAAGGCCCGCACCCTGGACCAGCTCCAGGAGGAGCTGACCGTCATGCCGATCGCCGATGCGGCGGCCGCGGCCTTCCCGCGCTGGGACCTGGACGCGCGGCGTGCCTCGCTGCTGGGCAACGGGGTGCGGCTGGAGATGCCGGACGAGTACGAGGCCGGGAAGCCGGTCGCCGTCTTCGGGCCGGAAGGGCGGCTGCTCGGGCTGGTGGAGCCCAAGGGCGGCAAGGCGAAGTCCCTGGCGGTCTTCGTCTGACGCCTGACGGTGTCGCCGGTCGGGAGCTCTGGCGGTGCTTGGCACTCCGGCACTCCGGAGCCCTGACACCCTCTAGACGCTTCGACGCTTCGACGCTTCGACGCTTTGACGTGGAGCGGTGAGCGCAAATGGTCCGATGCGGTCAACCGCGGTCGGACTGCTGCTCACCGCTCCACGACCCCCCTCGGGTAGCTCTCTATCCATCCGGACCCCGTAATTCACCCGTCCGAGCAGGCGCTCGGAGTGAATGGAGGGAGCGTAAGGGGGCGCTTTCCCCCGGTCTGCTTTCCCGGCTGATCTTCACCGACCTACGGTCGTGGCATGGAGGTCACGGGGGAGCTCGTCAGAATCTGCGATCCCGCCGGGCGGCCGCGGGGCAGCGGCTTCGTGGCCGACGACCGGGGGACGGTGATCACCAGCCACGAGGCCGTGGACGGCCTGGGTCGGTTGGTGCTGCACGGCGCGGGGGATCGGACCTGGCCGGCCGAGGCGGAGGCGGTGACGCCGCTCGCGTCGGCGGGGCTGGCGCTGGTACGGACGGACGGGCTAGGGGTCCGGCCGCTGCCGGTCGCGGCGGTGGAGCGGGTCCCGGCCGGGGCGTACGTACGGCTCTGCGCGCGCGGCTGGCGGCAGGCCAGGGTGCTGGGCGAGGCGGAGGTCACCTACACCGCGGCCGCCGGGAGCCACCGACTCGGCGCCGCACTGGACCTGGCCCTCGGCACGGACGGGATGGATGCGATCCGGCTGGGCGGGGAGGCCTGCGGGGGGCCCGTGCTGGACGCGGCCACCGGGGCGGTGCTCGCGGTGCTGGGCACTGCTCTGCACGCGGAGCACCGCTCCGGCGGTTTCGCGGTGCCGCTGCGCGCGGCGGCCGCGTCCGACCCGGGCGGCCCGCTCGCCGCCCTGCTGGCCCGCAATGCGGCGACCGTGCCGGGCTACGGGCCGGACCTGAACCTGGCGGGCGTCCTGGAGCTGACCGGAACCACCCTGGGCACGGCCCTCGCGGAGGCGGAGGGGGCGGTCGAACGCGCGGACGCCGCCGGGGTGTTGGCGGCGTTCACCGAGAGCCCGGCGCTGGTCCTCGGCCTCATCGGTGACCCGGGCACCGGCCGCACCACGGAACTCGCCCGCCTCGCCGCACGCCGGGCGCGCGGCCCCCTCCCGTCCCCGACGATCTGGCTCCGCGGGGCGGACCTCACGGCGGAGGACACCTCCCTCGCGGACGCCATCGCCCGCGCCCTGACCACGGCCTCCCACATCACCACGGCCGGCCCTGTCCGACCTGGCCCTGATCGGCCCGGCCCCGGCCAGCCCGGCCCCGGCGCGCCCGGTCCCGCTTGGCCCGGCCCCGGCCAGTCTGGCCCCACTCAGCCCCCTGGCCAGCCCGGCCCAGGCGTGCCCGGTCCCGGCCAGTCTGGCCCCGGTTGGCCCGGCCCCTCGGGCGCGGCGCCGCCGCCGGGCGTGCCGGTGCCGACCTCTGCTCCCCGGCCGTCTGGTGCGGCGCCGTTGCCGGGGGCGCTGCCCCCGGACCCCCGCGCCTCAAACGCCGGCGGGGCTGGGGGTGCGGCTGTGCGGTCCTCCGGTCCGCT
>NZ_JBFBAV010000079.1:12387-13244 GCF_040689505.1 Streptomyces sp. NPDC051211
TTGGGCCGTCCTCTGCTGTCTGTCCTCCCGGGGAGGTGCCCCCGTCGGGGGTGCTGCCGCCGGATGCCTGCGCCTCGGACGCCGGTGGGGCTGGGGGTGCGGCTGTGCGGTCCTCTGGTCCGCTTGGGCCGTCCTCTGCTGTCTGTCCTCCCGGGGAGGTGCCCCCGTCGGGGGTGCTGCCGCCGGATGCCTGCGCCTCGGACGCCGGTGGGGCTGGGAGTGTGGCTGCGCAGCACTCGAGCCCGGCGGGGCGGATTCATGCGGCTTGGACGGCTGGCGCGGCGCCGTTGTCGGGGGCGCTGCCCCCGGACCCCTGCGCCTCAAGCGCCGGCGGGGCTGGGGGTGCCGCTGTGCAGCCAACGAGTCGGCAGGGGACGTACGCGTCCTCACCCCCGCCGGGCGGTACCCACCCAGCCCCGATGGCGGTCGAGGCCGGAGGTCCCCCCGGTGCTACCGGGGGGAGGGTTCGGGCGGAGCCCGCCCCATGGCCGAGCCGCATCCAGGTGGGCGCTGCCCACCCGGGGTCGGAGCCAACCTCTGCCCCACCGGGGTTTGCGCGCCCCAACCCACCCTGGCCGGGGTCGGAGGCGCGCCCCGCTTCGAGGGGATCGGAGCCCCACCCGCCCTGGGTGGGGCCGGAGCCCTTCCCAGCCCCGCCGGGGGCACAGCCCCACCCAGTCCCGCCGGGGGCGGAGCCATCCTCAGCCTTGCCGGGTTCGCAGCCCCACCCAGCCCCGCCGGGGCTGGAGCGCCACCCAGCCTCGCCGGCGTTTGAGGCGCGGGGGTCCGGGGGCGGAGCCCCCGAACGGGGTCCGGGGCGGAGCCCCGGTTACGGGAAGGGGCGGGGTGGGGAAGAG
>NZ_JBFBAV010000080.1:0-12914 GCF_040689505.1 Streptomyces sp. NPDC051211
GGACCGGCTGGTTCCGCTCCCCGAGCTGCTGGGCGTCGAGGCGGACCGGCTGCAGGCCGGGCTCGCGCGGGCCGCCGGCTGGCAGGAGCGGAGCCCCAGTTCGGGAAGGGGCGGGGAGGGGAAGGGCCCCGCGCAGCGGACCCGCGGCTTCACCCCGTCCGGCCGCGCGCACCGGCCGGGCCGAGGCCGGGACCCGGGTCGCTATGGGGCGGCTGGGGTGTCGGTCAGTTCGGCGGTGATGTCGGCCGGGCGGCGCCAGCCGCGTTCGCCGCGGGCCAGGAGCCAGGCCGTGGCCTCCTGCGGGGGCATCGCGGCGGCGACGAGCCACCCCTGGACCGCATCGCACCCCAGGTCACGGAGGCGTTCCCAGGTCTCGTCGTCCTCGACGCCCTCGGCGACCACGAGAAGGCCGAGCGAGTGGGCCAGGTCCACCGTGCAGCGGACGATCTCCGCGTCCTGCGCGTCGACGGCCAGCCGGGCCACGAAGGAGCGGTCGATCTTCAGCTCGCTGACCGGCAGGCGGCGCAGGTGGACCAAAGAGGAGTAGCCGGTGCCGAAGTCGTCCAGGGACATCTTCACGCCGTGCCCGGTGAGGCCCGCCATGGTGTCGGCCGCCCGCTGCGGGTCCTCCAGCAGGACGTGTTCCGTTATTTCCAGCTGGAGCGCACCCGCCGGAACCCCGTGCCGGGCCAGCCTGGCCGCGACCGCGCCCGCGAAGCCGGGGGTGTGGACGTCCCGCGGTGAGACGTTGACCGCGACCGGCACCTTCAGGCCCTGCGCACGCCAGCGGGCGACCTGCGCGAGGGCGGTCTCCAGGACGTACTCGGTGAGGTGCGGCATCAGGCCGGAGGTCTCGGCGATGGCGATGAACTCGTCCGGGGAGACGCGGCCGCGTTCCGGGTGCACCCACCGGACCAGCGCCTCCAGCCCGGCCACCTGCCCGTCGAAGCGGACCTTGGGCTGGTAGTGGAGTTCCACTTCCCCCGCGTCCAGGGCCCGCCGCAGGTCGCCGAGGAGACCGAGCCGGTCGGGCGTGTTGCTGTCCCGCTTGGACTCGTACACCTCCACGCCGGTGCGATCCCGCTTCGCCTGGTACATGGCGACGTCGGCCCGCCGGAGCAGCCCCTCCGCGTCGAGGGCGTGGTCGGGGAAGACGGCGAGGCCGGCGCTCGCCTCCAGGACCAGGGTGAGTCCGTCGAGGTCGAGGGGGGAGCCGAGGTCGGCGACCAAGTGGCGGGCGACCCGCTGGGCGCTGGTGGTGGAGTCGGTGGTGGGGAGGAGGACGGCGAACTCGTCGCCGCCGAGGCGGGCGACCTCCGCCTCCTGCGGCAGGGCGTGCCGGAGCCGTTCGGCGATCTGGAGGAGCAGCCGGTCACCGGCGAGGTGGCCGAGGGTGTCGTTGACGGCGCGGAACCGGTCCATGTCGATCAGCAGAAGAGCTGACCGGGTGCCCAAACGTTCAGCCTCGTCCAGGGCGGTCCAGGCCCGCTCCAGCAGCCACTGCCGGTTGGGCAGTCCGGTGAGCGGGTCCCGCAGCTGTTCCTCGGCGCGGGCCCGGGCGATCCACAGGGTGGAGTCGAGGGCGATCAGCGGGACCGCGAACAGGGGCAGCAGCACCGGCTGGCTGACGGCGACCACGCAGATCAGCGGGGCGATGCCGAGGAGGGCGACGGCGACTAAACCCTGGCGCAGCAGCGCGGTGCGGGCGACGGTGGGCAGGCCGCCCCCGCGCGGGGCGAGCGCCAGCCAGAGCAGGATCCTCGTCACCAGCAGGTAGGCGATGGCCGCCAGGGCCACTTCGGGGACGGCTCCGGGTCCCCATTCGTCGGGACCCCAGGGGGACTCCACGGTGGGCGCCTCGCCGAAGGCGCCGAGGACGAGGGCCCCGGCGCCGATGCCGAGGACGTCGGCCGAGCCGTGCAGCAGGCCCTGCCGCCAGCGGTGCCGGCGGGCCGCGCCGACCAGGGAGACCACGGACAGCGAGACCAGTCCGGCGGGGATCCACCCGTACAGGAGGAGCACGCCGAGGGTGAGGGCCGCGCCGGAGCCGGTGCCGCCCCACCAGCGGTCCCGGCCGAGGGCGACCAGGTGGCCGACGATGATTCCGGTGAGCAGGGCGAGCGCCCAGCCCGCGCTGCCGCCGGGGAACAGGTCGTGACGGGCGGTCAGGGCGTCGACCACGCCGCCGGTGAGGACCACGGCGGCCAGGCCCACGATGACGAGGGGCAGCATGGCCCGCCGGCCCCCCTCGGCCGTGCCCGTGCCGGTGTCCAGGGCGCGGGTGCCGGGCGTCCTGGACCCCAGGACGCCGAGCCGGCCCGTCCGCACGGACGGGAGTTCCCCGCCGAAATCAGGTGACGGGTCGGCGCTTTCGGTGGGTTTCATGCCCGTCCCTCTCACAGCCGGCAATGCCGATGCCACGCGATGGCCCCGATGTCATGCCATCACGGCTGGAATCCCTCCACGCAGCCGCGCACGACAGGCGCACCCCTCAACAGTAGGCCGCGGGAGGCTCCCAGGGGCAGCGGTCGGCGGCGGTTGCCCGAATGCGACCCAGCCATCCTCATCAGTACGGTATCCGCCGAACGGGTGAGATTGGACCAGGACCCCCCTGTCACCCCTCCGATGATCCGACAGGTCACCGCCGTGTGGCCAGCCCTCTACCGGCCGTTTACGACCCCCGGCCGCGCCCGGCGTGCGCCCGCCCGTACGGCCGCACGCCACGCATCCGTTCGCCTTCGCTACCTCGCGCGCGGCGGCCTACTCCGCCGGTGCGGCACCCTCAACCGGGAGGGCCGCCGCGCGGGCCGCCTCCGGCCCCTCGTGCAACAGCACCTCGAAGCCGGCGTCGTCGAGCACCGGGAGCTTCAGCTGCACGGCCTTGTCGTACTTCGAGCCGGGATTGTCGCCGACCACGACGAAGGAGGTCTTCTTCGACACCGATCCGGTCACCTTGGCGCCCCGGCTCTGCAGGGCCTCCTTGGCGCCGTCCCGCGTGTGGCTCTGCAAAGTGCCGGTGACGACCACGGTCAGGCCCTCCAGCGGGCGCGGCCCCTCCTCCTTGCCGGTGCCCTCCTCCTCCATCCGGACGCCGGCCGCCCGCCACTTGGCCACGATCTCCCGGCGCCAGTCCTCGGCGAACCACTCCTTGACGGAGGCCGCGATGATGGCGCCGACGCCGTCGGTGGCGGCCAGCTCCTCCTCGGTGGCCTGGTCGATGGCGTCGATCGAGCGGAACTCGCGGGCCAGCGCGGCCGCGGCCACCGGGCCGACGTGCCGGATCGACAGGCCGTTGATGATGCGGGCCAGCGGCCGGGTCTTGGCCTCCTCGATGTTGGCCAGCATGGCCAGGGTGTTGGCCTTGGGCTCGCCCTGCTTGTTGGCGAAGAAGGTGACCACCTTCGGCTCGCCCGTCTTCGGGTCGATCTTGGGCTGGCCGGAGTCCTGGTCGCGGACGTAGCTGGTGATGGGCAGCAGCTGCTCCAGCGTGAGCGAGAACAGGTCGCCCTCGTCGGCCATCGGCGGCTCGGCCGGCTCCAGCGGCTGGGTGAGCGCGGCCGAGGCCACGTACCCGAAGTTCTTGATGTCCAGGGAGGAACGGCCCACCAGGTAGAACAGCCGCTCGCGCAGCTGGGCCGGGCAGGTGCGGGCGTTGGGGCAGCGGAGGTCGATGTCGCCCTCCTTCATCGCCCGCAGCTCCGTCCCGCATTCGGGGCAGTGCGTCGGCATCTCGAAGGGGCGTTCGCTGCCGTCCCGGAGGTCGACCACCGGGCCGAGGATCTCCGGGATGACGTCGCCGGCCTTGCGCAGCACCACGGTGTCGCCGATGAGCACGCCCTTGGCCTTGACCACGTCCTGGTTGTGCAGGGTGGCGAACTCGACCTCGGAGCCGGCCACCGTGACCGGCTCCACCTGGGCGTACGGGGTGACCCGGCCGGTCCGGCCGACGCCGACCTTGATGTCGACGAGCTTGGTGTTGACCTCTTCCGGCGCGTACTTCCAGGCGATGGCCCAGCGCGGGGCGCGGGCCGTGGAGCCGAGCCGGCCCTGCAGCGGGATCTCGTCGAGCTTGACGACCACGCCGTCGATCTCGTGCTCGACGGAGTGCCGGTGCTCGCCGAAGTGGTTGATGAACGCGCGGACCTCGTCGAGCGAGGAGACCACCTTGTTGTGCTGGGCGGTGGGCAGGCCCCACTCGTGCAGCAGCCCGTACGCCTGGGACAGTCGGTCGATCTCGAAGCCTTCGCGGGCGCCGATGCCGTGCACCACCATGTGCAGCGGGCGGGTCGCGGTGACCTTCGGGTCCTTCTGGCGGAGCGAGCCGGCCGCCGCGTTGCGCGGGTTGGCGAAGGGCTTGTCCCCGGCCTCCACCAGGCGGGCGTTGAGCTCCTCGAACTTCTCCATCGGGAAGAAGACCTCGCCGCGGATCTCGACCAGGTCGGGGATCCGGTCGCCCTTGAGGCGGTCCGGGATCTCCTCGATGGTCCGCACGTTGGGGGTGATGTCCTCGCCGGTGCGGCCGTCGCCGCGGGTGGCGGCGCGGGTCAGCCGCCCCTTCTCGTACGTGAGGTTGACGGCCAGGCCGTCGACCTTCAGCTCGCACAGGTAGTGGTGGTCGCCGGTGCCGGCGTCCCGGGCCACCCGCTCGGCCCAGGCCGCCAGTTCCTCGTCGTCGAAGGCGTTGTCCAGGGACATCATCCGCTCGCGGTGCTGGACCGAGGCGAAGTCCGTCTCGTACGCCCCGGCCACCTTCTGGGTGGGCGAGTCGGGGGTACGCAGCTCCGGGTACTCCTCTTCCAGGGCCTCCAGCGAGCGCAGCAGCTTGTCGAACTCGGCGTCGCTGACGACCGGCTGGTCGTTCACGTAGTACCGGAAGCGGTGCTCCTCGACCTGCTCGGCGAGCAGGGCGTGCTGTTCACGCACCGCCGCCGGAACCGTGGTGCCCTGCTGTTCGGCGTGTTCCGCGTGTTCGGCTGCCACCCTCTTGTCCTCCCGTATCGATCACTCAGGGTTGTCGGCGAGTGATCTCGCCGCCCTGACGCAGTGCGCCTGCACCGCGCGGGCGTAGGCGGGCGAAGCACCCGCCAGACCGCACGACGGAGTGACCACGACGGACTCGGCCAGAGTCCCCGGGGCCAGCCCCAGCCTGCGCCAAAGCTTCCTGACACCCATGACGCTACCGGCAGGGTCCGACAACGGGACGTCGGTGCCCGGCACCACTCCGGCGAAGAGTTTCGTGCCGGCTTCGACCGCCTCCCCGATGGCGTCGTCCTCGCGCTCGGTGAGCAGGGAGAAATCGAACGAGACGCCCGTGGCGCCGGCCCGGCGGAGCAGGGCGAAGGGCACGTCGGGCGCGCAGGAGTGCACGATCACCTCTCCGTCGTGCACGGCGAAGAGGTCGCGCAGCGCCCCCTCCACCACCTGCCGGTCCACGGCCCGGTAGGTGCGGTAGCCGCTGGCGCTCCTGACCCGCCCGAGCAGGACGGCGGTCAGCGAGGGCTCGTCGAACTGCACGACGAGCTCCGCGCCGGGGATGCGCTTGCGTACGTCGGCGAGGTGCTCGCGGAGGCCCTCGGCGAGCGAGCCGGCCAGGTCCCGGCAGGCGCCGGCGTCCTGCAGCACGGCCTCGCCGCCGTGCAGCTCCAGGGCGGCGGCGAGGGTCCACGGGCCGACGGCCTGGACCTTCAGCTTCCCCTGGTACCCCTGGGTGAACTCCTCCAGCGCGTCGAGGTCCTCGCCGAGCCAGGACCGGGCCCGCTTGGTGTCCCTGCCGGGCCGGTCGCTGATCCGCCAGCCGCTGGGCTCGACGTGCGCGTACAGGTCGACGAGCAGGCCCAGGGACCGGCCGATCATGTCGGCTCCGGGGCCGCGGGCGGGCAGCTCGGCGAGGTACGGGAACTCCTCGAAGGTGCCGGTGACCGTCTTGGCGGCCTCGCGGGCGTCCCCGCCGGGGAGCGAGCCGACTCCGGTGGCTCCGCCGGCTCCGGTGGCGCTCATCGGCCGGGCCGCACGGTCAGGTCGTTGACCTCGGCGTCCCGGGGCAGGTCCACGGCCATCAGGATGGTGGTGGCGACGGATTCGGGAGTGATCCACGCCTGCGGGTCGTACTCCTTGCCCTCCTGGGAGTGCACCTTGGCCTGCATGGGGGTGGCGGTCCGGCCGGGGTACACGGAGGTCACCCGCACCCCGTTGGCCCGCTCCTCGCCGCGCAGGGAGTCGGCGAGCGCCTTCAGCCCGTGCTTGGAGGCCGCGTACGCACCCCACTCGGGGTGGGCGTTCAGCCCGGCGCCGGAGTTCACGAACACGACCTGGCCCTGGGCCGCGCGCAGGGACGGCAGCAGCAGCCGGGTGATCTCGGCGGGGGCGATCAGGTTGACGTTGAGCTGCTGGTGCCAGGTCTTGGGCCGCAGCTCGCCCACCGGGCCCAGGTCCACGATCCCGGCGATGTGCAGGAGGGAGTCGAGCCGGTCGGGCAGCGCCTGGTGGGAGAAGGCCCAGGAGATCCGGTCGGGGTCGGCGAGGTCGGCGACGAGGGCGCGCGAGCCGGGGTACCGGGCGGTGAGCTCCTTGCCGCGCGCGGCGTCGCGGGCGAGCAGGATGAGCTCGTCGCCGCGCGCGTGCAGACGGTCCGCGACGGAGGCGCCGATGCCGGAGCCGGCACCGGTGATGAGGTGAATAGCCATGCCCCCATGCTCGCACCCCGCCCGCGGCGGCCTCAGAGACCGGCGGCCTCGCGCATCGCCGCCGCCCTCTTCCTCGGGTCGTAGTCCGCCGGGACGCCCGGGACCAGGATGGCCTCGCCCGGGATGTGGTCGGTACGGAGCCGGAGGATGGCCTGGTAGGCGGGTGAGTGGTACCAGGCGCGGGCCGCGGCGAGGTCGGGGAAGGCGATCACGACGACGGTGCCGGGCCAGGAGCCCTCCAGGACCTCCACTTCGGCGCCGTGGACGGCGAAGCGGCCCCCGAAGGGGTCCATGGTGGGCTGGATCTCCTCGATGTAGCGGAGGATGTCCTCGTTGACGGTGTCGGGGCGTATGTGCGCGATGGCGTATGCGGTCATGGACACGATCCTGGCCCGGCACGGCCCCGGAGTCGATTACCTCCGAGGTCATGCCGGGCCGGTGGACCGGCCTGCGGAACAGCCGCTGGATCAGCGCTGGATCAGCGCTGATCAGCCGCTGGTTCAGCCGCCGTATCGCCGCCGGGTCAGTCGGTGACGTACGCGCGGGTGATGGCGATCTCCGACTTGTTGCCGGAGGTGTCGACCGTGGTGCCGCGCAGGGAGACGTGGCCGCCCTTCGCCGGGTTCTTCACGCTGACCTTGCCGGCGTGGACCGGCAGGGTCTGCCAGGTGTAGCCGTCGTCGTACGAGACCTGGACGGTCAGCGACTTGAGGCCGGAGCCGGCCGCCGGGCCCTGGACGGTGACCGGGATCTGGACCGTGCGGCCCGCCGGGGAGGTGCCGGTCAGCGACAGGGCCGGGGTGAACCGGACCACCGAGGCCGGGAGCTGGGTGAGCTCGGCGGTGTGCTTCGAGCGGAACCACCAGGTGGCGGTCACCTTCGCGGAGGTGCGGGAGACCGTGCCGGGCTGGGTGGTCTTGGTGACCAGCTTGTACGAGGCCTCGCCCGCAGGGAGCGCCTCGAAGGCGTCCGAGTCGCGGAGCTCGGTGTCCCGGGTGCCGACGACCACGCCGTTGCGGTACAGCACGGTGCTGCCCTTGGCCAGGAAGGACGCCCCGTTGTGGCCGGCCCCGTCCGCGAGCAGCGGCAGCGAGCCGAACAGGTTGTCGCCCTCGCGGTAGACGCCGAGGCCCTCGGCGGAGTCGACGCGCGGGCCGAAGACCCCTGCGTTGAACCGCTCCCGGTAGCTCTTGCCGCCCTGGTAGGCGCGGGGCCGGTCGAAGGAGTAGGTGCTCTCGTCGATCGGCCAGCCGTTCTCGTCCCGGCCGCCGATCTGGGTGAAGCCGAGCTCCCACTTGGCCCCGTCCAGCGCGGACAGGTGCAGCTTCGCGGTGGTCGGCAGCTTCCTCGGGATGGTGATGGCGCTCGCCCCGGTGGGGTCGGGCAGCCAGCCGAGGGCGGTCACGCCGCCTTCCTTTCCGGCCACCGAACTGCCCTGCTCCACCGCGACGGTGGCCAGGTCGGCTGCCTTGAGGTGCCTGCTGTATCCGGTGGCGAGCCGGGTCACCGGTCCGCCGAGGGCGGCGTGGTACTCGTCGGTCGTGCCGTCCTGCCAGTGCCCGTCGAACTGCTGGAGCAGCGTGCCGGGCGCCGCGTTCGGGCCGAGGTGCCGGGTGCGCAGGGCCGTGTACGAGTCGAGCCACCAGCCGAAGCCGTACGAGGCGTTGCCCGCCCGCACGTCGTAGGTGGCCATGGCGAACTGCATGGCGGCGGTGCGGGAGGGGACGGTGATGTCGACGGGCTTGGCGGTGCGCGCGTCGAGGGTCACCGTGGTGTTGCCGGTGATGTCCAGTGCGGGCTGGGCGATCCAGTCGATGCCCTTGGTCCAGTCGTCCAGGTCGACCACGAGGTCCGTGTTGAGGACGTATCCGCCCTTGGGCACGCGGACGGTCACGGTGCCCGACGTGTCGTAGTCCTGGAACCGCTTGCCGACCGCGTTGCCGCTGGTGCCGAGCAGGGTGCTGCCGTAGTTGGCGGTCGGCTTGCCGTCCCGGCCGAGGTGCTTGAGCGTCAGGTTGTACGACTCGACCTCGCGGTCCGCGGCGACCGCGGTCCGGACGGTCTGGCCGCCGCCGGCCGCCACCGCGTACGCCGTGTACGTGCCGTCCACCTGGCCGCCGAGCCGGGTGTTCACGGTGAGGTCCACGGAGGCGGTGCCGCCCGCCGGGACGGTCAGCTTGGACGCGCCGGCGGTGAGGAAGCCGGCCGGGGCGGGCTTTCCGTCGGGGCCGGTGGCGGTGACCGATACGTCGAGGGTGACCGGGGCGGTGCCGAGGTTGCGGTAGGTGAGCTTCTTCGTCTCGGGGGTGTCGTCGTGGTGCGGCCACGGCTGCCCGGTGAAGGCCAGCGAGACCTGCTCGGCGATCACCGACTGGCGCATCGCCCGGTCCACGGCGATACGGCCGCTGCCCTGCTGGAAGGCGCTGTAGGCGCCGGGCTTGGTGGAGGCGGTGAGGGCGCCCTTGAGTTCGGTGCCGGTCCACTCGGGGTGCTGCTGCTTGAGCAGGGCGGCGGCGCCGGCCGCGTGCGGGGCGGCCATGGAGGTGCCGGAGATGGTGAGGTAGCCCTCCGGCTTCTGGCCCACCTCGCGTTCGATGACGCTGCCGGGGGCGGCCGCCGCGGTGGTGTTCACGCCGGGGGCGGTGACGTCCGGCTTGATGGCGCCGTCGCCGACGCGCGGGCCGGTGCTGGAGAAGTCGGCGAGGGCGTCGGCGTCGTCCACGGCGCCGACGGTGAGCGCGGCCTGCGCGCTGCCCGGGGAGCCGACGGTGCCGTTGGAGGGGCCGCTGTTGCCGGCCGAGATGGCGAAGAGCACGCCCTTGTCGGCGGAGAGCTTGTTCACGGCCGCTTCGAGCGGGTCGAGCTCGGGGCCGTCGGGTCCGCCGAGGCTGAGGTTGACGACCTGGGCGCCCTGGGCGACGGCCCATTCCATGCCGGCGAGGATGCCGGAGTCGTCGCCGGACCCGGAGTCGTCGAGGACCTTGCCGTTGAGGACCTTGGCGCCGGGGGCGACGCCCTTGAACTTCCCGCCCGACTTGGCGCCCGTGCCGGCGGCGATGGACGCGACGTGGGTGCCGTGGCCCAAGCGGTCCTTGTCGTCGGGGGCGCCGGTGAAGTTCTGGGCGGCGACGACCTGGCCGGAGAGGTCGGGATGGGTGGCGTCGACGCCGGTGTCCAGGACGGCGATCTTGACGCCGGTGCCGTCGTATCCGGCGGCCCAGGCCTTGTCGGCGCCGATCTGGCGGGTGCTCTTGTCGAGGTTGGCCGTACGGATGCCGTCGAGCCACACGGTGGCGATGCCGGCGGCGGCGCGGCGGCCGGTGCCGGCCTGGGCGTCGGTGAGGGCCTCCCACAGGGCGGCGGCCCGGGCGGGGGTGGCGCTGACGGCTTCGGCGCCGAGCGAGGGGTAGGTGCGGCGGACCTCGGTTCCACCGGCGGCGCGCAGGCCCGCCTTGGCGGACGGGGCGGCCCCGCCCTCGTAGCGGACGATCAGCTGGAGCCGGTCGCCGCGGGTCTTGCGGTACTCGGGCCGGCTGAGCTCGGTCAGGTCGAAGAGGCGGGGGTCGAGCCGGCCGGCCTGGATCAGCCGCTGGGCGTCGAAGGGGAGGATGCTGGTGCGGCCGTTCTGGCGCTGCACCGAGACGGGTATCTTTTCGCGGCCCGGGGCGGGCTGGAAGCCGACGGGGCGGCCCTTGGCGTCGACGGTGACCCGGTCACCGGTGATCAGGGTGAGGTGGGTGAGGCCCTGGGCGGGCTGCTGCCGTAGCTGCTTCGCCGCGAACGGCTGCGGCTTCGGTGCGGATGCGGATGCGGCCGCGGAGGGTGTGGTCAGGCCCGCCGCGAGCGCGATGGCGGCGGTGGCGGCTAATGCGGCCGCCCCGGTCCGCCGATTGCGATGTGAACGCACGTCAATTCCCCCTGGAAGAGAGGTCGTCGCCCGTGGCGCGGATCTCGCGCCGCGGATCACGAAGTATCACCCGGGGTTCGAGCTGTGATCAACCATGCGTCGGGACAAGGTCGTTGGGGCGGAAGGTGCGGCGGTAGGCCATCGGGGAGACACCGAAGGTGGTCCGCATGTGGGCGCGCAGCGAGTTCGCGGAGCCGAAACCGGAGCGGTGCGCCACCAGGTCGACCGGCAGATCGCTGGTCTCCAGCAACTGGCGGGCCAGTTCGAGCCGTTGGGAGGTCAGCCACTGGACGGGCGTCATGCCGACCTCGTCGCGGAACCGGCGGGTGAAGGACCGCAGGCTCATCCGGGCGTGCGCGGCCAGTTCGGCGAGCGGGAGCGGTTCGCCGAGACGCTCCAGGGCCCAGGCGCGGGTGGCGGTGGTGGTGGCGACGGTCGGTTCGGGGACCGGGCGGTCGATGTACTGGGCCTGTCCGCCGTCGCGCCACGGCGGTACGACGCACAGCCGGGCGGCCCGGTTGGCGACGGCGCTGCCGTGGTCGCGGCGGATCAGGTGCAGGCAGAGGTCGACACCGGCGGCCACCCCGGCCGAGGTGAGGATGTCCCCGTCGTCGACGAAGAGCACGTCCTCGTCGAGCCTGACGCGCGGGAAGGCCCGGCGGAACTCGAGCGCCTTCATCCAGTGGGTGGTGGCGGGCCGGCCGTCGAGGAGGCCGGCGGCGGCCAGCACGTAGGAGCCGGTGCAGATGGAGACCAGCCGGGTGCCCGGCCGGATCCCGGCGATGGCGGCCTTGAGGGCCGGGGTGAGCGGGGCGCCCTGGGCCAGCTCGTCCATGGCGTGGGTGGGCGGGATGATCACCGTGTCGGCGGCGGCGAGCGCCTCGGGGCCGGCGGTGACGGCGACGACGAAGCCCGCGTCGCTGGTCACGGGCTGCCCGTCGGCGGTGCAGACGGTGGTCTCGTACAGCAGGTTCCCGTCCTCGTCGAGGGCATTGCCGAATACCCGGGAGGGGATTCCGAGCTCGAACGGGGGGACGCCTTCGAGGGCGAGTACGGCGACACGGTGCATGGCCAGATTCTGACACATGGTGGCCGTCCGGCCAGCACTGCGCAGGCCCCCCGGCGCCGAACCTGGACCCATCGACGCTCCGTCGACACTCATCGACCCAGCACCGACCTGAGGAGAAACACATGCGCGCCGTCGTCGTCAGCCAGTGGGGCGGGCCCGAGGTACTGACCGAAACCGAGCTGGACCGCCCCGAGCCGGCCATGGGAGAGATCCTGGTGCGCGTGCACGCGGCCGGGGTGAACCCCGTCGACTGGAAGACCCGGGCCAGCGGCGCCCTCATCCCCTGGGGTCCGGTGCCCGCCGTCGGCTGGGACGTGTCCGGCACGATCGAGGCCGTCGGCCCCGGCGTGACCCTGTTCCAGCCGGGCGACGAGGTCTTCGGCATGCCGCGCTTCCCGTTCCAGGCGGGCGGCTACGCCGAGTACGTGACGGCCCCGGCCCGGCACTTCGCCCGCAAGCCCGCCTCCCTCGACCACGTCCAGGCGGCCGCCCTGCCGCTGGCGGCCCTCACCGCCTGGCAGTCGCTGACCGACACCGCCGGCCTCCGGGCCGGACAGCGGGTCCTGGTGCACGCGGCCGCCGGTGGCGTCGGACACTTCGCCGTCCAGATCGCCAAGGCGCTCGGCGCGTACGTGATCGGGACCGCCAGCGCCGCCAAGCACGACCTGCTCCGCTCGCTGGGGGCCGACGAGCTGATCGACTACCGGACCACCGACTTCGAGGCGGCGACCTCCGACGTCGACGTGGTGCTCGACGCCATCGGCGGCGACTACGGGGCGCGCTCCCTGAAGGTGCTGCGCCCCGGCGGACACCTGATCACCCTGAACGGCCCCGACGACGTCCCGGCCGCCCCCGAGGGCTTCCGCACCGGCTGGACCCTGGTCGAGCCGGACTACGCGGGCCTGAAGGCCATCGCCGCCCTGGTGGAGGAGGGCCGGCTCCGGCCGGTGGTCGACACGGTGCTGCCGTTGTCGGAGGCGGGCAAGGCGCACGAGCTCGGCGAGCAGGGCCGCACCACGGGCAAGATCGTCCTCAAGGTCTCGTAGCCCCTGCCCCGCCCTGCCGGGCCCCTCCAGCCCCGCCGGGCATCTCCAGCCGCGCCGGGCATCTCCAGCCGCGCCGGGCCCATGCGGCTGGGTTGCCGCGCAGCGGCAATTCCAGCCCCGCCGGCGTTTGAGGCGCGGGGGTCCGGGGGCTGGCCCCCGGCAACGGCGCCGCACCCGACAGGCGGCCGCTGCGCGGAGCTGTTACCCAA
>NZ_JBFBAV010000081.1:0-12839 GCF_040689505.1 Streptomyces sp. NPDC051211
GCCCTGCACCGCTCCGGACGCCGCGGCGAAGCCCTCGACGTCTACCAACGCCTACGCGCCACCCTCGTCCGCGAACTCGGACTCGAACCCTCCGCCGCCCTCCGTGGCCTGCAGAGGTCGATCCTCATGGCCGGTCCCGAGCACCCCGTCGAGCCCGCCGACGCCGGAGCCGACCGACTCGCACGCGTGGGCTGACAGATCGGGCCGTACGGCGATCCGCCGTGACCGTTCGGAGGAGACCATGAAGATTCAGGTTCTGGGTCCGTTGAGTGCCGAGGTCAATGGCGGCTCGATCGTTCCGACGGCCGGCAAGCCCCGGCAGATTCTGGCGCTGCTGGCGCTGTACCCGGGCCGGGTCATGCCCGTGCCCATGCTCATGGAGGAGATCTGGGGCACCGAGTTGCCGCAGAGTGCACTGACCACCTTGCAGACGTACATCCTGCAGTTGCGGCGGCGGCTGGGCACCGCCATGGGGCCGGGGGCGCCGGGCGCGGCCAAGGAGGTCCTGGCCACGCGGCACGGCGGCTATCTGCTGCAGATCCCGCCGCAGAGCGTGGACGTCCACGAGTACGAGGATCTGGTCGCCCGCGGTCAGGCCGCCTTCGACGGCGGTGCGGACGAGCAGGCCGCCGCGTTGCTGCGGCAGGCGCTCGGGTTGTGGCAGGGGCCGGCGCTGGTCGACGTACGGGTCGGGCCCATTCTGGAGATCGAGGCGACCAGGCTGGAGGAGAGCCGTCTGGGCACGATCGGGCGGCGGGTGGATGCCGATCTGCGGCTGGCCCGGCACGCCGAGCTGATTCCCGAGCTGACCGAGCTGATCGCGCGTCATCCGCAGCACGAGAGCCTGCACGCCCAGGCGATGGTGGCGCTCTACCGGTCGGGCCGGCAGGCCACGGCTTTGGACATCTACCGGCGGCTGCGGACGCGGCTGATCGATGAGCTGGGGGTGGAGCCGTCGCCGCAGCTGCAGCGGCTGCACCAGGCGATGCTCGCCGTCGACCCGGCGCTGGATGTGACGGCCGGGCCGAAGCGCGGGTCGACCTTCGACCTGTACGCGGCGTAGCGGCGCAGCGGTCCTACGGTTCGCACCGGCTGCAGCAGCGGGGCGCGTTCCGGGTCCAGTTGGCCGGAGTGGCGGTGCCGGGCGGGGTGGGGTGGGGCTGACGGCGGCCCGGGTGGGTCCAGCGGGGTGCTGCGGCGGGTTCCGGTTCGGACCGGGGCCGGGGAGCCGTGGGCCCGGCGGGGCCCTTTCCTGCGTTTGCGGTGCCGGATGCGGCGGCGGTGCGGGTGCCGGGCCGTGCCGTCGTCGTGGTCGGGTGGATGCGGTGCCAGGCGTCGCTGGTGGTGATGGTGGCGAAGAGGGCGGCGAGGGCGCGTTCGCCGTAGTGGCGGGCGGCTTCGGCCCAGACCTCGTCGGGGACCCGGTCGGGGGTGTCGCCGGCGCGGGTGACGGCCTCGGTGAGGGCGAAGGCGGCGCGTTCGGTGTCGGTGAACCGGTCGGCGGGCGCCTGTCGCCAGTCGGCGACGGCGGCGAGCCGGGCGTCGCTCTCCCCCTTGCGCTTGAGGGCGCGCCCGTGCATGCGGGCGCAGGTGCCGCAGCCGATGATCTGGCTGGCGCGCAGGTGGACGAGGAACTGGGTGGCGGGTGCCACGCCGACCAGGGCGGCGGAGGCGGAGAGCGCTGCGAGGGCCTTCATGGAGCCGGGAGCCTTCACCGCCGGACCGGGGATGGGTGTCTGCACGGCCGTCCTCCTTCAGAGCCTGCCGGACGCCTGTTCCGCACGGGGTGGGCGGTGTGGGCGTCTGTCACAGGTATGACGGACGGGCCGGGTGAAGTGTGACCGGTGTGGCCGTTCAGACCTGGCCGAGTTTGAAGCCGACTCCGCGGACGGTGACGATCCAGCCGCTGTCGCCGAGTTTTCCGCGCAGGCTGCTGACGTGGGTGTCGACGGTGCGGCGGGACCAGGAGTCGCCCCAGACCTCTTGGAGCAGGCGTTTGCGCGGGATGACGGTCTCGGGGTGGGAGGCGAGCAGCAGGAGCAGGTCGAATTCCTTGCGGGTCAGTTTGACGTCGTGTCCGGCGAGGGTGACCTGGCGGGAGTTCCGGTCGATCCGCAGCGGGCCGTGCTGTATTTCGCGGGCGGGGTCGGCGGGTTCCCGGGTGGAACGGCGCATGACGGCTTCCATGCGGGCCATGAGTTCGCGGAATCCGTACGGTTTGACGATGTAGTCGTCGGCGCCGGCCTGGAGGCCGAGGACGCAGTCGAGTTCGGTGCCGCGGCTGGTGACGATGATGACGGGGATGCGGCTCGTGGAGCGGATGACCCGGCAGACTTCGAGGCCGTCGAGGTCGGGGAGGTCGAGGTCGAGGAGGATCAGGTCGGCGTCCTGGTGGGCGTGCAGGGCGGTGCTGCCGCGCTGCACGCAGACGGTGTCGTGGCCGTGCCGGCGGAGCCGTTCCATGAGGGGTTCGGCGCCGTCGGGGGTGCCGTCCACGACGAGGATCCGGTGGTGGCCGTGGGGGCCGGCCGGGCGGGGCCCGGGGCCGTTGGGTGCTTCGGCCGGGTGGGGCTCCGCCGGGGTGAGCGGCGGCGCCGGTATGTGGGGCTCCAGTACTGCCCCTGTGGAAATCCGAGTCATGTCTCCCCCGCGACTCACGCATCCCATTGGGATTCTTCAATGGAGGCTCGTGCTGGGCTCGCCGGAAAAACTACAGACCGGTACCGGCGAACTGAAGGGCTTTCTGTTCGTTCGCGAGCCCAGCACGAGCGGGTTGCTACGGGTTGAGGACCCAGGCGGATCCGTGCTGGGTGAAGCCGATGTGCGGGTAGTACTCGGTGGCCGACGGCGCGGACAGCAGGACGATCTTGACGCCGGGGGTTTCCTTCTGGGTGGCGTCGATCAGGGCGCGGCCGATGCCCGAGCGCTGGTAGGTGCCGTCGACGGCGATGTCCGAGAGGTAGGTGACGTAGCTGAAGTCGGAGATGCTGCGGGCGATGCCGATCAGCTTGCCGGTGTCGTTGTCGCGGGCGACCAGGACGAGGTTGGCGTTGTCGAGCATCTCGCGGAACCGCGCGGTGTCGTCGATGGGCCGGCGCTCGCCGAGGCCGGAGGTGCGGTAGACGTCGAGGACCTCTTCGAGGTCGAGGCCGGCGCCTTCGACGCGCTCAATCTTCCAGTTCACGCAGCTGCTCCAATCGGGTGCGGATGACGTCATGATGGCGGAGGAAGCGTTCCGGCTTGAGCGTGCCGAGGTCGATGCCCTCCTTGGCGAGGGTGCTGCCGAAGTGCTCGCCGGAGGCGATGGTGCTGTTGGCCGCTGCCTGGACGGCACGGTAGGCCTTTTCGCGTTCGGTGCCGTCGCGGAGGAGTTCGGCGAGGACGGCGGAGCTGTAGACGAGGCCGTCGGTCTGGTCGATGTGGGCGCTCATCCGGTCGGGGAAGACGGTGAGGGTTTCGACGAGGTCGGCTGCGCGGGTGGCCTGGAAGTGTCCGACGGTGAGGCTGTCGGGGAGGATGACGCGCTCGACGGACTGGTGGGCGAGGTCGCGTTCGTGCCAGAGGGCGACGTTCTCCAGGGCGGTGTTGGCGTAGCCGCGGAGCAGCCGGGCGAGGCCGTTGAGGCGTTCGCTGGTGGTGGGGTTGCGCTTGTGGGGCATGGCGCTGGAGCCCTGGTAGGCGCTGCTGCGGCGCTCTTCGACCTCGCGGACCTCGGTGCGTTGCAGCAGCCGGAGTTCGAGGGCGAGGTGTTCGATGCAGGCGCCGAGGGCGGCGACGGCCTGGAGGAGCTGGGCGTGCCGGTCGCGGGCGACGACCTGGCTGGGCGAGGGTTCGACGCCCAGGCCGAGGGTGTCGCACACGTGGCGTTCGACGTACGGGTCGATGAGGGCGTACGTGCCGACGGATCCGGAGACGGTGCCGACGGCGACGGCTTCGCGGGCGGCCCCGAGCCGCTTCAGGGAGCGGTCGACGGCGAAGGCGAAGCCGGCGAGCTTGTGGCCGAAGGTGGTGGGTTCGGCGTGGACGCCGTGGGTGCGGCCGATGATGGGGGTGTCCCAGTGTTCGGCGGCGCGGTCGGCGAGGACGCGGCGGAGCCGGCGGGCGGCTGCGGTGAGCAGGTCGGTGGCGCGGGCCAGGGTGTGGCCGAGGGAAGTGTCGACGAGGTCGTAGCTGGTCATGCCGAGGTGGACCCAGCGGGCGGACTCGTCGGGGATGCCTTCGCAGTAGGCGGCGAGGAAGGACAGGACCTCGTGGTCGCGTTCCTTCTCGATCTCGGCGACGCGGGCGGCGTCGGGGACGGGGGCGCGGCGCATGTCGTCGACGGCGTCCTGGGGGACGAGGCCGAGCTGGGCCTGGGCCTCGGAGGCGAGGATTTCGACGCGGACCCAGGTTTCGTAGCGGGCCTGGTCAGACCAGAGGGCGGCCATTTCGGGCAGCGTGTAGCGGGGGATCATTGCGGTCCTCGTGTCCTTCTGTCCGTGGGTACGGTCGGTGGGTGGGGATGCGGCCGTGGGTCGGTCAGAAGTGCTCGAAGTACTCGCGCTGTTCCCATTCGGTGGTGGCGGTGCCGGTGGGCCGGGCGTCGGCCGCCCAGGCTTCGTAGCGGGCGGCCTCGCTCTCCTTGAGTTTGATCAGGCAGGCGGCGAGGGGCGCGCCGAGGAGTTCGGCGGCCGGGCCGGCGCGGAACGCCTCGAGGGCCTCGGGGAGGGACTGCGGCAGGGTTTCGTACGGGCCGTCGTGGGCGGGGGTGCCGATGGTGACGGGTTCGGTGGTGCCGGGGAAGCCGGTGAGGCCTTCGAGGCCGGCGTGGAGCTGGGCGGCGATGTTGAGGTACGGGTTGGCGCTGGGTTCGCCGACGCGGTTCTCGATGTGGGTGGAGCTGCCGCCGCCGACGACGCGGATCATGGCGCCGCGGTCTTCGAAGCTCCAACCGATGCGGGTCGGGGAGAGGGAGTGTTCGGCGCCGAGGCGGCGGTACCCGTTGATGGTGGGGACGGACAGCAGGCAGTAGGCGCGGGCGCGGTCCATGAGGCCTTCGGCGTACGCCTTGCCCTCGGTGGAGATGCCGCCGGAGATGCTGTCGGCGGCGAACAGGTTGCGGCCGGTGCTGTTGTCGACGATGGACTGGTTGAGGTGCCAGCCGCTGGGGTCGAAGCTGTCGACGCGGGGCAGCGACATGAAAGAGGCGTGGTAGCCGCGTCGGGCGCAGGTCTGCTTGACCACGGTGCGGAACAGCAGCATGGCGTCGGCGGTGTCGAGGGCCAGCATGGGGCTGAAGGTGGTTTCGACCTGGCCGGGGCCGGATTCGTGTTCCATGGAGCGCAGCGGCAGGCCGAGGGCGACGAGGTCCATGGCGAGCGGGTCGGTGACGGCGGCGACGGAGGCGTAGGCGGTGTCGCCGTTGAACTGGTAGCCGGAGTTGACGGCTTCCACGCGGGGGGCGTCACCCTGCAGGCCGAATCCGTTGCCGCTGTTTCCGGGGGGTCCGTCGAGGCGGCGGGTGAGGTACCACTCGGCTTCCAGGCCGACGACGGGGGTGAGGCCGCGTGCCGTGTAGCGGGCGGCGGTCTTCTTCAGGACGTGGCGGGCGGACAGCGGGTGGGGGGTGCCGTCGCGGAGGTGTTCGTCGCCGAGGATCCAGGCGGTGCGCGGGCCGTTGCCGGGCAGGACCTGGAAGGTGAGGGGGTCGGGGACGAGGACGAAGTTTCCGGCGCCGGTGATTTCGCTGATGCCGATGCCGGGGTCGCCGGCCTGGAAGTCGACGGCGACGGCGTGGCCGGTGTCGAAGAGGAACGGGCCGGGGCTGAAGTCCATGCCGTTGCGCAGGACGGAGCGGAAGGCGTCGACGGTCAGGGTCTTGGAGCGGGCGAGGCCGTGCGGGTCGCAGAAGGCGACGCGGACGAGGTCGATCTCGTCCAGGCCGGCCTCGATCTGTTCTGCGGCTGCGCTCTGTTCGTCGGTCCAGAGGCCGAATTCGGCGACGAACGACGAGCGGCCGACGCCGCCTTCCCCGTACGGGCGAGACCATGACCGTGCATACATGGGCTACAGCACTCCTTCGGTGACGCGATCCGGTATCGGGGGCAGGTGTCCGAGTTCGGCCTCGATCCGCAGGGCGGTGGAGAGGACGAGGTCGTCGGCGCCGACGGGCCCCACCAGCTGGAGACCCACGGGGAGTCCGGCTGCGGTGAGCCCGGCGGGCAGGGACACTGCCGGCTGGCCGGTCATATTGAAGGGGTAGGAAGCTGGGGCCCAGTCGAGCCACAGTAGATCTCGAGGGTCGGCTGCCCAGGCGGGGCCGATGGCGTCCGCGGCGAACGGTTCGATGGGGACGGTCGCCATCACGAGGAGGTCGAAGCGGTCCATGACCGAGCGGAGGGTGGAGCGGAGTTCGTGGCGGACTCCTTCGGCGCGCATGACGGCGGGGCCGCTGAGGGTGCGTCCGTAGCGGACGATCTCGAGGCGGCCCTGATCGATCCACTCCTCGTCCTCCGGGTTGGTGCCGGCGGCTTCGGTGGCGGCGATGATGTCGACGAGGGCGGGGTAGAGGCCGCCGCAGCGGACGTCGACGCGTTCGATGTGGTGTCCGTCGGCGGTGAGGACGGGCCAGGCCTGTTCGGTGATGCGGCGGATCTCGTCGGTGGTGCCCGGGTATTCGATCCAGCCGATGCGCAGGGAGCGGCGGTCGCGGGGGGCGTCGAGGGTGCCGAGGCCGCTGTCGGGGTCGAGGCGGTCGGGTCCGGCGAGGACAGCGGCGAGTTCGATGACGTCGGGCACGTTGTTGGCTATGGGCCCGAGGTGGGCGAGGCGTTCGGCGCCGGAGGGGACGTAGGGGACGCGGCCGAAGGAGGGCTTGTAGCCGACGGTGCCGCAGAACGCGGAGGGGATGCGGATGGAGCCGGCGCCGTCGGTGCCGAGGGCGCCGGCGCACATGCCGGCGGCGACGGCGGCGGCGGCGCCGCCGCTGGAGCCGCCGGCGGTCAGGGCCGGGTTGCGGGGGTTGCGGGTGGGTGCGGAGACGCGGCAGACGGTGCTGGCGCTCCAGCCGTATTCGGAGGTGGTGGTCTTGCCGACGACGATGGCTCCGGCGGCGCGGAGCCGGGCGACGGCGGGGGCGTCGGTCTGGGGGCGGCCGTTGGGCAGGAGCGAGCCGCGGGTGGTGGGCAGGCCGGTGGTCTGGATGAGGTCCTTGACCGAGACGGTGACTCCCAGGAGAGGGCGGTCCTGCCAGGCCGCCGGGCCGAGCTCGCGGATGCGGGCGTCGGCTGCTTCGGCGGCCTGGAGGGCCTCTTCGCCGGAGACCGAGACGTAGGCGCTCAGTTCGCCGTCGTGCTTGTGGATGGTGCTGAGCACCGACTGGACGTGTTCGAGGACGGAGACGTCTCCCCGGCGGAGGATCTCCTTGGTGTCGCCGACGCCGATGGGGTTCACGGGGTCTCCTAGGTCGGTCCGGTCGGTCCGGTCGGTCGGGTCGGGGGTGGGCTCAGGCCACCTGGCCGGGGGTGGACTCCTCTGCGGGTGCGGCCGCCATCACGGTGTCCCAGTGCCACTGGGAGTCGAACGAGGTGATCTCGGCGTCGGCCCCGTCGGCGGCCAGGCCGGCGGCGAGGCTGGAGGCGCGGGCGATGAACCCCGAGGTGCGGTGGGCGGCGAGCATGTCCTGGGTGTCGAAGGGCCGGCCCTGGCTGCGGAGCAGGCGCAGGTCCATGAACCCGTTGAAGCGGCGGTCCAGGACGTCCACGGCGTGCGGGCTGCGGACCGTGAAGCGGACCATGTTGTTGACGTGCCCGTGGTGGTGCTGGTCCGAGTAGAAGGCGATGTCGGGGATGGTGGGGGGCACGAAGTGGTCGCGGGCCTCCACCTCCTTGGTGCGGGGGAGGTTGCCGGCGATGAAGTGCCAGGAGTTGTACTGCATGCGCGAGGACATCGCCCAGGCCGTGTCGGCGAGGCGGGCGCTGGAGCCGCCGAAGAGGTGGCGGGCCTTGGGGTTGGGGACCACGCAGCAGAAGAACTCGGTGATGCCCCACTCGGTGATCTCCGCCCAGTTCTCCTCGCGGAGGGCCTGGACTAGGCGGGGCAGCGAGCGGATGCCCCGGCTCATGGAGAAGTCGCACTCGAAGGCGTCCGTGGTCGCGGCGACGGTCTCGTACACGAGGGATTCGAGGCCGGTGCCGTAGGCGCCGTGCGGCCGGGCGAGCCAGTCGGGGGCGGCGGCGAGGGATTCGCCGAGTTCGGCGAGGGTGTCGCCGGTGACGGGCAGGCGTTCGCGGAGCCAGGTGACGACGGCTTCCTCGCGGAGGCGGGCGGCGTCCCCGTAGGGCTCGGCGACCCGTTCGATCTTGTGGACGAGAGCGCCGTGGATCTCCCGGTAGAGCTGGGCGTTGGCGGTGACCGTCTTGCGGCGCTCGTGCAGGGCGCGGGCCAGGGCGTCGAGTCCGGCGACGGTCGCCTCGGCGGGCTTGTCGACGGTGTCGCCGCCGGGTACGGCGTTGTAGTGGCGGCGGTTCTGCTCCAGCTGGTGGGCGACGTGGTCGAGGGTCAGCTGGGTGCCGTTGGCCTCTTCGATGCGGGCGTAGCCGGCGGAGCGGATGAGCAGGGTGAGGCAGGTGACCATGACGGCGTCGTTGTCGGGCCACAGGTCGAGCGGCAGGCCGGTCAGCGCGCTGAGGAAGCAGTCGGGGTGCCCGGGCCACAGGGTCTTGCCGGTGACGGTGTTGCCGTCGCGGAAGTTCGTGTACTGCTTGTCCTCCTGGTAGAGCATGAAGGGGGCGGTGCGCTGGGCGGCCTCCTTCAGGGCTTCCAGGGCCTCGTCGCGGCCCTGCGCGCCGAGGGTGTCGAGCCAGGCGCGGCAGTCGGCGACGGACTGCTCGAAGCGTTCGGCGGCGCGGACGACCTCGCTGCGGTAGTCGGCGAGGGCCTGGGCGGACCAGGGCGCGCGCAGGACTCCGCCGACGAGCTTGGCGCCGGCGGACAGCGGGCCCTGGCCGGGCACCCGGATGACGATGCGGCCGCTGGTGGTGAGGCCGATCTCGCCGAGGAAGACCGGGTTCTCGGCGTCGAGGGCGTCCTCGCCGAGGTGGGTGTACGGGTCGTCATCGCGCCAGGTGATGCCGGTGAGCACCTTCAGGGCGGTCTCGTCGGCGCTGCGCAGGGCGCGCAGTTGCACGTCGGCGGGGACGTGGCCGCCGAGGGAGGCGAGGATGCCGACGGCGGTGGCCAGGTCGGGGGCCGCGGCGGCGTCCTGCCAGACCTGCTGGAGCAGGCCGGGGAAGCCGGCGTCCTCCTCGCGTACGAAGTCGGGTTTGGCGGTCGCGCCGGCGGGCAGGCCGAGGCGGCTGGGGCGGCGGCTCTGCCGCTTCTTGGCGTTGAGGGCCCGGCGGGAGGTGCCGGGACGCTCGGGGAGCGCGCTCACGCGGTGCCTCCGGCGGTCAGCTCGATGTGGTTCCACATGGCCTCGTCGGTCGGGGTCCAGTCCTCGTCGACGTAGATGCAGTCGACGGGGCATTCGAGGACGCAGACGGGGCAGCCGGAGCACAGTTCGGGGATGATCACGACGTCGATCCCGCGGTCGAAGATGGCCCCGAACTCGGCGGGGCAGCTGCGCAGGCAGGTGTCGCAGGTGATGCACTCGGACTTCTCGATGCGGCGCGGCGGCTTCTTCCAGTCGGAGCGGGACCGCGTGGCGATCCGCTCGGCCCGTCCGGACGCCTCCGCCGGGGTGTTGCTTACCTTGAGCATCAGGTGCTCTCCTTATCCGCTCCGACTGGGCTCCACAACTCCCGGATATTGCAGCCGGGTGCGGTGTACCGGTGCTCGAATCATCCCCGCAGCGGGATCGTGCGGCGCTGGAGGGACGCTGGGGCAGGCGTATTTCCGGGGAATAACGGGGCCGTTCCGAGGTAGCCGGTGCACCATGTCGGGTCAGGGGAGCTGTTCAGCCGCGAATTCACACCTCGCCGAACAGAAAAGAGGTTTCGATGAAGAGACCACTGGTGGCACTGACCGCCGATTCGACAGCGGTGAACTGGAACATTTGGGGGGAGGTGGCGGCGTGTCTGTTGCCGCTGACCTACTTGGAGAAGGTGGAAGGGGCGGGTGGCGCGCCGCTGTTGCTGCCGCCGTCCGTGGACGCGGTGGGCCCGGTGATGGAGCGGGTGGACGCGCTGCTGATGTCGGGCGGCGCGGACCTGGATCCGGCCCTGTACGGGGAGCAGCCCGGGGAGTTCACGCGGGCACCGCACCCGGGGCGGGACGCCAGTGAGCTGGCGGCGCTGGCGGTCGCGGAGCGGCGCGGCATTCCGGTGCTGGGGATCTGCCGGGGGCTCCAGCTGATCTCGGTCTCGCGGGGCGGGACGCTGGACCAGCACCTGCCGGAGCATTCGCCGAAGGTTCCGGGCCGGTACGAGCCGCGGACCGTCCGGACCGAGCCGGGCAGCCGGCTGGGGGCGACGCTGGGCCGCTCGGCCACCGTGCACTGCCACCATCACCAGGGCATCGACAAGTTGGGTGCCGGGCTGGTGGCGACGGCCTGGTCGCAGGACGGGGTGATCGAAGGGGCGGAGGCGGCGGATCCGTCGGCGCCGTTCCTGGTCGGCCTGCAGGCGCACGGGGAGCTGGGCGAGGACACCGTCCCGCTGTTCGCGGCGTTCGTGGAGGCGGCGCGGGAGGCGGCGGCCCGGCGGGGCTGATCCGGCCGGCCCGGCGGGACACCCTCTGAGGCTTGGGGGGGCGGCGGACGACCCGGTCATCGTGGGTTTGCGGTGACCGGGCCGTCCGTTGTGTGCCTGTGGGGGGTGTGGTGCGTGGGGGGTGTGGGGATGTGCCGGGTGGCGGCCCGGGGTCTGGTTACGGGCGGACGCGGACCAGCTCGCCGTTGGCGCCCGCCGACTTGTGGCTCACGTAGATCTGGCCCTGGGGGCCGATGTCCAGGCCGGTCGGGCCCTGAAGCTGCCCGCCGGTGGGTATCTCGGTGACCGCCTTGGTGGCCAGGTCGATCTTGGACAGGCGGCCGGGCAGCGGCGGGCCGGCCTGGAAGCCGTCGGTGAAGGACAGCGCGTACAGGTTGTTGTTCTTGTCCAGGGCGATGTCGACGAGGTTCGACAGCCCGGTGACGAGGATCTCCGGCTTGCCGCCCGGCTCGATCTTCCAGATGCGGGCGGCGCCCGGGCGGGTGCCGCTCATGTCGGCGACGTAGACCGTGCCGGTGCTGTTGTTGCGGACGATGCCGGTGGGGACGGCCTCGGCGGCGCCGGTCGCGGTGTCGTTCTTGGGGAACGTGAACGCGGTGGTGGTGCCCTTGGTGCAGTCGGCGCGGAGCAGGGTGTTGGCCCCCGCGTCGGTGATCAGGTAGCCGTCCTCGGTGCGGACGAAGTCCCAGGCGTTGGAGTGGACCTCGAGGCCGTCCGGGTTGAGGCGGGTCTCGTGGTCGGTGAGGTCGGCGAGGACCTTGCCGTCACGGGTCCGGAACAGGGTGCCGATCTTGGAGGCCTCCGGGCCGAGGGCGGCGCGGGAGTTGGAGTCGCCGCCCTGCCCGGTGAGCACCAGGTAGCCGCCCCACGGGTCGGGCGCCACGCTGCTGGGGCCGTTCACGTGCTGGGCACCGCCGGTGGCCGCCGAGCCCTGGCCGATGGAGGGCAGGCCGGTCAGGACGCGGCCCTTGCGGCTGCCGTTGACCTGGTAGACGGAGCCGGTCTTGCCGACGCACCAGGTCTCGGCCGTGGCGCAGTCCGGGTTGCCCTGGCCGGCCTCGGCGACCAGGATCCGGCCGTCCCACAGGGCGGTGACGTCACGGACGTTGTTCAGGCCGGAGGCGAGCACCTCGAGGGTGGCGGTGCTCTGGGTGCGGGCCTGGGCCTGGGCCGGTACGGCAAGCAGCGGGGCGGCGAGGGCGGCCGTGGCCACGGCGGTCGCCGCGGACAGGAGGGCGGTCCTCCAAGGCCGTGCTGATGTCGACATATCTCTCCCTAGTCGTGGACGCCCCCGTCGAAGGAGCGATACGAAATCCCTGCCACGATAGGCAGACGTCCTGCAGCGAATAACCCCTTGAATAGCGCGCGTTGTCCGAACTCCACCGGGCCTCCGGACACATTGCACGGACCGTGTGCGAAATCTCCGGTTCCGGTGGGCTGCACGGAAAAGGCCGGGGTGATTGTCCGGCTTCCGCGGATTTCCCTTTCGGCGGGTTGTCGAGGGGTTTCCGAGTCCGCCTTGAGTGCCGGGGACGACCGTAGGCGCACGACGAAGGAGGAACTGTGGACGGTCGGAACGGGGGAACGCTGGTGCGCGTCGAACGCGGGCTCGCCGAAGCCGAGGAGCTGGCCGCGGTGACCGTGGTGCTGCTTTCGCTCCTCGCGGGGCGGGGCGACGGCGACGGCGACGCAGGGGACGGGCGGTCGGCCGGAGCCGCCACCTGGAAGCCGCCCGAGTCGGGGTACCGCTCCCCGCGCAGCTGGCAGTGAACACACATCGAGGAAGGATCCTGTCGTGACGATGGTGAGCAACGAAGCTCCGGCCGTTGTGGAGACGGCCGATGCCCGAGGGCGCGTGGCCGAGCTGCACGCCGTCCGTGCGCAGGCGTGGGGCGGCCCCAGCGAGCGGGCGACCCAGGCGCAGTACGCGAAGGGCAAACTGACCGCCCGTGAGCGGATAGACCTGCTGCTGGACCCCGGTTCGTTCAGCGAGGTCGAGCTGCTGCGCCGGCACCGGGCGACCGGCTTCGGCCTGGAGGAGAAGAAGCCCTACACGGACGGTGTCATCACCGGCTGGGGCACGGTCGACGGGCGGACGGTCTTCGTCTACGCGCACGACTTCCGCATCTTCGGCGGCGCGCTGGGCGAGGC
>NZ_JBFBAV010000082.1:0-11866 GCF_040689505.1 Streptomyces sp. NPDC051211
CCGACTCTATCAGATCTTTTCGGACCCGATTTCCTCGGTGCTTTCCAGGTTCTCGCTTTCGCGTTTCCCTTTCCGGCGGTTCCGACTCTATCAGACAATCTCACCGGGTTTTCCCGGCTTCGATATCCGATCGGAGATTCGGAGCTTGTACTCACCGGCTGGAATTCAATTCCAACTCGGGAGCGAGAGAGATGTTAGTCGGTCACGATCGGACTGTCCAGTCCGACGCAACCGTTTGAATCTACCTCCCCACGCCGACCGTGTCAACAGTCTTTGCGGGACGACGAGGAGACTAGCAGCTCAGAGGGGTCGTACGCACATCAGGCCGCGGTCGGCAGCTGCGCGCTCCGGTCCGAGGCCTCCACGTCGCCCGTCTCCCCCGCCCGCGCCGCCCTGCCGCCGAGCACGTAGACGTACAGCAGGAAGGCCGCCTCGGCGGCGACGCCGATGGTGATGCGGGCCCAGGTCGGGAGGCCGGACGGGGTCACGAAGCCCTCGATCAGGCCGGAGACGAACAGGACCAGGGCGAGGCCGATGGCCATGCCGAGGGCTGCGCGGCCCTGCTCGGCGAGGGCTGCGCGGCGGGTGCGGGGGCCCGGGTCGATGACCGTCCAGCCCAGGCGGAGGCCGGTGCCGGCGGCAACGAAGACGGCGGTCAGTTCGAGCAGGCCGTGCGGGAGTACCAGGCCGAGGAAGACGTCGAGGCGGCCGGCCGAGGCCATCAGGCCGAAGCCGACGCCCAGGTTCGCCATGTTCAGGAAGAGGATCCAGAGCACCGGCAGCCCTAGGAAGGCGCCCAGGACCAGGCACATCGCGGCCGCCTGGGCATTGTTCGTCCAGACCTGTGCCGCGAAGGAGGCCGCCGGGTGGCTGGAGTAGTAGGTCTCGTACTCGCCACCGGGCCTCGTCATCGCCCTCAGGTCCTCCGGAGCGGCGATGGACGCCTGGACCTCGGGGTGCGCGGCGATCCACCAGCCGATCAGCACGCCGACCGCGACGGACAGCACCGCCGTCGGGATCCACCAGCGGCGGCTGCGGTAGACGGCGGCCGGGAAGCCGCTGGTGAGGAAGCGGGCGGCGTCCCGCCAGGAGGAGCGGCGGGCACCGGTCACGGTGGCGCGGGCGCGGGCCACCAGCTGGGTGAGGCGGCCGGTGAGCATGGGGTCGGGGGTGGTGGACTGGATGAGGGAGAGGTGGGTGGCCGTGCGCTGGTAGAGGGCGACGAGTTCGTCCGCCTCGGCGCCGGTGAGCCGGCGTCCCCGGCCGAGCAGCTGTTCCAGGCGGTCCCATTCCGCCCGGTGCGCGGTCACGAAGACGTCGAGATCCATCCGCTTGCTGCTCCCCTGCCCGGCCACTTGTCCACAGCACTTACTTCGCCTGCGGTCAGCTTGGCAGACTTGCTGGACAAGGGGCAGGTCAGGTCGGGCAGTGAAGGGTGGGTACCGGTGAGCGCTCTGGTGACGGGGGACGCGGTCGTCCTCGGGTTGCGGCCGGCCAGGCTGCCGAGCCGGGCGCTGGCGATCCTGCTCGATCTGGTCGTGTACATAGCCGGCTACCTGCTGGTCTCGGTCGGGCTCGTCTTCGCGACGGCTTCCCTGGACGATGCCGCGCACGCGGCCGTGTCGGTCGCCGCCTTCGTGCTGATCCTGGTGGGTGTGCCGATCGCGGTGGAGACGCTGTCGCACGGGCGGTCGCTGGGGAAGCTGGCTCTCGGACTGCGGGTGGTGCGGGACGACGGCGGGCCGATCCGGTTCCGGCATGCGCTCGTGCGCGGTGCGATGGGTGTGATCGAGCTGCTGGCCACGTTCGGGGTGATCGCCTCCATAGCCTCGCTGGTGTCCGAGCGGGGCCGGCGGCTCGGGGACGTGTTCGCGGGGACGCTGGTGGTCCGGGAGCGGGTGCCGGGCGCGCGGGTGATGCCCGTGCCGCCTCCGCCGCCGTGGCTGGCGGGGCGGTTCACCGCGCTGGACCTGTCGGGGGTGCCGGACGGGCTGTGGCTGGCGATACGGCAGTACCTGACCCGGATGGGGCAGCTGGATCCGCAGGTGAGTGCGCAGATGGCGGTGCGGCTCGCGGATGATCTGGTGGCTCGGACGGGGGCTCTGCCGCCGGCCGGGGTGCCGGCCGCGGCGTTCCTGGCGGCCGTGGTGCACGAGCGGCAGTCGCGGGATGCGGCGCGGGCCTTCGGTGCGGGGGCCGGGCCGGTGTACGGCGGGGGGTACGCGCCTGCGCCTGCTCCCGCGCCCGTGGTGATGCCGGGGCTGACTGCCGCCGGGCCGGTGGCGGGCCCGGTCATGGCGGCTTCGCTCGTGTCGCCCGCGCCCGTGCAACCCGTACCGCCCGTGCAACCCGTACCGCCTGTCCAGCCCGTACCGCCGGTGCAGCCGGCAGCGCCTGTCCGGGCGACCGGGTTTGCGCCGCCCGCCTAGTCCTCGGTCGGGAAGTCGGCTGCGGAGTCGGTCGGGAAGTCGGTCGGGAAGACCGAGGGTGGGGTCTCCAGGTGTTCGAGTTCGATGCCCGGGGCGGAGAGGACCACGTCGCCGGCGATGTGGACGGTGTGGACCTCGCCCGTGTCGAGGGCGGAGACCTGGTACTCGTCGACGGCCAGCAGGCCGCTGTCGGTGCTGTGGTTCTGGGTGCGGAGCAGGGCCCAGGCCTGGTCGACCGTACGGGGGGCCAGTACCGGGTCGGTGAAGTTCACCAGGCGGACCCGGGTGGCGGGGGCGCCGGGGGTCAGGCGCAGCAGCCGGGTGGTGGCGATGAGGAAGGCCGGGGAGGTGCCGGTGAAGGCGGGGGCGCGGACGTTGCCTTCGGTGGCTTCGGTGCCGGTGGGGTCGGTACGGACCCAGGTGACCCCGTCGATGGCGGCGCCGCGGACCTGCCAGCTCGCGGCGTTGAGTTCGAGGCGGATGGGGCGGCCGAGCTCGTCGATGGCCAGGTCCACGGACCCGGCGTGGGCGCCGTCGGGGGTGGTGGTCTGGGAGACGTACCGCCAGCCGGAGGGGCCGGGGGCGCAGTGGAAGTGCTCCTCGCCGAGGGGGGTGTGGTCGTGCGGGTCGTGGAGCGAGTAGCGGCCGCGGGGCATGGGAGACGTTCCTCGGGTATGGGGCAGGCCCCCGGCTGAGGTGCCGGGGGCCTGCCTGAGCTGCTAGCGGATCCGGTGGGGATCAGTAGCGGTAGTGGTCCGGCTTGTACGGGCCCTCGACCTTGACGCCGATGTAGGCGGCCTGCTCCGGGCGGAGGGTGGTGAGCTTGACGCCGAGGGCGTCGAGGTGGAGGCGGGCGACCTTCTCGTCGAGGTGCTTGGGCAGCACGTAGACCTCGGTCGGGTACTCCTCCGGCTTGGTGAAGAGCTCGATCTGGGCCAGGGTCTGGTCCGCGAAGGAGTTCGACATCACGAAGGAGGGGTGGCCGGTCGCGTTGCCGAGGTTCAGCAGGCGGCCCTCGGAGAGGACGATCAGGACCTTGCCGTCGGGGAAGGTCCAGGTGTGGACCTGCGGCTTGACCTCGTCCTTGACGATGCCCTCGATCTTCGCGAGGCCGGCCATGTCGATCTCGTTGTCGAAGTGGCCGATGTTGCCCACGATGGCCTGGTGCTTCATCTTGGCCATGTCGGAGGCCATGATGATGTCCTTGTTGCCCGTGGTGGTGATGAAGATGTCGGCGGTCTCCACGACGTCGTCGAGGGTGGCGACCTGGTAGCCGTCCATCGCCGCCTGCAGGGCGCAGATCGGGTCGATCTCGGTGACGATGACGCGGGCGCCCTGGCCGCGGAGGGACTCGGCGCAGCCCTTGCCGACGTCGCCGTAGCCGAAGACGACGGCGGTCTTGCCGCCGATGAGGACGTCGGTGGCGCGGTTGATGCCGTCGATCAGGGAGTGGCGGCAGCCGTACTTGTTGTCGAACTTCGACTTGGTGACGGCGTCGTTCACGTTGATCGCCGGGAAGAGCAGGGTGCCCTCGGCCATCATCTCGTAGAGGCGGTGGACACCGGTGGTGGTCTCCTCCGTCACGCCGCGGACCTCGGAGGCGAGCTGGGTCCACTTCTGGGGGGACTCGCCGAGGGTGCGGTTGAGCAGGGTGAGGATGTGGCGGTACTCCTCGGAGTCCGCGGTGGACGGGTCCGGGGCCGCGCCGGCCTTCTCGAACTCGACGCCCTTGTGGACGAGGAGGGTGGCGTCACCACCGTCGTCGAGGATCATGTTCGGGCCGCCGGTGGGGGTGTTCGGCCAGGTCAGTGCCTGCTCCGTGCACCACCAGTACTCCTCCAGGGTCTCGCCCTTCCAGGCGAAGACCGGGATGCCCTGCGGGTTCTCCGGGGTGCCGTTCGGACCGACCGCGATGGCGGCGGCCGCGTGGTCCTGGGTGGAGTAGATGTTGCAGGAGGCCCAGCGGACCTCGGCGCCGAGGGCGGCCAGGGTCTCGATCAGGACGGCCGTCTGGATCGTCATGTGGAGGGAGCCGGTGATGCGGGCGCCGGCGAGCGGCTGGGCCTCGGCGTACTCACGGCGGATCGACATCAGGCCGGGCATCTCGTGCTCGGCCAGGGTGATCTCCTTGCGGCCGAAGGCGGCAAGGGAAAGGTCTGCGACCTTGAAGTCCATGCGTGCTGCTCCTCATGGTTCGAGAGGGTGGGTACGGCTGAGCCGTGCACCGGTCCGGAGGTTTTCCGGGACGGCGCACTGAGCGCAGTCCGTCGGAGGCCCTCTCTCCTCTCGGCCGGTCACGCGGACCGCCCGACCGCCATCAGCAGCGACGTCTGGCACTGTCTCCGAATCTACACCGATCGGCCCAGCGCACCCCAGCCGACCGGGCGACTTGTCAGGTCGTGATTTCTGGCCTTCCGGCGTTCCGGTTCGGGGCCTTTCGGACTTTTGATGCACCCCCGGGGTGGGGCAGGATGCCGTTGGACCGGGATCGTTCGCGCGATCCGGCAGGACCCATGGCGTGAGGAGATTTCAGTGACCAGTCCGGCCGGCCCCCCTGGAGGCGGGGGCGCAAGCGGGCAGAAGCGCCTGAAGCTGCTCGCCGTGACGGCGTGTCCCACGGGGATCGCGCACACCTACATGGCCGCGGAGAAGCTCCAGCAGGCTGCGGAGCGCCTCGGGGTGGACATGAAGGTGGAGACCCAGGGCTCCATCGGGGCCGAGAACCAGCTTTCTGACAACGATGTCAGGGAGGCGGACGGCATCATCATCGCCGCCGACACGGAGGTCGACCGGGACCGCTTCGTCGGCAAGCGGGTGCTGTCCACGGGTGTGGCCGACGGCATCCACAAGCCGGAGGAGCTGATCCGGCGGGTGCAGAGCGCCCCGGTGCAGGAGGGCACGGTGGCCGCGGCCGGTGCGGGCGCGGGCGGCAAGGAGCGCAGCCTCGCGTACAAGGCGCTGATGAACGGTGTCTCGTACATGATCCCGTTCGTGGTGGTCGGCGGTCTGCTGATCGCCATCGCGCTGGCGCTGGGCGGTCACGCGACGGCCGAGGGGTACGCCACCACGCCGGGCACCTTCTGGGACCACGTCTTCCAGATCGGCGTCCTGGGCTTCACGCTGATGATCCCGATCCTGTCGGGCTACATCGCGTACGCGATCGGCGACCGGCCGGCGCTGGTGCCCGGCATGATCGGCGGGTTCATCGCCAATACCGGCGCGCTGTACGGCTCCAAGTCGGGCGCGGGCTTCATCGGTGCGATCGTGACCGGTTTCCTGGCCGGCTATCTGGTCTTGTGGATCAAGAAGGTCAAGGTTCCCAAGGTCGTCCAGCCGATCATGCCGATCATCGTGATCCCGATCGTGGCGACCACGGCGCTGGGCCTGTTCTTCATCTACGTCATCGGCAAGCCGATCTCCTGGCTGTTCGAGTCCCTGACCGGCTGGCTGTCCGGGATGACGGGCACCAGCGCGATCCTGCTCGGCGCGCTGCTCGGCCTGATGATCGCGTTCGACATGGGCGGCCCGGTCAACAAGACCGCCTTCCTCTTCGGTACGGGTCTCATCGCGTCGGGCAACTACGCGGTGATGGGCATGTGCGCGGCGGCCATTCCGGTGATGCCGCTCGGCCAGGGCCTGGCGACCCTGCTGCGCCGCAAGCTGTACTCCGAGCAGGAGCGGGACACCGGTATGGCGGCCCTGTTCATGGGCACGTTCGGCATCTCCGAGGGCGCCATCCCGTTCGCGGCGGCCCGGCCGGCGATCGTCATTCCGGCGAACATGCTGGGTGGCGCGGTGGCCGGTGCGATCGCGGGTGTGGCGGGCGTGGGCGACCACGTGCCGCACGGCGGTCCGATCGTGGCCGCGCTCGGTGCGATCAGCGGGGTGGGCTGGTTCCTGATCGCCATTGCGGCGGGCACGGTGGTGACCGCGCTGACCACCAACGCGCTGATCGACCTCAAGGGGCGCCGGCGCGGCGGGGCTCCGGCCGTGGCCACCGGGGCGCCGGAACCGGTGCCGGCCGGGGTGGCCGCGGATGCCGCTGCGGCGGTGCAGGCCGCGCCGGTCGCCGGCGCCGCCGTCGCCGCGGCGACCGCCGTCGCGGAGGGGCGACCCGAGGTGCTGTCCGGGTACCTGACCGCGCGGACCGTGAAGACCGAGCTGGCCGCGGACGACAAGGAGGCCGCGATCCGCGAGATGGCCGAGCTGCTGGCCGTCACCGGCCACGTCCGGGACGTGGACGAGCTGGTGCGGGTCGCGCTGGCCCGCGAGGCGCAGGGCACCACGGGCCTGGGCGAGTCGATCGCCATCCCGCACGCCAAGACCGATGCGGTGAGCCGCCCGACGGTGGGGTTCGCCCGGTCCTCCGAGGGCATCGAGTGGGGTGCGCTGGACGGTACGAAGGCCCGGCTGATCTTCATGATCTCGGTGCCGGAGGCCGCGGCGGGCGATGAGCACCTGCGCATCCTGGCGCTGCTGTCGCGCAAGCTGATGGACCAGGGCTTCCGGGCCAGGCTCCAGTCGGCCCCGGACGAACGGGCGATCCTGGACGTCCTCCGCGAGATCCGGTAGCCGCGCCGCTGTCCCTCCCGGGCCCCCACCGCTCTGCGGTACGGGGCCCGACGGCGTTCCGGGGGCCGGACGCCCGTACGATTCCGGACACGTGGACGACGAGTCGTGAGGGCGGGGCGTGGAACACAGGCGGCCGGGCCGGAGGTTGGGGATCGCGGCGATCGTGCTGCTCGTGCTCGGGGCGGGGCTCTTGCTGGGCACGCCTGCCGTAGGCCTGGTGACCGCGCCGGAGGCGTACGAGGTCCGCACGCTGGCGGGCCGGTCCATGGAGCCGACGTACCGGCAGGGGGAACGGCTGTTCTTCCGGGCCGCGCCCGGGGAGAGCGTCCGCCGGGGGCAGGTGGTGCTCGTGGAGGTGCCGTGGGTGCCGCAGGGGGAGCTCGTGACCCGTGTGGTGGCCGCCGACGGGGACCGCATCTCGTACTCCCCCGGCAGCCGCACGCTGATGCTGAACGGCGAGCCGCTGGACGAGCCCTACCTGCCCGAAGGGGTCGCGCCGGCGGAGGCGGCCTTCGACGTCGTGGTGCCGCAGGGGCAGATGTTCCTCATGGGCGACAACCGGGCCTACGCCAACGACTCCCGGTACTCCGGCAACGGGCCGGTCGATCTGGCCGAGGTGCACGGCATCGCGGTCCCGATGCCCGTGGCGCATTCGGTCCTGGGCGGTGCGGGCCTGTTGGGCGTTCCGGTGCTGCTCGCCGGCGCCGGTCTGGGCATCGGGGCGCTGGTGGCCCGCCGGCGCGCGGCCCGGCAGGCCTCCGCAGGCCCGGTGTACCCGGCGTACCCGGCGTACCCGGTGTGCGGGTCAGTCCGGGGCGACGGGCAGGACACCCCGCAGTAGGGCACCCGTAGTACGGCGAAGGCCCCCGCGAGCTGCTGCTCGCGGGGGCCTTCGGCATGTGGCGGGACTACTCGGCGGTGGGCGCCGTCTCGCGGTAGATGTCCGGCTCCAGGTAGATCACCCGGGCGATCGGGACCGCCTCGCGGATGCGGGCCTCGGCGGCGTCGATGGCGTTCGCGACCTGGGTCGCCGATTCGTCGTTCCGGACGGCGATCTTGGCCGCGACCAGGAGCTCCTCCGGGCCGAGGTGGAGGGTCCGCATGTGGATCACGCGGGTGACCGTCTCGCCGTCGACCATCGCCGCCGTGATCTTCTCCACGTCCTCGGTGCCGGCGGCCTCGCCGAGCAGCAGGGACTTGGTCTCCGCGGCCAGCACGATCGCGATGACGATCAGCAGGACGCCGATGCAGAGGGTGCCGATGCCGTCCCAGACGCCGTCGCCGGTGACGAGGGCGATGCTGACGCCGGCCAGCGCGAGGACCAGGCCGACGAGTGCGCCGAGGTCTTCGAGCAGGACCACCGGGAGCTCGGGGGCCTTGGCCCGCTTGATGAACTGGCCCCAGGAGACCCCGCCGCGGACCTCGTTGGACTCCTTGATGGCCGTGCGGAAGGAGAAGGACTCGGCGATGATCGCGAAGACCAGGACGCCGACCGGCCAGTACCAGGCCTCGATGGCGTGCGGGTGCTTGATCTTCTCGTAGCCCTCGTAGATGGCGAACATGCCACCGACGGTGAACAGCACGATGGAGACCAGGAAGGCGTAGATGTAGCGCTCGCGGCCGTACCCGAAGGGGTGCTGGGGAGTCGCCTCGCGCTTGGCCTTCTTGCCGCCGAGCAGCAGCAGCCCCTGGTTGCCGGAGTCCGCGAGCGAGTGGACGCTTTCCGCGAGCATCGACGAGGAACCGCTGAAGACGAAGGCCACGAACTTGGCCACCGCGATGGCGAGGTTGGCAGCGAGTGCCGCCACGATCGCCCTGGTACCGCCCGACGCGCTCATGAGTGCGGATGTCCCTTCCTAGCACTGCCAGTGACTTCCACTGGATACGGCCGCACATTGTTGCAGCCTCTGGAGCGGACGGTACTTCAGGCCACCACGGTGGCGCGGAAGACGGTACCGATACCCGACAGTTCGGTCTTTTCGCCGGCCGGAACGAACACCGATTGCCCCGGGGCGAGGGTCAGTTCGCCGATCCGAGGAGCGCCCGCCGTGCAGAGCAGGATCTGCGGGGTGGCCGAGGGCACCGCTACCGGGGCGCCGGCCGGGGCCAGGTCGAAGCGGGAGAGCCGGAACTCGTCGACGGGGGTGTCGTACACCTCCTCGCCGTTGCCCTCGGGGCGGAGCACCGCCGGTTCGGAGGGCTCGAAGTGCACGATGTTCAGCAGCTCGGGGACGTCCACGTGCTTGGGCGTCAGCCCGCAGCGCAGCACGTTGTCGGAGTTCGCCATCAGCTCGACGCCGAGCCCGTCCAGGTAGGCGTGCGGGATGCCGGCGCCGAGGAACATGGCCTCGCCGGGCTGCAGTTGCACGTGGTTGAGGAGCATCGCCGCGATCACGCCCGGGTCGCCCGGGTAGTGGTGCGCGAGGGTCGCGTACGGGGTGTACGCGCCGCCGAGCCGGGTGGCGGCGGCCGTGGCCTCGGCGACCGTCTCGGCCATCTCCTCGCGGTCGGCCGTCAGGACGGCGGTCAGCATCTCGCGCAGCGCCGCTTCCTCGGGGTGCGCGTGCAGCAGGTCCACGTACGGCTTGAGGGAGTCGACCTCGAGCCCGGAGAGCAGCTCGGCCGCCTCCAGCGGCGGGCGGAACCCGCACAGGCCGTCGAAGGGGGTGAGCGCGCAGATCAGTTCGGGCTTGTGATTGGCGTCCTTGTAGTTGCGGTGCGGGGCGTCGATGGGCACGCCGCGCTGCTCCTCGGCCGCGTAACCGTCCTGCGCCTGGGCCAGGTTGGGGTGGACCTGGAGGGACAGCGGGGCGCCCGCCGCGAGGATCTTCAGGAGGAACGGGAGCCGGGGGCCGAACTTGGCGACGGCCGCCGCGCCGAGCTCCCGCTCGGGGTCGGCCGCGATGACCTCGGCGAGGGTGGTCTCGCCGGCGCCACGGTCGAGCCGGGACGGGGCTCCGGGGTGGGCGCCCATCCACATCTCGGCCTGCGGCTCCCCCGTGGGTTCGGTGCCGAGGAGCTCCGGGATGGCGGTCGTGGAACCCCAGGCGTAGGGGCGGACGGTGTTCGTCAGGCGGTCCATCGGTGTTCCTGGCTTCCTCGGTGATGGGCGGCAGCGCACGGGTGGCACACGGGTGGCACACGGGTGGTGGCCTGCCGTCAGGTACGGCCCCCGGACGCCAGCGACAGGTAGGCGGTGGCGAAATCGGTGACGGCGAGGAGTTCGGCGAGCTGTTCCAGCTCCCCGCCCTCCTCGGGTTCGAGCTCGCTGATGGCCGTGTCGTGGCTGAGGGCGAGCTCGCGGGCGGCGGGGGCGGCGGTGAGACCGCCGGCCGGCCGGTCCCGCAGCAGGACGACCCGGGCGTGCAGAGCCTGTTGCTCGGCGACCCGGTCACGGAAGAAGTCTTCGGGATCGGCGCCGGCCGCGAGGGCCCCGGCGAGCAGCACCCCGTGGCGGGGCAGCGCCTCCGGCAGCTCGGCGGCGAGCGCGGGGCGGCCGGCGAGCTCGGCGAGGGTGGCGGCGAAGCGGCGCCCCGCGGGGCCGGCGGCTCCGCCCTCGGTCCAGATGAGCGGGAGCGAGTCGGCGAGCTCGGCGGCCAGGGTCTTGGCCGGGTTGCTGTACGTGGCGATGGCCGGGCCGCAGCGTTCGGCGGTGCGGTCGAGGCGGTCGGCGACCAGCTGCAGGGTTTCCGGGGAGGCGGTGAGCAGGCCGACCTTGTCGAGGAGCAGCAGCAGGGGCGTGAGCAGCGCCCACAGGGCGCCGGGGCCGGCCGCGGCACTCTCGTCGTACTCCTGGTACGGAGCGTCCGCCATCGGTACGAGGAGGCCGTGGGCCCCGTCGACCGCCTCGCTCAAGGGGGACCTCGGCGGGGCCACGGCCACGATGGTGCAGCCGCGCCGGTAGGCCTGATCGGCGAGCTGGGAGAGGCCGGGTTCGCTGCCGTCGGTGGTGGCGAGGAGGAGCAGGTCCACCGGGCCGGCCCAGCCGGGCAGGGTCCAGCGGAGGGCGCCGGCGGCGTGCGCGACACCGCTCGGGTGGATCCGGGTCACCGGGGCGGAGGCTCCGGCGAGGGCGCCGAGCAGGTCCGCGACGCCGGTGGCCGCGGTGCCGGGGCCGGCGATCAGGACGGCGCGGGGGCGGCCGTCCGGGTGGAGCTCCGCCAGGCCCGCCTCGGCCGCGTGCCGGGCCGCGGTGCGGACCCGGGCCCCGGCCTCGGCGGCGCCGCGGAGCAGACCGCGGCGGTCGGCGCGGGCGAGGTCTTCCGGTGCGTCGAGCAGCGACTCGTCGAGCATGCGGGGCCTCCGGTCGTCCGGTCGTCGGTGGGGTCAGGGGGACGCCCCTCAGGCGGGGCGGCGGGCCTCGTCCCTCAGGCGGGGCGGCGGGCCTCGTCCACGAGGAGGACCGGGATGCCGTCCCGGACCGGGTAGGCCAGGCCACAGTCCTTGCCGGTGCAGATCAGCTCGGGCGTCTCGGCCTTGGTCTCGTCCGCGAGGGGGGAGTGGCAGGCGGGGCAGGCGAGGATCTCCAGGAGGCCGGCTTCGAGCGGCATGGGGGGTCCTTTCGGGGACGTGTGGTTGGGCCAGGTCAGCGTACCGCTGGGGCGGGCGGGGCGCGGCATGGTCCTGCGGCGTGGCCGCCTGCTGTGCCAGGCTGTCCGGCCCCCACCCGTGCGCGTCCGGCCCCACCCGGGCGGAGCCCCCTTCCGGCCCCGCCGGGCGCCTGCCGGCTGGTTGCCGCGCAGCGGCACATCCAGCCCCCTCCGGGGGTGGTTCAGCTTGGCTCGGATGTGGTCGGCGGACACGGCATCGAAGGCCTCGGCACAGTCGCCGCCCTGGAGCAGGAACGCCTCGCCCTTGGCGACGGC
>NZ_JBFBAV010000083.1:0-11271 GCF_040689505.1 Streptomyces sp. NPDC051211
CTCTGCGCCGCCGGCGAGGAATGCAAGGGCCGGTTCACCCCGACCTTCTTCACCCGCAAGCGGCTGACCGAGGTCAACACCTTCGTCTGGAACGGGACCACCCACAAGCCGGTCGACACCTGGAACCTGGTCCAAGGGTTCCCGATGACCGGTGACGGCACCGACTACCCCCTGTGGCTCTCCGAAATCCGCCACGTGGGCAAGAACGGCACCGCGATCGAGCTGCCGCCGGTGAAGTTCCGCGGGAAGCAGCTGGACAACCGTGTCGACGGCCAGGGCGACGGCAAGCCGCCCTACCGCCGCTACCGCATCGAAGCGATCGACACCGAGACCGGCTCCACCATCCGGGCCAACTACGCAGCAACCCAGTGCAAGGCTGCCGACCCCCGGGTCATGCCAGCCTCACCCGAGGCGAACAACCTCCGCTGCTACCCGGTCATCTCCGAACTCCCGGACCCGACCGACCCGACCCGCGAGCGGAAGATCTACTCCACCGACTGGTTCCACAAGCACATCGTGGACTCCGTCCAGGAGGAAGACCGCAACGGCAACTCCCCCACCCGCCGCACCGAGTACCAGTTCATCGGCGACCCCGCGTGGGCGTTCGACGACGAGACCGAAATGATGCGCCCCAAGACGCGCACCTGGTCCCAGTGGCGCGGCTACGCCCGCGTCAAGACGCTGATCGGTGTTGCCCCGGACAAGCGCTCCATGACGGAGACCGTCTTCTTCCGTGGTCTGGACGGCGACCGTGCCGGCCCGGACGGCGGCAAGAAGTCGGTCACGGTCAAGGACTCCGAAGGCAACGGCATAGCCGACCACCGCCTCTACGCCGGTCAGACCCGCGAGGTCCTGGCCTACAACGGCGAAGGCGGCGCCCTCGAAGCAGCCACCACCTACACCCCCTGGCTCCACGGCCCCACCGCCACCCGCCTCCGCAAGGGCGAAACCGCGGCGGAGGACATCGAACCGCAGCAGGCGTTCGTCCAGCAGACCGCCGGCGTCCAGTCCCGCATCCTCCTGTCCGACGGCCGCGGCTGGCGCCGCACCGCGATGAAGACGGACTACGACACCCGGGGCTTCGCCCAGCAGGTTTCCAACCTCGGCGACATCGCTGACCCGTCGGACGACAGCTGCGCCCGATACGAGTACGACGCGGACGAGACCCGCTGGATCATCGCCCGCCAAAAGCGCGTCGAGACCGTCGCGAAGGCGTGTGACGCCACCGTGCAGCGCCCGGCGGACGTCACCGCCGACGTCAAGATGTCCTACGACGCAGTCGGTAATCTGAAGTCGACGGAGTCGCTGACTGGTTACTCGGGTAGCACTCCGCAGTACCAGGTGGACGGCAGCGCGACCTTCGACGTCTACGGCCGTCCGAAGACCAGCACCGACGTGTTCGGCAAGGTCAGCAAGGTCGACTACACCCCGGCCTCCGGCCAGATCGTCACCAAGGTCGTCACCACCAACCACGCCGGCCACACTCAGACCACGGAGACCGACCAGGGCCGCGGCTCGGTCCTGGCCAAGCAGGACACCAACGGCCGCCGCCAGGTCATGGAGTACGACGCCCTCGGCCGCCTGGCCAAGGTGTGGGGTCCGTCGCGGAACCCGCTGACCAAGTCACCCAGCGGCATGTTCTCGTACGACGTCCGTACCGATGGCCCGGTCGTCATCACGAACAAGGCGTTGCTGGACGACGGTACGTACCGCACCAGCTACGACATTTACGACAGCAGCCTGCGGATCCGTCAGACCCAGATGGAGGCGCTGGCCGGCGGTCGGATCATCACGGACACCTTCTACAACAGCCTCGGCCAGGTCTGGAAGTCCAACGGCGCCTACTACACCGCAGGCACCGCCTCGGGTGTGCAGTTCGCCCCGCGAGACAACGAGGTCCCGTCTTCGACGGTGACCGAGTACGACGGCTCCGGCCGCTCGACCGCGCAGATCTCCAGGAAGCTCGGCGAGGAAACCTCCCGCACCACCACCACCTACGGCGGCGACAACATCACCGTCGACCCGCCCACCGGTGAAACCCCCACCCGGGCCTTCCTCGACGGAGCCGGCCGCAAGACCGAACTCCGCTACTTCCGCTCGGACTCTCCGACCGGCGCCTACGACAAGACGACCTACGCCTACAACCAGCGCGGCGCGCTGGAATCGGTGGTCAACCAGGCCGGCGACAAGTGGGGCTTCGAATACGACATCCGCGGTCGCCAGACCAAGCAGACGGACCCCGAAAAGGGCACGACGTCCATGACGTACGGCCAGGGCGACCGTGTCACTTCGGTAACTGAGGGTCGCGGCAAGACAGTCGTTCCGGAGTACGACGCGCTCGGCCGCGTCATCGCGACCCGCGAAGGCTCTGCCACGGGTCCGAAGCTGACCTCCACCACGTACGACACCCTGCCGGGCGCCATCGGCCTGCCGGTCGCATCGACCCGCTACGTGAACGGGCAGGCGTACACCCAGGAGGTCACCGGCTACGACATCGCGTACCGCCCCACTGGGTCGAAGACCACGATTCCCTCCTCTGAGGGTGCTCTCGGGGGCACGTACGAGTTCACCACCGGTTACCGGGAGAACACCGGGCTGGTCGACTGGATGGAGCAGCCGGCCGTCGCCGGTCTGCCCATCGAGCTCACCACCATCCAGTACAACCACTTCGAACTGCCTACCGTGATGGGCATCGAGGGCAAGACGTTCGTCGACAAGGTCGACTACTCGCCCATGGGCGACGTCCTGCGCACCTACGCCGGCCCCGCCGGAGCCCAGGTCTACACGTCGAACTTCTACGACGAGCAGAACCGGCGCCTGACCCGCACCGTGAACAGCCAGGAGCGGTCACCGACTGCCATCAACGACACGTCGTACAGCTACGACGCGATCGGCAACATCCTCAAGATCTCGGACAAGGAGGGCACCAACCCCACCGCCGACACCCAGTGCTTCGCATACGACTACATGCGTCGTATGAACGAGGCCTGGACCGCCACCGACGACTGCGCGGCCAAGCCGAACGCAGCCGGACCCGGCTCCAAGCCCCAGGTCGGCGGACCCAACCCCTACTGGACTTCCTACAGCTTCGACGCCGCAGGCAACCGCACCAAGGAAATCCAGCACTCCCCCACCGGCGACCTCACCAAGGACGTCACCCGCACCTACACCTACGGCACCCCCGGCCAGCCCGCAGCCAACCGGCTGCAGAAGGTGGACACCACCGGACCCGGCGGATCCCGCACCGACACCTTCACCTACGACGTCGCGGGCAACACCAAGACCCGCACCATCCAGGGCGAAACCCAGACCCTGGACTGGACGATAGGCGGGCAGCTGGAGAAGGTCACCAAGGGCACCGACTCGACCGAGTTCGTGTACGACGTGGGCGGTAACCGTCTCATCAAGCGGGACAAGACCGGCACCACGCTCTACCTGGCCGGCACCGAGGTCAAGCTGACCACGGCGGGCAAGCTGGAAGGCACGCGGTACTACGCCCACCCGGCCGGCCCCACCATGGTCAAGACCGTCAAGGACGGCGTGACCTCCACGTCCTACCTGATGGCCGACCAGAACGGCACGGCGACCACCGCGGTCGACTCCAAGACCGGGGCCGTCACCCGCCGGAAGTTCGCCCCGTACGGCGATGCCCGTGGTGCACAGCCGTCCGTGTGGCCGGGCAAGAAGGGCTTCGTCGGCGGCGACATAGACGAAACCACAGGCACCGTCCACCTCGGCGCACGAGAATACGACCCCGCGACGGGCCGGTTCCTGTCGGTCGACCCGATCGTCGACTTCAGCGAGCCGAAACAGCAGAACCCGTACGCCTACGCGAACAACTCGCCCATCACCTTCAGCGACCCGTCCGGTCTCTCGATCGCGCCTCCCACGATGCCGGTCAAGGACTTCACGGACGCCGAGGTGGCCTGGGCCAACATGATCCAGGGCAAGAGCGCCCTGGACGTCGCGCTGGAAATCGCCATGGGCATCCTCAAGGACGCCTCCGGCTACAACGACATCCGCGACTGCCTCAACGGCTCATGGGGCGCCTGCGCCGGACTCGCCCTCGATGCGGCACTGCCCTTCGCCGGGCGCGCCAAGCGCATCATCAAGGCACTCGACCGTGCTTGGGAAGCCTTCAACAGCTGGGCCGGAAAACTCGCCAAGGCTCGCGACATCCTCCAGCGAGTCGAGCGCTACCAGCAGGCCATGGCCAAGTACGCCGAGGACCTGGCCGAATGGAAACGCCAGATAGAAGAAGCCGCCGAGCGAGCAAGAAAACTCGAGGAAGAAGCAGCAGCAGCAAGAAGAGCCGCACAAGAAGCAGCAGCCGCAGCCGCCAAGAAGGCCGACGAAGCCAAAGCCACCGCAGCCAAGCAGGCCAAGGCATCGACCACCAAGACGAAGAACACCGACGGCGGAGGAAAGGCGTCGAAGGCCGACGAGACGAAGAAGGCCGACGCTCCCAAGAAATCGATCACCAAGAACACGGACACCGGTACCGAGAGTCGCCTGACAGGAAAGAGCAGTAGCCGCGGCACGGCGACTGTCCGCTGGGATGAGGACATGGAGCATTCCACCATCCGCGTGGAGAGTCACGGCAAATCCCTCGAAACCGAGCAGGTGCTCCCTGAGTGGGATGGGGAAGGTGCGGCTCCCTCCGGGTCCCCCACCACGTCCGATCGCGCCGGCCCTCTCGGGAAGAACGTCATCGAGATAACCTTCGAATTGCCCGACGCAGGCGCCGCCAAGAGGTACCAGAGGAAGAACATCGACCAACCCATGGGGGGCTACGATAAGTTCCACAACAGCTGCATGACGTATGCAGTTGACGTCCTCAGAGCAGGAGGGGTCGATATCCCAGCCGGCGCCCCAGGAATGGTACAGCTCATGAAGATGCTGAAGGCACAGAAGGGATCGGGATGAGCCGGAAAGAGGAGCACCACGATGCCGTTCTCGCTGAGATCCTCCTGAGCGAGCGGGTTGGAACCTCCCACATCCGCTACGTCGGGGACATCATCTCCACTCGCGCACAATTGAGCATGGGAATGATCGGATCGGCGGGTCCCGATCTCGACGAGTATGCCGAGATGGTGGAAAAGGTCCTTGAACTTGAGGATGCTTACCGCCGCGCATGGAAGGCCGTGACCAGCGAGGCTGACTTCAAGCAGGCCAAGCTGAAACTGCCGGAGCTTGAAGACGCCCTGAGGAGCGCCGCGGAAGGACTTCGCGAAATCGGCGCCCGCCACGGCATCGAGTTCGGCTCCTGACCCGACCCGCACAGGCATGAGGAAGCCCCCGCCCGGTTTTCCGGGCGGGGGCTTCTTCATGTCATGCGGGCGTTACCAGGTGCCAGGCAGGGTCTGCCAGCTCAGGAAACCGTTCGCGAAGCCGCCGTCGGTGCGGCTCTTGAAGGTGAAGGCGCCGGTGGCACCGTTGTAGTAGTTGTACATGCTGGACACGTCGTCACGGCCGTCCCCGTCGGAGTCGCCCGACACCGGCATACCCGCGTTGGACGCGTACCAGTTGCCCTCGGGCGTGTCCCAGCTGCGCATCGCGGCGCCCACCTTGCCGTCCGGCTGGCCGAGCAGCGTGTCCAGCGAGCCACGGCCGTCGCCGTGGTCGTACTTGAGCGCCGCGTCGGCACGCCCGTCGCCGTTGTAGTCACCGACGGTGAACTTGGTGCGCGCGTACTCCCACTCCTCCTTGGTCTTGGTCCACGACTTGACCGGAGCGGCGAAACCGCCGTTGGGCTGGCCGATGAAGGTGAACATCGCCACGCCGCCGGCGGTGTACCCGTACAGCGCGAGGATGTCGTCGCGGCCGTCGCCGTTGACGTCACCGGCCCGGAACGAGGCGTGGAAGATCCACCAGTTTCCGGTGGGCACCCGCCAGCTGGCGACGCCCGAGTTGAAGGTGCCGTTGGCGTTGCCCGTCCAGGTGTGCAGGCCGGCCGCGCCGTCGCCGTAGTCGTAGACCATGGCGATGTCGGCACGCTTGTCGCCGTTGAAGTCGCCGGCGACGTAGATGCCCTTGGTCCAGTCGAAGTTGCCCACGGCCGCCGTCAGGCCCTTGAGGGGGGTGAAGGTGCCGTCGGCGTTGGAAAGGAAGTTCCACAGCGCGTTGCTGCCGTCGGCATAGCCGTAGACCGCGCCGATGTCGGCCCGCCCGTCACCGTTGAAGTCACCAGCGACCCACTTGGCGCGGGCGTAGGAGAAGGAACCCTTGGCGCTGGTCCAGCGCACCGTCGGCTCTTCGTACCCGCCGTCCGCACGGGCGTTGAGCACCCACAGGGCGGTGGTGTTGTCGCCGTAGTCGTAGACGGTCGCCAGGTCGCTCCGTCCGTCACCGTTGAAGTCGCCGGACAGGTCGGTGCGGAGGTGGGCGGTGCGGTCGGCCGGCTTGTGCTCCAGGCTGACGCCGGTGGTGGAGTTGTAGCGGATGTAGCCGCCCTGGAAGTCCTCGCGGACGCCGCCGTAGACCTCGTACTCGCCCGAGGTCGGGTAGCCCAGGTAGCTGGCCGTGGCACCGAGGGCCATCCACTTGGTGCGGATGCCGCCGGAGACCGGCTGTGCGCTGGTGGCAGAGGTCCAGTAGATCGAGCCGGTGTCGGCCGTCTTGGTGCGGGGGCGGAAGTGGTTGTAGCGGCCCTTTCCGTCGGTGTGGTTGGTCTCGTCGGTGGTCGGGTAGCCGAGGTAGCCGCTCGGGCCGCCGGTCTCCAGGTACTTCTTGTAGATGCCGCCGTGGATCGACCAGGAACCGAACTCGGGCGAGTAGTAGATCGCGCCGTTGCCGCCGGACCCGGTGAACGTGGTGAAGGCGCCCATCTCGTCGAAGGTCCTGCTCTCGTCGGAGGTCGGGTATCCGAGGAAGCCCTTCTCCCCTCCGAGGTTGAACCACTTCGTGCGGATGCCGTTCTCGACGGCCCAGGCGCCCGTGCTCGGGTGCCAGTAGATGGAGATGTTGTCACTGGTGCGGCCGGGACCGCGCAGGTGGACGTACTTGCCGCCGTCGGCCGTGTTGGCGACGTTGCCCGAGGGCTTGGCCCAGGCGGTGCCACCCTTGGCCTTGAACTTGGCCAGGATCGGGCCGCAGAGCGAGTGCGTGCCGGAGACCGCCGAGGCCACGCTCTCGCACGTGGTCCACGGGGTGCCGCCGACGGCGATCTGGCGGGCTGCGCCGAAGACGTCGCCGTTGACCGGCGCGTGGCCGGGGAACTCGTAGATCACACCGTTGTTGTCACGGGCCCACAGGTCCGGGAAGCCGTCCGGCTCGAAGTCGCCGAGGCTGGTCAGGTGCGACCAGGTGGCCGCCTTGAAACCGGAGCCGATGGAGCTGGTCCGGACAGCGGCGTCCTGGTACACGGTCAGGTCGGTCGCGGCGATCGCCGCGGGGTCGGTGGTCTTGCGGCTGGTGTACTGGTGGATCGTGCCGTTGACCTTGTCGCGGGCCCAGATCTCCGGCAGACCGTCCTTGTTGAGGTCGCCGGGGGCGCTCAGGGTCATGTTCTGCCAGTCGGCGTTGCCGAGCGCGATCGGGTCGAGCCCACGGTGGTCCAGCATGCCGTCCGCTGCGCCGAAGTAGAGCCAGAGCTCCGCGCCGGCCTTCACCAGCAGGTCGGGCTGATCGGTCTCGCCGACCAGGCCGTCCCCGTCGTCGTCGTTGACACTGCCGATGGCCAGGGCCTGATCGGCCAGACCCCAGTGATCGTTCTCGCTGTACCGGGTCGTCAGCTCGATCGCACTGGCCTCGGGGTTCTCGAGTTCGCCGTCGCCCTGTCCGCGGTAGACGTACAGGCTCTGGCGGCTGGCGTCGGCCGAGGGGCGCAGGGCGATGAGGTCCTCGTAGAAGTCGCCCTCGTTCCAGCTGCCCCACTGGGTCAGCGACCGGGCGTCTGCGAAATTGCCGTACCTGGTCTGCCGGGGCGTGCCGAAGGCGCCGGCGCCCTTGCCGGGGACCATCCACAGCTGGCCGTCGCCCGGGTCCACGCTCCAGATGTCGGTCAGGCCGTCACCGTTGGTGTCACCGTGCTTGTCCCGCTCCGGCTGGCGCTTGGCGTAGAAGTTGTACAGCGTGGTGTCCGAGCGGTTGCCCGCGGCGTCGAGGCTCCACACGAAGATTGAGTGCGGGCCGGCCGCGGCCGGGGTGTACTTGATCTGCGCGGGACCGCCGGTAGAAGTCGCGTTGACCGTGCGGACGGTGGGGTCGCCGGCCGTGTGCCACTGGTACCGGTTGACGTCGGCAACCGTGTTGGCTCCGAAGGTGAACGTGCCTTCGGTGCGCGCGAAGGTGGGGTTGTCCGGATCGTCCGCGGGGAACTGCGTCGAGCTCACGGTCGGCTTCGACTTCGGGGCGGCCAAGTCGATGCTGAACGTGCACTGACCGGCCCAGGGGCCCGCGTCATGTCCGTCGGTGGCCCGTACGTCCCACTTGTAGGTGGTACCGGCAAGCGTGCTGCCGAGGATCGGCAGGCGCGCGACGTTGCCCGAGCTGACGCTGACGAGCGTCTTCTTGAGCGTGCTGTAGTCGTTGGCCTTCCAGTAGTGGAACTCGGCCTTGAGGGCGGTGTCCTCGGTGTCCCTCACGCGTGCCCGCAGGACGACCTCGTCCGTCTTGCCGAACGTGCCGCCCGCGCAGGGGACGTACGGGTCGATCGAGCGCTCGGTCGGAACGGTCGGCGCGGTGTTGTACAGCGTGGAGATGCGGGCGCTGTCCGGGTTCATCTTGCGCCAGGAGACGTCGACCGTGTCCTTCGCGGCCTTCAGGCCCAGCGTCCAGGAACCCCACTTGTGCCGAGCGGCGTCGGCGACCGCGGAGGTCACGTTCAGCTCGATGGTGTCGCCGTCGCCGGGGCAGTTGCGGCCGCCGTAGGACTGGCCGGAGGCGTCGACGAGGCGCTGCCAGTCCGGCTGGTTGTTCCAGGTCGTGGCCTTGGTGATGGTGCCGGTGTCCCAGACCTGGATGTCACCGGAGTTACAGCTCCAGGAGCCGGCCGACTTCTGCTGGATGCGAAGGGTGGCGTCCTTGATGATCTTGCCGTGGAGGGCGCCCATGCCGACCTGGAAGAAGGTCTTGGCGCAGACGACGGCACCGCCCTTGGCGGCGTCCTTGGCGCAGCCGACGCGGGCGTCGTTGCTGAGGGTGCCGCCGTTCCAGTAGTTGGTGGTTTCCGTACCGGGGATGCCGTTGTGCTTGTAGGCGACCGCCCAGGCCGACTTCCAGTCGTCCCGCCACTTCGGGTCGATGACGACCGGGTAGGTGGTGTCGGCGGCCGTCAGCAGCTTCCGGTCCGTGGTGAGGGTGAGCTTGTCACCCTTCAGCGCCACGCCGAGGTCGGCCTGCTTGCTGCCGAGGGCGATGCCGTCGACGGCGGCCACCCGGTCGGCGGAAGGCGCGGGGGTCGCGCCGGCGGCGGGGGCTGCGAGGGGGGCAGCCTTCGCACCCGTCGCGGTGGGCTGCGCAGCGGGCTGCGCGGCCGGCTTGTCCGCGCCGGAGTCCCACATCTGGGGCTTGGCGGAGCTGAACAGGGTCTGGCCCGAAGGGTCGACGGCCTGCAGCTCGCCGTTGGCCTCCTTGCGCACGGTGACGCCGTTGCCCTTGAGACCGAAGGTGAGGGACGCGAGCTCCGGGTTGGCCGCGGCCTCGCGGTTCTTGACCACCAGCTGGTGCGTGAACCCGGTGGCCTCCGCGGCGACCCGCAGGTCGACGCCCTTGATGACCTCGGCGTACGTGGCGCTGTTGCCCTCCACGGTGGGCTTGGGCAGCGGCTTCGGCCAGGTCAGGGTGACGTCCCGGCCGTCCTTGCGCATGGTCACCAGCGGGGCCTTGCCGCCGCCGGAGAAGCTGAGCCCGCTACGGGTCGCCTTGGCGGCGATCCGGCCGTCCTTCTGCTTGGCGAGGCGGGTGTCCACGGGGACGAGCTTGCCGCCGCGGTGGACGCGGATCGGCGCCAGCGCCTGCTCGGCGGAGAAGGTCCCGTCCGGGTTGGCCCAGACCTCCTCGTTCTCGGTGCGCTCCGAGACGATCTCGACGCGCTTGCCGGTGCGCTTGGCCTCGGCGCTGGCCTTGGAGGTGCGTTCCGCCTCGGTCGTGGCGGCCGGCTTGGGCTTGGCCGCGGCGGAGGCCACGGCCGGCGCGGCCGCGGCGGCCACGGGTATCGCACCGAGCAGGGTGGCGACGAGCGCGGTCGCCATGGTGAGTACGGGTGCCCTGCGGGAGGGCGGTCCCGCGACGCGGTCCCGTGTCGGGAAGGGTCTCACTGACTGAGTCCTCGGGGTCGGTTTCCGGCAACCCCCTCTCGGGGGCGGCTGAAAACGATCGGTTGAACCTCTAACCGGAGGCTGAAATTCAGCCATCCGCCAACACTTCACAGGTGTTCGATTGATTTGTAACAGCCGAAGGCCCTGAATTTCGACTCGTTCCCCGACGAACCCCCTCGCCGCACGACCCCTTATCAGACATTCTACGGAACCCCAAATTCCGAATAGAATATTCCGCTTACCCTCTCGGACCAGCGGTGACGCGGGGCTGAGCCCCCTCGACAACCCCTCGGAATTTCGACGTCCGCGATCCTCCGCTGTTAGGTTCAGCCAGATTGGTTCAACAGTGCGGAAATACATCCACCCGCACGCACGGATACGGAGTGTTCGAATTTTGAGACGATCCCAGGCGCACGCCATGCGTGCGCCTTTGAGGCGTGTCTGGCGGTGGCCCATACCGCTGCTGGCCACGACACTGCTCGCCAGTGGCATGACGGTGCTGGAGGCGTCCGCCGCCTCTGGTGCCAAGCTGCCGGGCTTGCAGAAGCTGACGAAGGTCAACGGCGAGAACGTCAAGGGCAAGCCGGCTTCCGGTCCCGCCGAGTCGGACCTGAAGGCGTGGAAGGGCGCTCCGAAGATCGCCTGGCCTGCGGCTGGTTCGGCCGAAATCGAGCTGCCGAACGCCCCGGCTGCGCCGGCAACGGCACTGAAGTCGGCCACCGGTGGGGCCTTCGGTCTCCCGGCCAAGGACACCGGCGTGGCCGGCAAGCCGGTCAAGGCGGGCAAGCTGCCCGTCTCGGTCGCCGCCGTCGCGCCTACCGCGGCGTCCGCCAACCCCGCGAAGCTGCGGTCCTCGGCAGCCGGTGCCGATGCAGCCCCGGTTGCTGCACCGACCGACGTCAAGCTGAAGGTCGACTTGCTGGACCAGGCGGCCGCAAAGCGCGTCGGCCGCGCGGGCAGCCTTCTCCTGAACGTCAACCGCACGGATGCGGGTAAGACTTCGGCTCCGGTT
>NZ_JBFBAV010000084.1:0-10737 GCF_040689505.1 Streptomyces sp. NPDC051211
GCAGACAGGCCCGGCCCGGCCAGGGCGCGCCCCGGCTAGCCGCCGCTCCAGCAGTGAGCGGGGTCGCGGCCTGGTGGGCCGCTGCGCGGAGCCTTCCCCAACCCGCCCCTTCCCGACCTGGGGCTCCGCCCCAGACCCCGCGCCTCAAACGCCGGCGGGGCTGGAAGGCGGGCTCTGCCCGGACCCGCGCCTCAAACGCCGGCGGGGCTGGAGGGCGGGTTCTGCCCGGACCCGCGCCTCAAACGCCGGCGGGGCTGGAGGGCGGGCTCTGCCCGGACCCGCGCCTCAAAGGCTGCAGCGCGCCCACCCCCTGCGCCCCGCCAACCCCGCCCCCTCACCGCCCCCCCACCACGAACCGCACCCTCACCCCCGGCCTCGCCTGTCCCGCCGGGCCCAAGGCGGCGGCCGGGACCACGCCCAGGACCGGGTAGCCGCCTGTGACGGGGTGGTCTGCGAGGAAGACGACCGGGAGGCCGTCCGGGGGGACCTGGACCGCGCCCAGGACCATGCCCTCGCTGGGGAGCTCACCGCCGCGGGCGCGGACCAGCGGTGGGCCGCCCTCGATGCGGAGGCCGATCCGGTTGCTGGCCGAGGAAACCCGGTAGCTGCCGCGGGCGAGGGCCGCCACCGACTCCCGGGTGAACCAGTCCGCCCGCGGCCCCGGCCGCACCGGCAGGACCAGTTCCTCCGGAGGGGCCGGTACCCGCAGCGCGTCCGCGCCCGCGACCGGACCCCAGGGCCGCCCCACCGGCAGCACCGTCCCCGCCGTCAGGACCGGCGGCCCCAGCCCCGACAGCAGGTCCGTGGCCCGGCTCCCCAGCACTTCGGCGACGGCGAAGCCGCCCCGGACGGCGAGCAGGCTCCGCACCCCGCGCACCGCCGCGCCCAGTTCCAGCAGCGCCCCGTCCGGCACCCGTACCGGCGCGCCCCACGGCGCCGGGCGCCCGGACACCCGTACCGGACAGGGCGCGCCCGTCACCGCCACGGTCACGGCGCCCGCCGCCCGCAGCGCGACCCCGTCCAAGGTGGTCTCCAGCGTGGCCGCGCCCGCCGGGTTGCCCAGCAGCCGGTTGGCCAGCGCATGCGCCTCCGGGTCCAGGGCCCCCGACCGCGGCACGCCCAGGTGGGCGTACCCGGGCCGCCCCAGGTCCTGGACGGTGGTCAGGGCGCCGGCCCGCACCACTTCCAGGGCCGGGCCGCTCACGCCGGCACCTCCGTGAACCGCACCCGCACCCCCGGCGCGAACAGCGCCGCCGGCTCCCGCCCCGCGTCCCACAGCACCGCATCGGTACGGCCGATCAGCTGCCAGCCGCCGGGCGAGGACCGCGGGTACACCCCGGCGTACTCGCCCGCGAGCGCCAGCGACCCGGCCGGTACGGACGTCCGCGGGGTCGCCCGGCGCGGCAGGTGGAGCCGCTCCGGCAGCCCGGTCAGGTAGCCGAACCCGGGCGCGAAACCGCAGAACGCCACCCGGAACGCGGTGCCGGTCACGATTCCGGCCACCTCCCCGGCCGGAACCCCCCACAGCCCGGCCACCTCGGCCAGGTCCGGGCCGTCGAACCGCACCGGGACGGTGACCTCGGGGCCCTCGCCCTCCTCGAGCGGCGGCACCTGCCAGCCGGCGATCCGCGCCGCAAGCGCCTCCGGCGCCCTCACCCCGTCGACCAGCACGGTCCGGGCGGCGGGCACCACGTCCCGTACGTCCCCCAGCCCGGGTTCGCCCGCGGCCCGCCGGCGCAGCACCTCCGCGTGCAGTGCGGCAACCTCGGCCGCCGAGTCCACCTCCAGCAGCAGCGCCTCCGCACCCACCGGAAGCACCCGCACGGGAGCCGCCCGCACGGGAGCCATCTGCGCCGGAGTCACCTGCGCCGGAGCCGTCCGTACGGGATCCACCTGTACGGCATGCTCTGGCAGGGGGACCTCCGGCACGGGCGGCACCCGCCCCGGCCGCTCGCTGTCGCTCACGCGAAGGCCTCCACCCGGGCGCCCGCCTCGCCCAGGGCCCGCCGCACCCGCATCGCGAGCTCGGTCGCCCTGGGCGTGTCCCCGTGCAGGCACAGCGAGCGCCCCGCCCCGCCCCGTACCAGCGCCAGGGCCTGCGCCACCACGGCGTCCGGGTCGTGCAGCACCGCCCCCGGTTCGCTGCGCGGCACCAGCGTGCCCTCCGGGGTGTACGCGCGGTCCGCGAACGCCTCCGGTACGGCCTCCAGCCCGGCCTCCCCGGCCGCCACGAGCAGCAGCGACCCCGGCAGCCCCAACACCGGCAGCCCGGCCCCGGGCCCGGCGGCGAGCCGGACGCCGGCGACCACGGCGGCCGCCTGGCCGGCGTCCCGCACGGTCCGGTTGTAGAGCGCGCCGTGCGGTTTCACGTACGACACCCGGGAACCGGCCGCCCGCGCGAACACCTCCAGCGCCCCGATCTGGTACGCCACCTCGTCCGCGAGCTCCTCCGGCGGCACGTCCATCGCCCGCCGGCCGAACCCGGCCAGGTCGCGGTACGAGACCTGCGCGCCGATCCGGACGCCGCGCTCCGCGGCCAGCTCGCAGACCCGCCGCATGATGGACGGATCGCCGGCGTGGAAACCGCAGGCCACGTTGGCGCTGGTGACCACGGACAGCAGCGCCTCGTCGTCGGTCAGCGTCCACCGCCCGAAGCCCTCGCCGAGATCGGCGTTGAGATCGACCACCAGGTCCGCGTCAGCATCCGCACCCGAGTCCGCACCGGCGTCAGCATCCGCACCCGAGTCCGCACCGGCATCAGCACCCGCACCCGAGTCCGAGTCCGCACCCGCACCCGAGTCCGAGTCCGAGTTCGCGTCCGCACCCGGGTCCGAGTTCGCGTCCGCATCCCAGTCCGAGTCCGAGTTCGAGTCCGAAGGTGTGATCATGGGAGCCATGCGGTGAGCGTAGAGCAGCCCCCCGGACCCCCGCACCGGACTCCGCGGCAGCCCAGGACGATCCGGCCGAACCGTGCCGTTTGGGTGGTTGTCAGTGCGAGCGCCTAATCTTTCCGTCGTGACGTTTCCTGCCCCGGCGAAGACCCTCCCGTCCCCGGCTCCGGGCCCGGCCGCCGACGAGGGCCTGGCCCGGCGGCTGCGCGCCCTCGCGTGCACGGCCCCGCTGCACGACCTCGACGTGCGCAAGGCCAACCTGGCGGGCGAGTACGGGGTCTACGCGATGGCGGAGGTCGCGCTCGCCGCGATCGACCTGGTCACCCTCAACATGGACTTCGACACCGGCGCGGACCACGAGCAGATAGTCGCCCGGCTGCTCCCGCGCGTCGCCGCCCAGGCGCCCGCCCGGCCCGCCGCCGAGCACGAGCGGGTGGCCCGCTGGGTGCTGGAGAACCTCATCAACGTCGGCAGCGTCGACCGCGGCTTCCGCGCGATCTACGGCACCTTCGGCCCCGACGGCGTCTACGTCCGGCGCGACTACGACTTCAAACTCGTCGAGGAAGTCCCCGGCTACGGCGGCGCCGTCTACCTGCGCACCACCGACGAGGCCGTCAACGTCCTCGTCGGCGCCCTCGACACGGACGTGACCAGCGCCCAGATCGCGGCCGAGGTCAAACTGGAGGTCCTGATCAGCCGGGGCCGCCTCGCCGACGCGCAGCTCGCCGCGGAACAGGCCCGGTACCGGACCGTGCAGTACGCCGAGACGCTCCGCCGCACCCTCGACGCGACCCGGCGCAACGTCCGCGCGGTGGACTGGCTGGAGGCCGTCCCCGACATGATCGCGGAGGCGCTCGACCACGTCGCCGACCGCTACCGGCACGAGAACGCGATCCTCACCAACATCCGCAAGGCCCGGGACGAGGCGGAGGACTCCGAGCACAAGCGGCGTGCCGCCGAGCTCGTCGACATCGTCAAGGACTGCATCCGCCGGCACACCCAGCTGCAGTCCCGGCTCCTCGAAGCCGGACCGCTGTTCCGCGCAGAGCAGGACCGGCAGGCCTTCGCCGCGCCCGCCCCCCGCTCCGGCATCGACCTGTACGGGCAGCTGGTCGCGCCCGTCCTGCCGCTGCCGGTCGCCCAGGCCCGGCGGGTCACGGACGCCTTCTTCGCGGCCGGCACCGGGCTGCGCACCCCCGTCTCGGTGCGGGTCGCCGACCTCGTCGAGATACTGCTCACCCCGCCGCTGGAGCGGGAGCACCTCGGCGCGGAGATGCCCGAACCCGATCTGATCGCCACCCCGGACGACAGCCGCTTCAGCGAGGAGCAGCTGGCCTCCGCCATGGAGCTGCTCGACCTGCCGCACGACGCCCCGCGCCGGCTTTCCGGCCTGCTCGCCGAGGCCCGGCGCCACGACCCGGACCTGCCGTACCTGGTGGCCCTGCTCGCCGTGCACGCGGCCAGCCCCGCGGTGGGTACGGCGTACCGGCAGGGGGAGGAGCGGCTGCTGTTCGCGGTGGACGACGGTACGGTCCTCGACGACCCGGAGTTCGGTGGTGCCGACCTGATCGTGGGCACCGCCCTGCTGGACGCGGCAGGCATGGCCGCGGCCCGTACGGAGTCCGCATGACCCCCCTCCTCACTTCCCCTCCGCCGGCTGTTTCCCCGTGGACGCGTGCGCTCCCCGCGGCGGTGCCCGTCCGCACCACCCTTCCGGCACCCGGTCCGGCGGAGCCCGGACCCGCCCTCGGCCGCCGTGCCCCCGTGCGCCGGCGGAGCCGGGCGCGGTCGCGGGCTGCGGGCGCCGCAGGCGTCGCGGCGCGGCCGGGGGGCCGGGGGCCTGCCCCCTCATGCGGCGGAGCCGCACATCGGTACTGCGGGAAGGGGCGGGGTGGGGGAACAAACCCGCTCCCGCACCGGACCACCCCACTGACCACCACCCTCGAGGAGCCCCAGCCGTGAGCGAGACCCACGCCGAGCACCCCGCGTGGAGCGAGCCCGCGCCCGAGCCCGCCGCGCACCCAGGCCCCGCCGCGCACCCAGGCCCCGGGGCGGTCACCCCCGCCGACGCCGCCGACGCGGCCCGCCTCGTCGCCTTCGGCCTGCAGCCCAAGCTGCTGCCCGCCCGGGACGCCGAGTACGCCGAACTGCTGCGCCGCTACCGCGAGGACCCGGCCTTCGGCCGGCTGGCCGACGCCGTGGCCACCGGCCTCGGCCTGGTCGTGCTGGAGGTCTCGCCGCGCGCCGGCATGGCCGTCGCCGCCGGCGAGGACTCGGTGTTCGCCGTCCGGATGGGCGACTACGCCCGCCGCACCACCGCCGACGGCAGCGACCGCTTCCTGCACGGCCTGGCCCACCTCGCCGTCGCCGCCCTCGCCTTCCCGCGCCCCGAGGACCTCGCCGACGACGGCTACATCGGCCGGATCACCGTCAACGGGGTGGATGCCTTCGTCCGGCAGACCTGCCGCCGCCTGGAGGAGCGCGCCGAAGAGCTCGGCGAGAACACGGACCCGGCGACCGACGCGCCCGGCCTGGAGGCCGCCTGGCGGGTCTACGCCCGCCGCAGCGCCACCGGCGCCACCAAGGACGCCCGCCGCCTCGCCGGCTCCACCACCGGCATCGTCGGCAAGGCCGTCGCCTTCCTCACCGACTCCGGATTCCTCCAGCGCACCGGGGACGATGCCGGCGGCGCCTACCGCACCACCCCCCGCTACCAGCTGCAGGTCCGCGACATGGCGGGCAACGCGGCCATGGCCGAGCTCCTCGAACTCGGGGTGGTGCCCGTCAGCGACGGCACCGCCAGCCTGCTGCCGCCGCCCGAGGGCGACGACCTGGAGCTGGCCGCCGACGCCGGCCTCCCGTTCCACGCCTGAGCCTCCGCCCATACGGCCGCATACGCCCGCACAAGTCCTCATACGCCCCCGTACGCACGACACCAGACACCACGAGAGTCCGCCGCCATGTACGAGCTGTCCCGGATCCGCCTCTACTCCATCGGTCCTGCCGGTGCTCGCTACGCCGACACCGTGCTCGACCTGCGCGGAGTCGGCGAGCCGGTGCCCCACCCGGCCCCGACGCAGGCGGAGTTCTTCGAGGAGGAGCCGTCCGGCCCGCCGCGCCGTCCGGCGCCCGCCGGTGTGCTCTTCCTGGAGAACGGCGGCGGCAAGTCCGTACTCCTCAAGCTGATCTTCTCGGTCATGCTGCCCGGCCACCGCAACACCCTCGGCGGCGCCAGCTCCGGCGTGCTGCGCAAGTTCCTGCTCGCCGACGACTGCGGCCATGTCGCACTGGAGTGGCAGCACACCCAGACCGGCGAATGCGTGGTCGTCGGCAAGGTCAGCGAGTGGCGCGGCCGCCAGGTCTCCAACGACCCGCGGAAGTTCGCCGAAGCCTGGTACTCCTTCCGGCCCGGCCCCGGCCTCAGCCTGGACTCCCTCCCGGTCGCCGAGGCCACCGCGGTCCGCCCGCCCGTCGAGGGCGCCTCCGGCGCGCAGGGCCGCCGCCGCACCATGAAGGGCTTCCGCGACGCGATCACGGAGGCGGGCAAGGCCTACCCGCACCTCGAGGTCTCCTGGGAGGAGATCCACGACCGCTGGAACGAACACCTCGGCGAGCTCGGCCTGGACCCCGAACTCTTCCGCTACCAGCGCGAGATGAACGCCGACGAGGGCGAGGCCGCCGGCCTCTTCGCGGTCAAGAAGGACTCCGACTTCACCGACCTGCTGCTGCGCGCGGTGACCGACACCCGGGACACCGACGGGCTCGCCGACCTCGTCCACGGCTTCGGCAACAAGCTGGGCCGCCGGGCCGAGCTGATGGCCGAACGGGACTTCACGGCCGGCTCGGTGGACCTGCTGACCCGGATCGTGGAGGCGGCCGAGGCCCGCTCGCGCGCCCGGGACATCCACGCCGGCGCGGAACGCCGCACCCGCACCCTGGCCCGTCGGCTGTCCGCCCGCGCCGCCGAGGAGCGGGCCCGGGCGGCCGACCTCGCCCAGCGGGTCACAGGTGCCGCCCACGAGGTCACCGCGGCCGAATCGGCCCGTGACCGGAGCGCCGCCATCGCCGCCGAACTGGCCTACCGGCACGCCTCCCTGGCCCTGACCGTCGCCGACAAGGCGGCCGCCGCTCAGCGCCGCGAGCTCCTGGAGGCCCGGACCCTGCACTCGGCCTGGCAGGCCGCCGAAACGGTGCTCCGCCACCGCGCGGCCGCCGACCGCTCGGCGCGGGTCGCCGCCGCGATCCGCGAGGCCGAGCGGGACGCGGCCCCGGCCCTGGCCGCCCGGGCGACGGCCGCCGCACAGCTCGTACGGGCCCTGCACACGGCCGCCGAGGACGGCGAGCGGGTCGCCAACGAGGAGGAGGAGCGCTCCGCCGCGCTCCAGGCCGCCGGCGAGACCGCGCACCGCGACGCCACCGCCGCCGCCACCGCCGCCCAGCGGGCCCGCAGCGAGGCGGAGCACCTGCGGGCCCGGCTGGCCGAGGTCGAGCAGGAGACCGCCGAGGCGGTCCGCGCCGGCTGGCTGGACGACTCCGCCCCGGACGCGGACCCGGCGCGGGCCGCGCTGGAGGCCAGCGAGGCGGAGAAGACCGCGGTCGCCGCCTGGGACGAGGCGCGCGAGGCCGCCCGGAGTGCGACGGAGGCCGCGCGGGAGGCGGCCGCCGCCGAATCGCGGGCCGAACTGACCGCGGCCCGTGCCGCGGACGCGGCCGCCGCCGCCGAAGCCGCGCACGAGGCGGAGCGCCGTACGGCCGCCGCCATCGCGGAATCCCCCCGCCTGGCCGACCTCCTGGGCCTCCCGCCGACCGCGGACCCCTCCGTTCCGCACCCCCGCGCTGCCGCCCCCGGCTCCGGTACGGACGCCCACGCGCCCGGCACGCCCGCCGGCTCCGCCACGGCAGCCGCAGCCACCGACGGCCCCGCCGGGTCCGGCAGCCCGGCCGGGTACGCGTCGCCCGCGCTGGACCCCGATGCCCTCGACCGGAACGCCGACGACCTGCGCGAGCTCCTGAACAGCGGGGTCGCGGCAGCCGAACGGCAGTTGTTCGAGCTGCGGACCGCCGCCGCCGACGACGCCCGGATCCTCGGCGCGCTCGGCGACGGCGGCCTGCTGCCCCCCGGCCCCGACGTCCTCGCCACCGTCGAGTACCTCGGCGAGCACGGCATCCCCGCCCTCCCCGGCTGGCGCTACCTCGCCCAGTCCGTGGACCCCGCCGACCACGCCGCCGTGCTCGCCGCCCGCCCCGAGCTCGTCGACGGCGTCGTCATCACCGAGCCCGACACCCACGCCCGCGCCCGCGAGGTCCTGAGCAGCGCCGCCCTGCTGCCCCGCTCCGCCGTGGCCGTCGGCACCGCCGCCGCCCTGCTGGCGCCCGTACCGCCCGCCGGGCCGGACGGCGACCACAGCGGTGTGTCCGGCATCTTCATCGTTTCGCCGAACCCCGCCATGCACGACGAGCACGCCGCCGACGAGGAGCGGCAGGCCCTGCGGACCCGGGCCGCCGCCCGCGACACCGAGATCCGCGAGCTCGCCGCCCGGCTCGCCGGGGACCGCGAGCTGGCCGCCCGCCTCGCGTCCTGGCGTACCGGCTGCCCGCCCGGCCGGCTCACCGAGCTCGCCGAACAGGCCGCCGCCGCCCGCGCGTTCGCCCAGGAGGCCGAGGCCGAGCTGGCGGAGGCCCGGACCGTCCGCGCGGAGGCCGACGAGGCCGCCGCCGACGCCGCACGGGTCCGCGAAGAACGCCAGGACGCCGCCCAGCGGGCCCGCCGCGCCGCCGACGCCCTCGCCGGACTCGCCTTCCGGCTCCGCGAGCGGGCCGGCTGGCAGGCCCGGGTCCGTGAACTCGCCGACGAGGCCGCCGAGTCCGAGGCGCGCGCCGAGACCTGCCTGGGCCGCGCCCGGGCCGCCGACGAGGACCGCCGCGCCGCCCAGCGCGCCGCCGACGACGCCCGCCGCACCGCCCGAGCCCTGCGCGCCGAGCGGGCCGAGATCGCCGGCGTGCCCGAGCTGCTGCCCGAGGAGGACGAGCCGCGCCGCGCCGCCCTGCCCGACCTCCGCGAGGCCTACCGGGCCGCCTCCCAGCTCTACGAGAAGGTCGGCGTCGGCGCCGACCTGCGTGCCGAACAGGCCCGTGCGGAGAGCGACGAGAGCGCCACCACCGCCGAACTCGACCGCCTCACCAACAAGGTCCGCACCCGCGCCGCCCAGCTCCTCGAAGGCACCGACGGCGCCGACGGCCCGTCCCGCCAGGCCGCGGCCGCCCGCGCCGAATCCCTCGTACAGATGCTGGAATCCCGGGCGAACACGGCCAGCGAGCAGCTCGGACGGCTGCGCGGCGAGGCCGAGCGCCTCGCCCCGGCCGACGGCGAGACGCACACCGACCTCCCCGAGGAACTCGTACCGGACCACGTCGAGCAGGCTCAGGTCCTGCTGCGCACCGCCACCGCCCAGCTCGCCGCCCACACCGCGGCCGTGGAGTCGGCCCGCGCCGCCCATGCCGACCTGCTGCGCTCCCACCGGGCCGCCGAGGACGGGGCCGGCGGCTTCGAAGAGACCGCCGCCCAACTGCGGGACCAGCTGCGGGACCACACCCACCAGGACGACGAACAGCAGGACCGGACCGCCTACCCGGGAGCCCTGGAGGAGGCCCGGCAGTCCGCCGCCGAGGCCCGCCGGTCGCTGCGCGGCTGCAGCGCGGACCTGTCGGCCGCCGAGTCAGCGGTCCGCGAGGCCGCCGACGTCCTCGTCCGGCACGCCAACGCCACCCGCTACGAGCAGGTACGCACCCCCGCCCGGCAGCAGATCCGCGAACTGCCCGCCTCCGCGCTGCCGGAGCACGCCGCGGCCTGGGCGGCGGCCTTCGCGCCGCGGCTGCGGGTGCTGACCGACGAGCTGGAGCAGCTGGAGCGGAACCGGGACAGCATCGTGGACCGGCTGCGCGGGCTGGTCGAGTCCGCGCTGGCCACGCTGCGGTCGGCCCAGCGGCTCTCGCAGCTGCCGGAAGGGCTGGGGGAGTGGTCCGGGCAGGAGTTCCTCCGGATCCGCTTCGAGGAGCCCGACCAGGCCACCCTGAGGGAGCGGCTGGGCGAGGTCATCGACGAGGCCACCCGCTCCGCGGTCAAGAAGAACGCCTCCTTCGGCGAGGGCCGCCGCGACGGCATGTCGCTGCTGCTGCGCGGGGTCCAGGCGGCCCTGGAGCCGCGTGGCATCGCGGTGGAGATCCTCAAGCCGGACGCCGTGCTGCGCGCCGAGCGGGTCCCGGTGGGGCAGATGGGCGACGTGTTCTCCGGCGGCCAGCTGCTGACCGCCGCGATCGCCCTGTACTGCACGATGGCGGCGCTGCGCAGCAACGACCGGGGCCGGGACAAGCACCGCCACGCGGGCACCCTGTTCCTCGACAACCCGATCGGCCGGGCCAACGCCACCTACCTGCTGGAGCTCCAGCGGGCCGTCTCGGACGCCCTGGGCGTCCAGCTCCTCTACACCACGGGCCTGTTCGACACCACGGCCCTCGCGGAGTTCCCGCTGGTCATCCGCCTGCGCAACGATGCCGACCTGCGGGCGGGCCTGAAGTACATCAGCGTGGAGGAACACCTGCGGCCGGGGCTGCCGCAGCAGGCCACGGAGGGCGAGACCATCCACGGCGAGATCACCGCCACCCGCATGTTCCGCAAGACCGGCACCCAGCCCTGACCCCCACCGCCGCAGCCTCCCCAGCCCGCCGGCGCGCCCTCCCCAGCCCCGCCGGCGCGCCCTCGTCATCGCCGCCGGGGCGGCCTCCCCAGCCCCGCCGGGGCCGGAGGCATGTCCAGCCCCGCCGGCGTTTGAGGCGCGGGGGTTCGGGG
>NZ_JBFBAV010000085.1:0-10404 GCF_040689505.1 Streptomyces sp. NPDC051211
CGTGCGCTCAAACGCCGCGCGGGCTGGATGTGCGCAGCACATTCCAGCCCCGCCGGCGTTTGAGGCGCGGGGTCTGGGGCGGAGCCCCAGTTCGGGAAGGGGCGGGGAGGGGACAGCCCCGCGCAGCGGCAACCCCGCCGGGTCCGGGGAGACCCGCTCGGCAGCGGGTCGTATCGTGGACCCGCACGGCGTGAAACCGCACGTCACCCCCGACAAGCCGCTCCAGCGCCGCAGCGGCACAGTAGAAACACCGCCGCCTTCAGGAGCCGCACCGCCATGGCCGACACCCCCGCCTACCCCGTAGGGCTCCGTCTCGCCGGTCGCCGCGTCGTCGTCGTCGGCGGCGGCCAGGTCGCCCAGCGCCGTCTGCCCGCCCTCGTCGCGGCCGGCGCCGACGTGCTGCTGATCTCCCCGTCCGCCACCCCGTCCGTGGACGCCATGGCGGAGACCGGTGAGATCCGCTGGGAGCGCCGCCGCTACCAGGACGGGGACCTCGCCGGTGCCTGGTACGCGCTGATCGCCACCCAGCACCGCGAGGTGAACGAGCAGGTCTCCGCCGAGGCCGAGCGGGAGCGGGTCTGGTGCGTCCGGGCCGACGACGCCTCCGCCGCCACCGCCTGGACCCCGGCCACCGGCCGCAGCGAGGGCGTCACGGTGGCCGTGCTGACCGGGAACGACCCGCGCCGGTCCGCCGCGGTCCGCGACGCCATCGTCGAGGGCCTGCGCGACGGCACCCTGGCGGCCCCCGCCCACCGCCGGGCCGCCGGACAGCCGAACGGCTCCGCCGGCTCCGTCGCTCTCGTCGGCGGCGGCCCCGGCGACCCGGACCTGATCACCGTCCGCGGCCGCCGGCTGCTCGCCCAGGCCGACGTGGTCATCGCCGACCGGCTCGGCCCCCGCGACCTGCTCGCCGAACTGCCCCCGCACGTCGAGGTCATCGACGCGGCGAAGATCCCGTACGGCCGGTTCATGGCCCAGGAGGCCATCAACAACGCGCTCGTCGAGCATGCCAAGGCCGGCAAGAACGTGGTCCGGCTCAAGGGCGGGGACCCGTACGTCTTCGGCCGCGGCATGGAAGAGCTCCAGGCCCTCGCCGAGGCCGGCATCACCTGCACCGTGGTCCCCGGCATCTCCAGCTCCATCTCCGTGCCGAGCGCGGCCGGCATCCCCGTCACCCACCGGGGCGTCGCCCACGAGTTCACCGTGGTCAGCGGCCACGTCGGCCCCGAGGACCCGCGCTCGCTGGTCGACTGGGAGTCCCTGGCCAAGCTGACCGGCACCCTGGTGATCCTGATGGGCGTCGACAAGATCGGCTCGATCGCCGAGGCCCTCGTCCGGCACGGCAAGCCCGCCGACACCCCGGTCGCCGTCATCCAGGAGGGCACCACCGCCACCCAGCGCCGGGTGGACGCCACTCTGGCCACCGTCGGCGAGACCGTCCGCGCGGAAGAGGTCCGGCCGCCCGCCGTCATCGTCATCGGTGACGTCGTGAAGGTCCACACCAGCAACTGACCGTGCCGTTGGCACCGCACCCAGGACAAGGCAGTATCACCCTGTGGCTGATCTCATCACCGTCGAAGACCCCGACGACCCGCGCCTGCGCGACTACACGGGCCTGACCGACGTCGAACTCCGGCGCCGGCGCGAACCGGCCGAGGGCCTGTTCATCGCCGAGGGCGAGAAGGTCATCAGACGCGCCAAGAACGCCGGTTACGAGATGCGCTCGATGCTGCTCTCCGCCAAGTGGGTGGACGTCATGCGGGACGTCATCGACGAGCTCCCGGCCCCCGTGTACGCGGTCAGCCCGGAGCTCGCCGAGCGGGTCACCGGCTACCACGTGCACCGCGGGGCGCTCGCCTCGATGCAGCGCAAGCCGCTGCCCACGGCGGAGGAACTCCTGTCCGTCACCCGGCGGGTGGTCATCATGGAGGCGGTCAACGACCACACCAACATCGGGGCGATCTTCCGCAGCGCCGCCGCCCTCGGCATGGACGCGGTCCTGCTCTCCCCGGACTGCGCCGATCCGCTGTACCGGCGCTCGGTGAAGGTGTCCATGGGCGCCGTGTTCTCCGTCCCGTACGCCCGCCTGGAAGCCTGGCCCAAGGGCCTGGACTCGGTCCGCGAGGCCGGGTTCAAGCTGCTCGCCCTCACCCCGCACGAGAAGGCCTCCCCGATCGACGAGGCGGCCCCGCAGTCCCTGGAGCGGGTGGCGCTGATGCTCGGTGCGGAGGGCGACGGCCTGTCCACGCAGGCGTTGGTCGCCGCGGACGAGTGGGTGCGCATCCCGATGGCGCACGGTGTGGACTCGCTGAACGTGGGCGCCGCCGCGGCCGTCGCCTTCTACGCGGTGGCCGGCGCCGGGCGCTAGCGCGCGTCTGCTTGGCGCGTGCCGGCCTGGCGCGTGTCCGCCCGGCGCCTCTGCGCCCGGCGCCTGTCCGCCTACAGCTTCTGTGCGGCGGCGATGCCCAGGGCCACGACCAGCGTCACCACGACGAACACGATCAGCCGCTGGCGCAGCAGCCGCGGGTCCGGACGCGAGGGCCGACGCCCCGCACCCGTGGTCCGCGGGGCCGGGCGGCCGCCCGTACGCCCGGCGGTCGGCCGGGACGAGGGCCCCGGGTTGCGCGGCGAGGACGGGCGGGACTGCGGCCCGCTCTGGGGACCGCCCTGGGGGCGCGGTGCCGGGGTGCCCGCCGTACGGCGCTCCGTGCGCTGTGCTGTGTACTCGGTGGCCTGGACGGCCTGGACGGTCTGAGCGGGCCGGTCCGGCCTGGGGCGCTGGGCGGGCGGCCGCCCGTCTCCCGACCCCTGCGCCTCGCGGGCCGCGATCTCCTTCAGCCGCATGGACAGCTGCAGGGTGCTCGGCCGGTCCTCCGGGTCCTTGGCCAGGCAGGCCCGTACCAGCGGTGCCAGCGCGTCGGGCACCCCGTGCAGGTCGGGCTCCTCGTGCACCACCCGGTACAGCATCACCTCGGAACTGCCGTGCCCGAAAGGGGAGTCGGCGGTCGCGGCGTACGCGAGGGTGGCGCCCAGCGCGAACACGTCCGTGGCCGGGGTGACGGCCGCTCCGCGGACCTGCTCCGGGGCGAGGAAGCCGGGGGAGCCGACTGCCGTCCCGACATGGGTGAGCGTGCTCGCCCCGGTCGCCCAGGCGATCCCGAAGTCGATGATCCGCGGTCCCTTGGGCGACAGCAGGATGTTGGACGGTTTCAGGTCACGGTGCACCACACCGGCCTCGTGTACGGCGACCAGCCCCTCGGAGAGTGCGGCACCGACGGCGGCGATCTGCGCGGCCGTGAGCGGGCCCTCCTCGGCCACCCGGTCGTGCAGCGAGGGCCCGGGGACGTACTGGGTGGCGAACCAGGGGCGCTCGGCCTCCAGATCGGCGGCCACCAGCCGGGCCGTGCAGCCGCCGCGGATCCGGCGGGCGGCGGAAACCTCGCGGGCGAACCGCGAACGGAACTCCTGGTCCTCGGCCAGATCCGGCCGGATCACCTTGAGCGCGACGCGCTGCCCGCGCCGGTCCGAGCCCAGGTAGACCACACCCATACCGCCGGCACCGAGCCGTCGGTGCAGCCTGAACGAGCCGACGACACGCGGGTCCTCGCGCCGGAGCCGCATCATCGCCATGTCCACCCCGCTGACTGACCGGTCGTCCTGTTGACGTGGCACAGCTTACGGACCATCCGCCATGTGCGCTCAGAGGCCGCGCCCTCGTCGGTAGATTCGATTGTCAGTGCGGGATGGGACACTTGAGGGGTGCTCAGAAGTCCCCGTGCGGGGGGCCCTTCAGGGGTGCTGAGCTGTCAAAAGTCCATCGCGTAAGGGGGATTGGCGATGAAGGGCGACAGGGTCGAGATCGTCGTGGATGCGGGCGACACGACGCGGACGTACGAAGTGGTGGCCACCCGGGCGGGACGCCGGGTGGAGACTGCGGTCCGCAGGGGAGTGGTGGAAGTGAGCGAAGTCACTCGGAGTGGTCACGCGGTGCGCACCGCACGGTTCATGGCCAGCAGGGTGCTGGCCCTGGTGGAGCAGCCCCTTCCGGGGGTTCCCCTCCGGGAAGACCCCCAGGCGGGGTGACCGGTCTCCACCCAGGGGAGTACGCGGGTGGTCGACCCGTCATCCTCCTGGAGGCCCGCCAAAGGGTCCGGAGGCATGAGGACGGGGCGCTCCAGCGCTCCTAAGGTTGAACACAAGCGGCGGGTGGCTAACTCGTCCCCCGAGGTCACACGCCCGCCGCTGCCAACCACAGGGAGAGGACCATGTCGGACCGCGCAAGCCAGGGACGCAAGATGTTCGCGTTCACCGCGCACCAGTCCGCATCCGGAACGCGCCACCCGCTGGTGGCCGCGGCCATGGTTCTCCCCCTGGCCACCCTCCTGGTCGTGCTCTTCGGCGGCTGGGAGCAGGTGGTGACGCAAGCGTCGTCCGTGAGCGCGTTGCTGGGGCGCTGAGCGGCGCCTCAGGCCTGGGAGAGCGGCCCGGGCCGGGACATCGCCGGACAACCCCGTGGGGACGGGGGTGCGGCGGACGGCAGTGAAAGGGTGCTGGCCCTGCGACTGGGGAGTCGCAGTTCCAGCACCCTTTTTGCATCCTGCGCTCCGCTGTCCCTGCCCCTGTCCCTGCCCCGTTGACCGCGGCCGCCGTTGCGGATCGTACGATCCGCTGGGGGCGCGTCCGTGCCCCGACGAGGACCCGGGGGAGCGATGGCCCAGACACTGGCCGACGAGCTGGCCGGTCTCGCGTTCCGCGCGGCCGGGCGGCTGCCGCGTCCGCGCCGGGACGGGTCGGGCCCGGAGCTGCCCGCCGACCGGGAGCTGCCCGCCGACCGGGAGCTGCCGGCCGACCGGGAGCTGCTGGCCGACCGGGCCGACGGGACCGTGGTGCGGTGCGGGAACGCCGTCGCCAAGGCCCATGCCGCCGACACGGATCCTGCCGGGCTCGCCGTCCGGCTGCGGATCGCCGCGGCCCCCGAACTCGCCGGAGTGCTGTTGCCGCCGCTGCGCCCCGGCGCCGAGTACCTGCGGGGCCGGGCCGTCACCCTCTGGCCGTACGGTGCCCCCGTCGATCCGGAGCGCCCGGAGGACGCCCCCTGGGCCGCGGCCGGCCGGCTGCTCGCCGTACTGCACCGCGTGCCGGTGGACCGGCTGCCCGGTCCCGTCCCGCCGATGCGCGGCCCGGCGAAGCTGGCCCGTGCCCTGCGCCGGATGGACGCGGCCCTGGCGGGCGCGGGCGCGCGGACGGGCGCAAGTGCAGGCGCAGGCGCCGGCGCGAGGACGGGCGAGGGCGCGGGCGCGGTTCGCGGGACGGCCGAGGCGGCGGGGGCGGCCGCGGTCCGTGCCGCCGCCGCGACCCTGCCCCCCTGGGCACGGGACGAGGCCCCCGCCCCGACGGGAGGCCACGGCACCCTCTGCCACGGCGACCTCCACCTCGGCCAGCTCGTCCGTACCGACGCCGGCTGGCGGCTCATCGACGTCGACGACCTCGGGGTGGGTGCGGCCGCCTGGGATCTGGCCCGGCCCGCCGCCTGGTACGCGGCCGGGCTGCTCGCCCCGGAGGACTGGCTGTGTTTCCTGGACGCCTACCGGGATGCCGGCGGCCCCGCCGCCGGCCCGCCCGGCACCGACCCGTGGCCGGAACTCGACCTTGCCGCCCGCGCGTTGACCGTGCAGACCGGGGCGCTCTCCGTGGCCAGGGCCATGGCGGAGCGCCGTCGACTCGACGAGGTGGAACGGGCCGTGACCGGGGCCTGTGGCCGAATAGCCGACCTCCCGGCCGAGTTGGAGCCGATGCTGCCGTCGTAAGGTGAGCTCACGCCACCGCGCATGCCTTCCGGTGGCGAGGTCCGACGGCGAGGAGTGAGCCGATCATGCAGTGTCCGAAGTGTCACGCCATGATGCATACGTACAACCGCAGCGGTGTCCAGATCGAGCAGTGCAGCGGCTGCCGGGGCATCTTCCTGGACTACGGGGAGCTGGAGGCGCTGACCCGTCTGGAGTCCCAGTACGGCCAGGTTCCGCCGCCGCCCGCGCCGCCGGCCTACCCCGCCCAGCACGGCGCTCCGGCTCCCGCCTGGGGCGCCCCGCAGCACCACGGCGGCCACGGCCACGGGCACGGCCACAACCGCGGCTTCGGCCGGATGCTCTTCTCCTCCTGACCGGGGGAACGCGGAAGCCCCGGCCGTGGAGACGGCCGGGGCTTCCGGGGTGGTGCGCGATACTGGGATTGAACCAGTGACCTCTTCCGTGTCAGGGAAGCGCTCTCCCGCTGAGCTAATCGCGCGGGTCGTACCGCGAAGGTACGAAGGTGCTGCGTTACTGCGTACTGCGTGCGCGATACTGGGATTGAACCAGTGACCTCTTCCGTGTCAGGGAAGCGCTCTCCCGCTGAGCTAATCGCGCGGGGGATCCGGGGATCCGGGGATCCGGGATCCGGAGATCCAGTGGACGATACTGGGATTGAACCAGTGACCTCTTCCGTGTCAGGGAAGCGCTCTCCCGCTGAGCTAATCGTCCTTGGAGGTGGAGACGGGATTTGAACCCGTGTAGACGGCTTTGCAGGCCGTTGCCTCGCCTCTCGGCCACTCCACCAGGAGTGATTACAGGGGTTCGGGAAGATCCCCCACATCGAGCGGACGACGAGATTCGAACTCGCGACCCTCACCTTGGCAAGGTGATGCTCTACCAGCTGAGCCACGTCCGCATGTTGCCGTGTTGCTTGGGGTTTTTCCTTCGCTCCCCGGCGACGTGTTGAACTCTAGCGGATTCCCGGGCCAGCTCAAAAACGCGTTTCCGCAGCGTGCTGCCGCTCGATCACCTCCGGTCACCTCCCCGTCGCCGCACCGGCGCCTTCCGGCCACCGGTCATAGACTCACAGCCGTGCAAGACCTGCAGCCCATGGCCCGCTTCGGCGGCCTCCTCGCCACCGATCTCCGCGATGTGACCAGCGACGTCTCCGCCCTCGACTCCACCGGGTTCTGGGCGGTCTCGGCCGACTTCGAGGGGCGCATGACCTGTGCCCGGTTCGGCGACGTACGCGAGGTCCCGGTTCCCGCCCCCGTCCCGGGAGCCTGGCGCGGGCCCGCCGCCGACCGCTGGACCTCCTCACTGGACCGGGACGCCTACGTGGCCGGCGTGCGCCGCATTCGCGAGCACATCGCGGGGGGAGAGGTCTATCAGGCCAATCTCTGCCGGGTGATGTCCGCGCCGCTGCCGGACCCGGACGGAGCCGACGTGGACGCGCTCACCGCGCTGCTCGCCCGCGGCAACCCGGCCCCGTACGCAGGAACGATTCGGCTCCCGGCGCACGGCGTGGAGATAGCCACCGCCTCCCCGGAGCTCTACCTCAGCCGGTCGGGACGCCACATCGAGTCGGGTCCGATCAAGGGGACCGGCCGCACCGCCGCCGACCTGCTGGAGAAGGACCACGCCGAGAACGTGATGATCGTCGACCTGGTCCGCAACGACCTCGGCCGGGTCTGCACCACCGGCTCCGTGGCCGTCCCCGAACTCTGCGCCGTCGAGGAACACCCCGGCCTGGTCCACCTCGTCTCCCGGGTGAGCGGCGAACTCGCCGACGGTGCCGGCTGGCCCGAGCTCCTCGACGCCACCTTCCCGCCGGGTTCCGTCACCGGAGCGCCCAAGTCCTCCGCCCTCCGGATCATCGAGGCTCTGGAGACCGCCCCGCGCGGCCCCTACTGCGGCGGCATCGGCTGGGTGGACGCCGACCGGGGCGTCGCTGAGCTAGCCGTGGGCATCCGCACCTTCTGGATCGACCGGCAGGCGACCGGCGGACCCCGGCTGCTGTTCGGCACCGGGGCGGGCATCACCTGGGGTTCCGACCCCGAACGCGAATGGGCGGAGACCGAACTGAAGGCGGCCCGGCTGCTCGCGGTAGCGTCGGGTGCGTATCAGGCGAGTGGAGGGACCGTACGGTGAGGATCTGGCTCGACGGAGCACTGCGGGACGGCGACGGTGCGCGGGTTTCCGTGTTCGACCACGGCCTGACCGTCGGTGACGGCGTCTTCGAGACCGTCAAGGCGCAGCACGGCCGGGCGTTCGCGCTCACCCGGCACCTGGAGCGGCTGACCCGCTCGGCCCGCGGGCTCGGGCTGCCCGACCCCGACCCCGAGGAGGTCCGGCACGCCTGTGAGGCCGTGCTGGCGGCCAATCCGATGCCGCTCGGCCGGCTCCGGATCACCTACACCGGGGGAGTGTCCCCGCTCGGCTCGGACCGGGGCCACGAGGGCCCCACCCTGGTCGTCGCCGTCGGCGAAACCTCGCGCCGCCCGGACACCACCGCCGTGATCACCGTGCCCTGGGTGCGGAACGAGCGGAGCGCCATCGCCGGCCTCAAGTCCACCTCGTACGCCGAGAACGTGGTCGCGCTGGCCCAGGCGCACCGGGCCGCGGCCTCCGAGGCCCTGTTCGCCAACACGGTGGGCCGGCTCTGCGAGGGCACCGGCTCCAACGTCTTCGTGGTCCTCGACGGGGAGCTCCACACCCCGCCGGTGGCCTCCGGCTGCCTGGCCGGGATCACCCGCGCCCTGGTCGCCGAATGGGCCGGCGCCAAGGAGACCGACCTGCCCTTCGAGGCCCTGGAGCAGGCCGAAGAGGTCTTCCTGACCTCCACCCTGCGCGATGTGCAGGCGGTCCACCGGATCGACGGCCGCGAGCTGGCGGCCGCCCCCGGGCCGGTCACTGCCGAGGCGATGCGCATCTTCGACGAGCGGTCCGCGGCCGACATCGACCCGTGAGCGCCCGGGAAGCGGCCGGAAGCGGCCGGAAGCAGCCGTAAACGGGCTGACGCGGCGCCCCGGGGCGGGTAGAACAACCCTGATGACCACCACCCTGCGGCCGAGCGGGCCGCTTCAGCAGACTGCCGCGGGGGCGCGCTCGCGCCCGTACGAGGTACGGGTCAACAGCCGGCGGGTCGGCGCGCTGCTGCTCGCCTCGGACACCCCGTTCGGACCCACCGTCGGCGAGATCCGGGACCTGCACATCGACGAGCCCGACCGCCGGCGCGGCCGCGCCACCGTCGCCGCACTCGCCGCCGAGGAGGTGCTCCGCTCCTGGGGCTGCCGCCGGGTGCGGGTCTCGGTGCCGGCGGCAGCGGGGGGCGCGCTGCGGATGGCGGCCGCCCTCGGCTACGTCGAGTACAGCCGCAACATGGCCAAGGAACTGCCGGCCGCCCCGCCGGAACTGCCCGCCGGGGTGCGGGCCCGCCGGATGACCGAGACGGAGTACGGGCCCTGGCTGGAGCGGGCGGTCGAGGCGTACGCGGAGGACTGGAGCAGCCGGGGCATGCCCCGGGAGGCGGCCCTCGCCAAAGCGCTGGCCGACCACCGCGAATCCCTGCCACAGGGCGTGCACACACCGGGCGCCGAGCTGTCCGTCCTGGAGGCGGGCGGCGAGCGGGTCGGCCACCTGTGGGTGGCCCGGAAGGGCGAGGACGCGTACGTGTACGAGGTGGAGGTGGCCGCCGGGCACCGCGGCCGGGGCCACGGCCGCACCCTGATGCTGCTGGCCGAGCGGACCGCCGTGGCGGCCGGCCACCGGCGGCTCGGCCTGCAGGTCTTCGCCGGCAACACCCCGGCCCGCAGCCTCTACGACTCCCTGGGCTACCGGACCACCAACGTCAACTACGCGAAGGACCTGCTCTAGGGGTGCCGGGCGGCCGGCCGTGATCCGCCGGACACCCCTCAGGCGGGGCCCGCCTCCGCCAGCAGGCGGTCGGCGATCTCCTCGATGCGGGCCCGCAGGCCCGCCTGGCCCTTCCCGCCGTCCAGGCGCTCGCCGCCGATGACGTAGGTGGGGGTGCCGGTGATGCCGATCGCCTTGCCCTCGGCCTGGTCCGCGTCGACCACCAGCATGTGCCGGCCGTCGATCAGGGCGGTGTCGAACTCGTCGGCGTCCAGGGACAGCTCCCGGGCCACGTCGAGCAGCAGCTGCTCGCCGCGCGCGTCCAGCTCCGCGGTCCGGGCGAGCACGGCCTCGGCGTACGCCCAGCCCTGACCCTGCTCCGCCGCCTCCTCGGCGGCCTGCGCGGCCGCGAAGGCGTACTTGTGCTTCTCCAGCGGGAAGTGGCGCAGGACGATGTCCAGCCGGTCCCCGTAGCGGGCGCGGAGCGCGCGCACGTCATCGAGGGCGGTGGTGCAGTCCGGGCACTGGAGTTCGCACCAGAATTCGAGAACGACGGATCGGGTCATGGGGACAGTCTCCCAGCCCGCGGCCGGCGGCCCGACCGGGACCCGGGGCGTCTTGGCGGTGCCGGGCATCGCGAGCCCGGCCTGCTCGGCAAGACACCCCCTAGTAGTGCTTTGTTAGGTGGTGTCGTGGGGCTGTCTTGGGGTGGGTTGTCGGCAGGTGGGGCAGGTGCCGGTCCAGGTAGCGAGTAGGTGTT
>NZ_JBFBAV010000086.1:0-9565 GCF_040689505.1 Streptomyces sp. NPDC051211
TCCGGGAACCGGGACCGAAACCGCAACCCGGCCCGCACCCCCCACCCGACCGACAGCGCAGAACGCAGTACAGACAGCAACCGCAGCCCGTGGCCGATCGAGCCGTCACGGGCTGCTTGCCTTAGAGGGCCCCGGCCCCGGCCCCCGCCCGTCCGGCCCCCGGTCCGGCCCCCGCTCCAGCCCCGCTCCACCGCCGCCCCTGCCCTTCCTGCCATCCTGTCCGCCCCTTGCCGGAGCCGAGGACGGCGACCGCAGACCTCCAAGAGGCCCCCGCCATGCCGATATTCGTGACACCGAAGCCGATCCGCGCCACCGTCGAACTGGACGTGGGCAACGTCTGGATCATCGCGAGCGAGCGCAGCGACACCATCGTCGACGTCCGGCCCTTCGACTCCGCCGACCCCCGCGACGCGTCGGCCGCCGACCAGACCCGCATCGACTACGCGGCCGGCAAGCTCGTGGTGAGTGTTCCGAAGGCCCGTGACCGCTCCCGGGCCGGCGGCGCGGTCGCCATCGTGATCCACCTGCCGGCCGGATCGACCGTGTACGGGGACGGGGTGGCCGCCGACTTCCGCTGTGACGGGCAGTTGGGGGAGTGCCGGCTCACCAACGACTGCGGCCACATCCGGCTCGCCCGGACCGGCGCCCTGCACGTCACCTCCGGCCTCGGCAACGTCACCGTGGACCGGGCGGAGGGCGACGTCGAGGTGACGGCCGACTGCGGCGACGTACGCATCCACTCGATCGACGGCACGGCGGCCGTCCGCCGCAGCAAGGGCGACACCCTGCTCGGCGAAGTCACCGGCGACACCGGCGTGTTCACCGAGAGCGGCGACATCCACATCGGCCGGACCCACGCCGCGGTCGAGGCGCGGACCTCCCAGGGAGACGTCCGGATCGACGAGACCCTCCACGGGCCGCTGGTCCTGGAGACGGCCTCCGGCCAGCTCGAGGTCGGCATCGCCGACGGCACCGCCACCCAGCTGGACCTCGACGCCCGCTCCGGCACCGTCTACCGGTCCCTGGACCTCTTCGACAACCTGCTCGGCACCCCCGAGGAGGTCGTCCAGGTCCACGCGCGCACGGTCATCGGCGACATCGTGGTCCGCCGCTCCGTCCTCGGCCTGGGCCTCGACGACTGGCCGTGACCCGCCGCCCCTCCCGCGCCGCCCCTCCCGCGCCGCCCCCGTTCCCACGAATCCCGCGTCTGCCACCGGCAGGCGCGGTTTCCTTTTGCCCTTTCGACCACCGGGCGGCGACCGGGGGCAGGAGCCCGCCGCCGTGCACCGCCGGCTCGCGGCCTTCCCCCGCCCGGCCTAGCCTGGTCGAGGGGGAAGCCGAGGCCGCATCCGGCGCTCGCAAAGGATGAGAACCATGGCCACACACCACCTACGGAGCACGGGCCGCGCCCTGACCTGCTGCGCCGCCGCACTGGCCGGCTCCCTGTGGGGGCTCACCGGCCCGGCCGGGGCCGCCCAGGCGGCGCCGGTGGCCGAGGGCACCTACTACCAGATCATCGCCCGGCACTCGGGCAAGTGCCTGGACGTCGCCCACGCCAGCACCGATCACGCGGCGGACGTCATCCAGGGGAACTGCTCCGGCGGCCGGAACCAGCAGTGGCGGGTGGAGGCGCAGGGAGACGGCCTCTTCGAGATCCAGGCCCGGCACTCCGGGAAGTGCCTGGACGTCGCCCACGCGAGCCGCGCCCACGCCGCGGACGTCATCCAGGGCACCTGCCTCGGCGGCAAGAACCAGTTCTGGTGGTTCAAGTCGGTGCCGGGTGAAGGCCGTCTGGCCGACGGCCCCGACGGCGCGGTGCCGTCGACCGGCCAGAACGTGAAGATCGTCGCCGAGCACTCCGGCCTGGTCCTCGACGTCGCCCACGGCAGCATCGCCCACGCGGCCAACGTCCTCCAGGCCAACCCCTGGGACCCGGGCTTCAACCAGCAGTGGCGCTTCGTCCCCGTCCGCTGACCCCGCCACACACCGAGCAGCCCACGGGCAACGCACCGACCCCCCGGCCGGTTGGACCGGGGGGCCGGGGGGTCGGTGTGCTCGCCACGGGGGAGGGGCGAGCGGGTCAGAAGAACTCGATCAGAAGGACCGGAGGCTTCAGAGGGACTTGCCCTTGGCCGCCAGGTCGTTGCGGAGGGCGGCGGCGGTCGCGGTGAGGGTGGCCTGGGCGGCGTCCAGCTGCTCCTCGGTCAGCTCGTGTTGCTGAGCACCGTCGCGGACCTCCTCCTCGAAGCGCTCCAGCATCCGCTTCAGCCGGCGCTGCGCGTCCTTCCCGTCCTTCGGCTTGTTGCCGCCCCACTGCAGGCCGCTCTGGATCCGGTTGTCGATGTCCTCCTGGATCCTGGCCTGGAACTCCTCGCCGGTGTACTGCTCGCGGTAGGACTCCGTCAGCTGCTCCTTGAGCTGCTCGGCCTGCTCCTTCGCCTGAGCGTTCATCCCGGTCACCTGTGCCTTCGTGTCGTTGCGGATGTCTCGTACTGCCTGCTTGAGGGACTTGCCGAGCGCGGGGCGTGCCTTGGCCTTCGCGGGCGTGAGGTGCCCGGACAGCTCCGCGATCGTCGGGTGCTGGAAGAGCAGCCGGATCGACACTTCCACTCCCAGGGTCCTGCGCATGCGACCGATGATCCTGGTCGCCTTGAGGGAGTTACAGCCGAGGGAGAAGACGTTGTCATCTATGCCGACCCGCTCCACCCCGAGCACCTCGGCGAACACCTCGCAGAGCGCCTCCTCCTGAGGGGTGCGGCCCTTGCGGTGGCCGCCGGCCGCGGCGGTGTCGGCGCCCGGCTCGGGCAGGGCCGCCCGGTCCACGGTGCCGTCCGCCGTCAGGGGCAGCTCCTCGAGCGTGACCACGGCGGCCGGCACCATGTGGTCCGGCAGCTGCCGCGCCGCGAACTCGCGCAGCTGCTCCGGGTCCGGGGCCGCCGCCGCGCCGCCGGCCCGCAGCGGTACGACGTACCCGACGAGCTGGTCGTCGCCGCCGGTGCCGCCCGCCGCGCGGACGGCGACCGCCGCCTGCGACACCGCGGGGTGCGCGGCCAGCACGGCCTCGACCTCCTCCGTACGGAACCGGCGGCCGCGGATCTTCGCCTGCGGGCCCTCGGCGCCGACGAACTCCAGCCTGCCGTCGCGGTCCCAGCGCGCCAGGTCGCCGGTGCGGAACATCCGGGCCCCGGCCGGGCCGAACGGGTCGGGCAGGAAATGCCCGGCGGTCAGGGCACCTCGGCCGTGGTAGCCGCGGGCCACCTCGCCGCCGACGTACAGCCTTCCCGTCACCCCGGCCGGTACCGGCGCCAGCGACTCGTTGAGCACGTAGAGCCGGAGGCCGTCGAGCGGCGCACCGAGCGGCAGGACACCGGTGGTTCCCCCGTCCCCGTCCGGGGCGGTGAACACGGTGGCGCGGACGGCTCCGGCCGGAGCGTAGCTGCCGACCACCCGGACGCCCGGGATCGCCGTGCGGACCCGCTGCACGAACGAGGCGAGCAACGTGTCACCGGTGAGGACCACGGTGTCCGCCCGGAACGCGCCGGTGGCCCGGTTCAGCAGGCCGGCGAAGAACGGCGCGGCCGTGCTGATCACGTCGCCGGTCCAACCGCCCTGCACAGCGAGGGCCTTGGCGTCCGGGACCACCTCGACGCAGGCGCCCCCGCCCAGTGCGGCGAGGATCTCGAAGGCCACCGCGTCGCCGTGCGGCGAGGCCGCCAGCAGTCGCGTGCCGGGCTTCAGACCGGCCTCGGCCGCGAACCCCGCCACCCCGTGGACCAGGGCGCCGTGGCTGACAGCGACCCCGGCCGGGGCGCCGTCGACCTGCGGCGTACGGCGCAGCCAGGCCAGCTGCTGGGGGTCCGGGGCGGGAGCCGGGAAGGCCTCCCCGCCGGCCGGGACGGCGTACGGGGCGTCGACGTCCGCCGGGGTGAGCACCAGGCCGGCGCCCGCCTCGGCCGGTGCCGGGCCGCGCTGTCCGTTCCGGCCGTCCTGGCCGGCGTCGACCAGGACGAACGCGGCACCCGACTTCAGGGTGGCCAGCAGGGCCACCGCCAGCCGGGCGGAGCGCGGCAGGGCGAGCCCGACCACGGACTCCGGGCCGGCGCCGAGCCGGACCAGCTGCCGGGCCAGCCCGTCGGCCCGGCGGTTCAGCTCCCGGTAGGTCAGCGAGACCCCGTCGCAGACCACCGCGACCGCGTCCGGGTGGGTGGACGCATGCCGCTCGACCAGCGCCGGCAGGGTGTCCCCGGCGAGGGCCCCGGCGGCCACCGCCTCGCGGTAGCCGCTGATGATGCGCTCGCGCTCGGCGTCCAGCAGTACGTCGACCGAGTCCACCCGCCGGGTCGGCTCGGCCAGGAGCTGCCGGAGCACCGCGTGGAGCCGCTCCGCGATGTCGCCGACGGCGTCCTCGGCGAACAGGTTCCGGTGGTACTGAAGGGTCAGCCGGAGGTGCGGCTCGGTCTCGACGATCAGGGCGAGCGGATAGTTCGCGGCACCCTCGGCACGGATGCCGGTCACCTCGATGCCCGCCGCCGCGGTCGCCTCCGCGATGCCCACGTGGTCCACCGGGTACGACTGGAACGCCACCAGGGTGTCGAACAGGGTGTCCAGACCGGTGGCCTGGTGGATCTCGACCAGGCTGTGGTGGTGGTGGTCCAGGAGCCCGGCCTGCCGGTTCTGCAGGTCGGCCAGCAGCTCGGCGAGGGTGTCGCCCGGGGCGCAGCGGACGCGCACCGGAAGGGTGTTGATGAACAGACCGACCATGGACTCCACGCCCGGCAGCGCGGCCGGACGGCCGGAGACCGTCGCCCCGAACACCACGTCCCGGCGGCCGGTGAGCTCACCGAGCAGCACCGCCCAGGCGCCCTGCACCAGGGTGTTCACGGTGACACCCAGCTCGGAGGCCTGCCGGAACAGGCGGCGGGACTCCTCCTCGGACAGTCCGATGCCGGCGGTCCCGGCCCCGGAGGCCTGCGCCCGGGGCGCGGTGGCCGGAACCAGCAGGGTCGGCTCGTCGACCCCGGCGAGCTCCTCGGCCCAGGCCTTGGCGGTCTCCTCGCGGTCCTGCCGGTCAAGCCAGGCCAGGAACTCGCGGAAGTCGCGGACCCGGGGGAGCCCGGAGGCGTCCCCGCCGGAGGCGTACAGCCGCAGCAGGTCCTGCATCAGGATCGGCTCGGACCAGCCGTCGATCAGTACGTGATGGGTGGTGAGGACCAGCTCGTGGCGGTCCTCTCCGAGCTGCACCAGGGTCAGGCGCAGCAGCGGGGGTGCGGTGCGGTCGAAGTGCCGGGCGTAGTCCTGTTCGAGGAATCGCCCGAAGGCCGCGTCGCGCTCGGCAGGGGCCAGACCGGTCAGGTCGACCTCCTGCCAGGGAAGCTCCACACCGTCCACCACGAGCTGGACGAGGTTGTCGTCAGCGCCGGGAACGAAGGCCACGCGAAGGTTGGCGTACCGGTCGAGAAGGGCCTGGCCGGCCGCCCGCATGCGGGCGGCGTCGACCGGGCCGGACAGGTGGAACACCGTCTGCATCTGGTAGGCGTCGTAGCCGGTGTCGTTGAGGGTCGACTCGAAGAGGATGCCGGACTGCAGGGCGGTCAGCGGCCACACGTCCGACAGTCCGGGGTAGCGCTGCTGCCAGGTCCGGAACTCCGCGGAGTCCGGCGAGGCCAGCGGCGCGGAACCGGCCGCCTCCGCCGCCGGGTCCGTGCCCGTGGCGACCGCGGCGAGCGCGGCGACCGTACGGGACTGCAGGATCTGGCGCGGGGTCACCTCCAGGCCGCGGGCGCGGGCCCGGGTGACGACCTGGATGGCGCGGATGCTGTCGCCGCCGACGGCCAGGAAGTCGTCGTCGATACCGACCCGGTCGGCGCCGAGGACCTCGGCGAACACCGCGGCCAGGACCTCCTCCTCGGTGGTCCGCGGCGCCCGGTACACGGCGGTGGTGAACTCCGGCTCGGGCAGGCCCTTGCGGTCCAGCTTGCCGTTCGGGGTGAGCGGCAGCCGGTCCAGGGTGACGACCGCGGCGGGCACCATGTACTCCGGCAGCCGGCCGGCGGCCGCCCGCAGCAGCGCATCCGTGTCGAGGGCGGGGGCGGCACCGGTGTCGTCGGCGGCCTCCGGCACCACGTAGGCGACGAGCCGGTTGGAGTGGGCGACGACCACGCTCTGCCGCACGGCCGGGTGGGAGCGCAGCACGCTCTCGATCTCGCCGAGCTCCACCCGCAGACCGTGGATCTTCACCTGGAAGTCGGCGCGGCCCAGCAGCTCGATGAGCCCGTCGGGGCCGAACCGGGCGACGTCACCGGTCCGGTACAGGCGCTCGGCGACCTCGCCGTACGACCACTCGATGAACCGTTCGGCGGTGCGCTCGGGCTGGTTCAGGTAGCCGCGGGCCAGGCCGATGCCGGCCAGGTACAGCTCGCCGGGGACGCCCGGCGGGACCGGCTGGAGGGCCTCGTCGAGGATGTAGGTGCGCTGGTTGGCCATCGGGCGGCCGTACGGGATGCTCGTCCAGTCCGGGTCGACCTTCTCCACCTCGAAGAGGGTGGAGTGGATCGAGGACTCGGTGGCCCCGCCCATCACGATGAACCGCAGGCCGGGGGCGAACACCCGGACCCGCTCGGCCAGCGGGACCGGTACCCAGTCGCCGCCGAGGAGGGCCAGGCGCAGCCGGGGCAGCTGCTCGGCGGAGGTCTGCTCCAGCTGGTCGGCCAGCAGGCCCAGCAGGGCCGGGGCGGAGTTCCAGACGGTCACGCCTTCGGCGGCGGCCAGCTCGGCCCAGTGCACGGGGTCCTTGGTGCGGCCGGCGTCGGGGATGATCACCGTACCGCCGGCGATGGTGAGGCCCAGGAACTCGTAGACCGACATGTCGAAGCTGGGCGAGGACAGGGCCAGGACGGAGTCCCCGGGGCCCACCTCGTAGCGGGAGTTCAGGTCCGCGATGTTGTTCAGGACGCCCAGGTGCCGCAGCGCGATCGGCTTCGGGGCACCGGTCGATCCGGACGTGTGGATGATGTAGCAGAGGTGCTCGGGTCCGGCGACGGGCTCCGGGTCGTGCTCGGGCCGGGCGGCCAGGACGTCGGCGTCCCGGTCGAGCAGCACCAGCGGGGGGCTCTGCTCGTCACGCTCCGGCAGGTTCGAGGTCAGCGCCTCGCGGCTGATCATCACGGCGCAGGAGGTGCCGTTGACCATGATGGCGATCCGGTCGGCCGGGTAGTCCGGGTCCAGCGGGACGTAGGCACCGCCGGCCTTGAGGACGGCCAGCTCGGCGACCAGCAGGTTCGGGGAGCGGTCCAGGCACAGGCCGACCCGCACGTCCGGGCCGACGCCCAGGGAACGCAGGTGGTGGGCCAGGCGGTTGGCGGCCGCGTTGATCTCCCGGTAGGTGAGCCGCTCGCTGCCGTGGACGAGGGCGATGGCCTCGGGGGCGCGCTCCGCCCGGGCCTCGAAGGCCGCGTGCAGGGTGCCGTGGGCGGGCAGCGGGGTCTCGGTGCGGTTCCACTCGACGAGCGTGCGGTGCAGCTCCGGGCCGGTGAGCAGGCGCAGCCGGCTGACGGGCTGCTCCGGGGAGGCCAGGGCGTCGAAGAGGAGGGTGCGGTAGTGGTCGAGCAGGCGGACCGCGGTGTCGCGGTCGAAGAGCGCGGCGTCGTAGTGGAGTTCCAGTGACTCGCCGCGGACCAGCAGCTGGAGCTCGTACGGGGCGTGGTCCCGGGCGGGGGCGCCGTCGGCGGCGAAGGCGACGACGGGGGCTTCGGTGCCGGCGGGGGACCCGGGAGCGCCGGCCGCGGCCAGCTCCTGCAGGGTCGCCTCTCCGTCGACGGGGAAGCGGGTCTCGCCGTCCGGGCCGGCCAGGGCGATCCGGTCCTGGCCCGTGTAGCGGAAGAGCAGTGCGGCGAAGGCGGCGGCCAGTACGTCGCCCGGAACGGTCTCGGCGGTGTGGGCCGGGACCTCGATCGAGGAGTGCACCACGGCCGAGCACCGGGGCGCCGCGTCCGGGAGGCGCGGGCGGTCCGTCGGCGCGAGGACCGGCGGCCAGACCTCCTGGGAGGCGTCGTGGGTACGGTCGTGGATCATGGTCCGACTCCGATCAGTGATGTGCCGACGCTGACGCTGATGCTGCTGGGGCTCTCGATGGGCAGGGGGTGCCGGGCGCAGAGCCACCGCACCTCCTCACGGATCGTGGCGACCAGTGCGGGGTCGATCCGGTACTCGGTGTCCGTCAGGGCGGTGGTGGCCTTGAGGACGGTGTGCAGCAGGTGCGCGCACTCGCGCATCTGCTCGGGGCCCATGCCGCGCTGGGCGAGGATGTTGGTGCCCAGGCGCAGACCGCTGGTGACCAGCGGCGGCTTGGTGTCGCCGGGGATGCGGTTGCGGTTCGCGAGGATCCCGCACTCCTCCAGGGCCCGTTCGGCGATCACGCCGGTCAGGCCGACGTCGGTGGTGTCCAGCAGGACGATGTGGTTGTCGGTGCCGCCGGTGAGGATCCGGTAGCCGAGGGCGGACAGTTCGCCGGCGAGCGAGGAGGCGCTCTCGACGATCAGCCGGGCCGTCTCCCGGAAGCCGGGGCCGGCCGCCACCTCGAAGGCACGGGCCTTGGCGGCGATCGACGCGGGGCTGGGAGTTCCCTGGGACTGGGGGAAGACCGCCCGCTGGATCAGCCGGCCGAGCGGGGTGCGGCCGTCGGGCCCGGGCGTCTTGTACTCGCGCCCGCTCAGGATGAGTCCGCCGCGGGGGCCGCCCAGCTGCTTGTAGGTGCTCATGGTGGTGATGTGGGCGACGTCGATGGGGCTGGGGTGCTGCCCGGCGGCGACCAGGCCCGCGATGTGGGAGATGTCCGCGAGCAGGTACGCCCCGACCTTGTCGGCGATGGCCCGGAAGCGGGCGAAGTCGACGGTGCGCGGGTAGGCGCTCGCCCCGGCGATGATGACCTTGGGCCGGTGCTCCAGGGTCAGGGCTTCGACCTGGGCGTAGTCGATGCGGCCGGCCCGGTCCAGGCCGTAGTGGACCGCGTGGTAGTGGCGTCCGGTCACCGAGGCCTTCGAGCCGTGGGTGAGGTGCCCGCCGGCGTCGAGGTCGAGACCGAGGATCGTGCCGCCCGGCGGGACCAGCGCGGCCAGGACCGCGAGGTTCGCCGAGGAGCAGGAGTGCGGCTGCACGTTGGCGTACTGGGCGCCGAACAGCTGCTTGGCCCGCTCCACCGCCAGGTTCTCGATCCGGTCGAACTGCTGTGCGCCGGGGTGGTAGCGCGCTCCCGGGTAGCCCTCGGCGGTCACGTTGGACAGGGCCGCGCCGCCGGCCGCGAGGACCGAGGGGTCCGCGATGCTCGCGGAGGCGATCATCGCGAGGGTCGTGTTCTGCTGGGCCACCTCCGCGTCCAGCAGGGCTGCGAGCTCGGGATCGGCGTCCTGGAGGGAGTCCATTCCGATGCGCAGCAGTTCTGCCTGCTCACCGCCCACTACTAGCTGACGTGCCATCACCATTACCTCATCTCGCGCGCTCGGCGCCTTGAAGGGATATAACTGCCCGTTGCTTCTGGACTGTTGATCTACTGCGTTCCGTTGGTGTCAGG
>NZ_JBFBAV010000087.1:0-8425 GCF_040689505.1 Streptomyces sp. NPDC051211
GGGGGGGGCCAGCCCCCGGACCCCCGCGCCTCAAACGCCGGCGGGGCTGGAGTTGCCTGCGGCAACCCAGCCGTAAGGGCCCGGCGGGGGAGGTGCCCGGCGGGGCCGGAGGTGCCCTGCCTGGTGCGGCGCCGTTGCCGGGGGCCAGCCCCCGGACCCCCGCGCCTCAAACGCCGGCGAGGCTGGAAATGCCCCGGCGGGGCCGGGTGTGACCGGCGGGGTGTTGCAGCCACTACTCTCGGGCCCGACCCGCACGACAAGGGAGGCGCACAGACATGCAGGGCAACGGCTGGCCGGCCAACGAGCTGGAGCAGGTGCTCGGAGCGGCGCTCGGGAACCCCGCCGCCGGCCCCCGCATCATGGAGGTGCTGGCCCGCAGCGACCTCTGGGTGCCGCTCCCGGCCGGTGGCGCCCCGGACAGCGCGAGCATCCGCCTGCCCACCATGGACATCGGCGGCGCCGCCTACGTCCCCGTCTACAGCTCCGAGGCCCAGCTCCTCGCCTGCGCCGGCCCCGGCATGGACTTCGCCGTGGTCCCCGCCGTGGAGTTCGCCCGCGGCCTCCCGCCGCAGCTCGGCGTCGCCGTGAACCCCGAGGGCGCGGTCGGCGTCCCGCTGCCCCCGCCGGCCGTCGCCGAGCTCTGCCGGGCCGGCCGGAGCGGCCGGACCGAGATCGACGGGTCGGCCGGCGGCGACCCCGCCGGCGGTCCCACCGGCGGCCGGGTCCGGCTCTTCGAGCCGGACTGGCAGGACGACCCGGTCGACTTCCTGGCCGCCGCGTCGGAGGAGTTCCGCACCACCGGCGTGGTCGCCTCCGCCCACCGCTGCCTGGCCAGCGTCGAAGGCGGCGCCCCCGAGCTGTACATCGGTGTCCGCCTGCTGGGACACCTGACCGAACACCGGGACGCCCCGATGGACGCCCTCGCCCGCGCCCTGAACCGCGTACAGCCGCCCTGGCCGGTCCACTTGATCCTGCTCGACGCCACCGACGATCCGGTCGCCGACCACATCCGCGAGCGCGTGCACCCGTTCTACCTGCCCTAGTGACCCGTAAGCTGGTTTCATTTCCGGGCTGAACCGACGGGCGGACGAAGAGGGGTACCGGGTGAGTGCGTCAGGCACGGCCGCGGCCGGGCAGGTCGAGCACATGATGCGCCAGGTGACCCCCGGGCGCTATGAGGACTACGAGGCGCTGCTGCACGCCCTCGCCGAGGGCCGGCTGTGGATGCTGCTCTGGAACGGGCAGTCCGGATCCCCGGACGCCCAGTACGGCGGCATGGAGGTGGAGGGCCTCGGCTACGCCCCCTGCGTCACCTCCCCGCAGGAGCTCACCGCCAGTGGCTGGAACCGCGGCTACGAAATGGTCACCGGGCGGGACATCGCCCGCGCCCTCTACCCCGACCGGTGGGGGCTGTGGCTCAACCCGCACGACCCCGGCGGCGGCCTCGGCATCCCCTGGGCCGACCTGCGCCGGGTGGCCACCGGACTGGACCGGATGCCGGCCGGACCGCTGCGGCTGTCCGAGCCCGCGCTGGAGCTTCCGCAGTTCTACGGACTGCTCACCCAGCACGCGCACCGCACCCCCGCCGTCCGCTCGCTCCGCCGCGCCTGGGTGCAGCCCGCGCTCGGCCTGCCGTACCTGGCCGTCGGCCTCGACCTGTACGAGGCATCGGCGCCCGCCCTGGAGTCGGTGCGCGAGATGATGCGGCAGTCGGTCGGCGCGGTTCCCGAGGGCGTCCCGGTGTGCACCGTCGCGCTCGCCGACGAGCACGACCCCGTCGCGATGTGGCTGCGCGCCCAGGCGCGGCCCTTCTACGACCGTGAGGCGCACGCGCCCAGCTACTGAGATTCCCGTATCAGGCCGCATGGAACAGATCGTTCCGTGCGGCCTTCGTCGTATCCGGACCCGCCCCGGCCGTTGTCCCGCTCTTGTCCGGATTTGGCCGGTCGATCATGCCCAAATAGCGGACGGCTCAAGACAGTTGGGCACGATGTCCGCTTCCGTACCGAACGGATGGTCTTGCTCCGCTCAGGCGAGAGCGAAGTCCGGATAACGGGAATCGGACCCTCACATCACGGTTGCGCATCCATTCATCTGCGGGTCTGGCGGCTGGTCGAGCGACCGATGAAGACTCCCCCACCAAGAGCCGGTCAGTCCTTCGAACCGCCGGTTCGTCACTTGCACTTCACAGCGCCACTCCGCACCAACGCCGCCACAGCGGCGGGCATGGGCCGGCCCACCCGTCGGCCGAGAGGGGTCCCCACCACGATGACGGCACCACTGCACGACACGAGCGCGGAAAAAGCCCCCGCGGCCGTTGCCGTAGCCGACGTTCCTGCAAAGGCCATCGAAGGCCGCTCACCGGGCCGTATCGCCTGGATGCGGCTCAAGCGCGACAAGATCGCACTGACCGGCGGCATCGTCGTGATCCTCCTGATCCTGGTGGCGGTCTTCGCGCCGCAGATCGTGAGCCTGCTGGGCCACCCGCCCAACGAGTTCCACGAGGACATGCTCGATCCGGAGCTCGGCACGCCGGTCGGCTCGTTCGGCGGCATGAGTTCGGACTTCCTGCTGGGCGTCGAGCCCACCAACGGCCGCGACGTGTTCAGCCGGATCGTCTTCGGCGCGCGCATCTCGCTGACCGTGGCCTTCCTGGCGGCCTTCGTCTCGGTCGTCATCGGCAGCCTGCTGGGCGCCCTCGCGGGCTTCCTCGGCGGCTGGGTCGACGCGCTGATCAGCCGCCTCATGGACCTGCTGCTGGCCTTCCCGCAGCTGCTCTTCACCATCGCCCTGGTCTCCGTGGTCCCGAACTCCGTCTGGGGCTTCGAAGGCAGCGGCGTCCGGATGGGCGTACTCGTCCTCGTCATCGGCTTCTTCGGCTGGCCGTACATCGGACGCATCGTCCGGGGCCAGACGATCTCGATGCGCGAGCGCGAGTACGTGGAGGCCGCACGCAGCCTCGGCGCCGGGCGCGGTTACATCCTGATCAAGGAACTGCTGCCCAACCTGGTCGCTCCGATCCTGGTCTACACGACCCTGATCATCCCGACCAACATCCTGACGGAGGCGGCTCTCAGCTTCCTCGGCGCCGGCGTCAAACCGCCCACGGCGTCCTGGGGAAAGATGCTGTCCGACGCCGTCCCCATCTACCAGGACGCACCGATGTTCATGGTCGTCCCCGGTCTCGCGATCTTCATCACTGTCCTGGCGTTCAACCTCTTCGGGGACGGGCTGCGCGATGCACTCGACCCCAAGGGCAGCTGAACCGCTTCAACGATTCACCCACTCATGGAGGTTGGACACATCGTGACCCGCAGAAAGCAGGCTCTCGCGATCACCGCCGTGATCGCCGCTCTGTCGCTGACCGCCGCGTGCGGTGGCAACGGCGATGACGACAAGGCCGGCAAGGGCGGCGCCGCCAGCGGCGCCGCGTTCGACGCCGCCACCAAGGGCGTCGTCAACGCGTCCGACAAGAAGGGCGGCGAGCTCAAGCTCTGGTCGCCGCAGGACGTCGACTACCTGGACCCGGCGCGCGCCTACTACGGCTTCGTGTGGAACATGCAGCGCCTGTACGTGCGCCAGCTGCTCGCGTACGACAGCAAGCCCGGCAAGGACGGCACCAAGCTGGTTCCGGACCTCGCCGAGGCCCTGCCGGTCATCAGCAACGACGGCAAGACCTACACGCTGAAGCTGAAGGACGGCGTGAAGTTCGAGGACGGCTCGCCGATCACCTCGAAGGACATCAAGTACGGCATCGAGCGCGTCTTCGCGCAGGACGTGCTGTCCGGTGGCCCGACCTACCTGATCGACCTCCTGGACCAGGGCCAGAAGTACCCCGGCCCGTACAAGGACACCGACCCGAACAAGATGGGTCTGAAGTCGGTCCAGACGCCGGACGACAAGACCATCGTCTTCAACCTGGCGAGCGCCAACTCGGACTTCAGCTACCTGCTGGCCATGCCGTCCTCCTCGCCGGTCCCGGCGGGCAAGGACACGGGCGCCAAGTACACCAACAAGCCCGTCTCCACCGGTCCTTACAAGGTGGAGAGCTTTACCGCCGGCAAGGGCGCGACCTTCGTCCGCAACGAGAACTGGGACCCCAAGACCGACACGATCCGCAAGGGTCTGCCGGACAAGGTCAGCTTCACGGTGACCACCAACGCCGAGGACATGGACCAGCGCCTGCTCAACGGCGACATCGACCTCGCCGTCGACGGCACCGGCCTCCTCCAGGCCGCGAAGAACAAGGTCCTCAAGGACGAGAACCTGAAGAAGAACGCGGACAACCCGTTCACGGGCTACATCCGCTACATGGTCTTCCCGCAGACCGTGGCGCCGTTCGACAACATCGAGTGCCGCAAGGCCGTCATCTACGCGGCCGACCCGAAGTCCCTGCAGACCGCCCGCGGCGGCCCGACCAGCGGTGACCTCGGCGCGAACATGCTGCCGCCCGGCATCCCCGGCTCCGACAAGGCCTACGACCCGTACGGCCTGACCGCCGGCAAGCCGCAGGAGGACAAGGCCAAGGCCGCCCTGCAGGCCTGTGGCAAGCCGAACGGCTTCGAGACCACGATCGCGGTCCGCAACAACCGCGCCGCCGAGGTCAAGACGGCCGAGTCGCTCCAGGCCGCGCTGGCCAAGGTCGGCATCACCGCGAAGATCGACCAGTACGACGGCAAGCTCTCCTCCTCCACGATCGGTTCGCCCGAGAACGTGAAGAAGAAGGGCTACGGCATCATCGTCATGGGCTGGGGCGCCGACTACAACTCCGGTGCGGGCTTCCTGCAGCCGCTGGTTGACGGCTCCTTCATCCTGCCGAACGGCAACAACAACTACTCCGAGCTGAACGACCCGGAGGTCAACAAGCTGTTCGACGACGCCGCGGCGGCCAAGACCCCCGAAGAGGCGGCTCCGTTCTACACGCAGATCAACAAGAAGATCATGGAGAAGGCCCTCTACCTTCCCATCAACTTCGACAAGGCCTTCGTCTACCACAACCCGCGGCTGACGAACGTCTACTTCAACGAGTCCATGGGCAAGATCGACCTCGCCACGGTGGGCGTCGTCAAGTAACAGTCAGGCACGTGCCTTCACCGCACATGCGCTAGTCCGAAGGGCAGGTGAAGGCCGCAGGCGGCGGCTGCCGTCCCCACAAGGGGCGGTGGCCGCCGGTCCTGGCGGCCGACTGCAGTGCTCGTCTACCTCATCCGGCGACTCTTCAACGTCGTCGCCACGCTGCTGGTGGTCTCCGTGGTCACCTTCGGCATCTTCTTCGCGGTACCGAAGATCACCGGGTCGGATCCCGCGCTGATGTATGCCGGCCGCGAGACCAATGAGACCGCCCTGGCGGGCATCCGCGTGAAGATGGGCTTCGACAAGCCCATCTCCGAGCAGTACTTGCTCTTCCTCAAGGGCATCGTCGCCGGCCGTGACTACGACGCCGGCACCGAGATGACGCACTGCCCGGCGCCGTGCTTCGGCTACTCGTTCAAGAGCGAGACGCCGGTCTTCGAGATGATGCTCGACCGGATTCCGGTCACCGTCTCGCTCGCCCTCGGTGCCGCCGTCATCTGGGTGGTCGCGGGTGTGCTCACCGGCGTCGTCTCGGCGCTCAAGAGGCGCAGCGCGATCGACCGCACCGTGATGGTCGGCGCCCTCGCCGGCGTATCGCTGCCGATCTTCTTCACCGGCATGCTCGCCCCGGCGATCCTCGTCTACGGCCTCGGCTGGCTGGACGTGTCCAACTACCGGCCCCTGACCGAGGATCCGGGGGCCTGGCTGAACAGCATGATCCTGCCCTGGATCACGCTGGCCTTCCTCTTCGCCGCCACCTACGCCCGCATCACCCGCGCCACCATGCTGGAAGTGCTCGGCGAGGACTACATCCGCACGGCCCGCGCCAAGGGCCTCACCGAGCGGGTGGTCATCCGCAAGCACGCCCTGCGCTCCACCCTCACCCCGCTCGTCACCATGTTCGGCCTGGACTTCGGCGGCCTGCTCGGCGGCGCGGTCCTCACCGAGACCACCTTCAACTTCCAGGGCCTGGGCACGGCGGCCGTCGGCGCGATCAGAGACGGCGACCTGCCCGTGATCATGGGCGTGACCCTGCTCGCGGCGCTCTTCGTCGTGATGGCGAACCTGATCGTGGACATGCTGTACGCCGTCATCGACCCGCGCGTGAGGCTGACGTGACCGAGAACCACACCCCCCTGGTACCCGAGCAGTCGGGGCCCCGCAGCGAAGCCTTCCTGTCGGTCCGCGACCTCAAGGTGCACTTCCCCACCGACGACGGCATCGTCAAGTCCGTCGACGGGCTCTCCTTCGACCTGGAGCGCGGCAAGACCCTCGGCATCGTGGGCGAGTCCGGCTCCGGCAAGTCGGTGACCTCGCTGGCCATCATGGGCCTGCACCGCACCGGCAACGCCCGCAGCCGCCCCGCCATCGAAGGCGAGGTCTGGCTCGACGGCCAGGAGCTGCTGCGCGCCGACGCCGACGAGGTGCGGCGGCTGCGCGGCCGCAAGATGGCGATGGTCTTCCAGGACCCGCTGAGCGCCATGCACCCGTACTACACGGTCGGCCACCAGATCATCGAGGCCTACCGGACCCACCAGAACGTGGACAAGAAGAAGGCCCGGGTCCGGGCGGTCGAGATGCTCGACCGGGTCGGTATCCCCGAGCCGGACAAGCGCGTCGACGCCTACCCGCACGAGTTCTCCGGCGGTATGCGCCAGCGCGCGATGATCGCGATGGCCCTGGTCAACAACCCCGAGCTGCTGATCGCGGACGAGCCGACCACCGCCCTGGACGTCACCGTCCAGGCGCAGATCCTCGACCTGATCCGGGACCTGCAGAAGGAGTTCGGCTCCGCCGTCATCATGATCACGCACGACCTGGGCGTGGTCGCCGAGATGGCCGACGACCTCCTGGTGATGTACGGCGGCCGGTGCGTGGAGCGCGGCAGCGCCGAGAAGGTCTTCTACGAGCCCCGCCACCCCTACACCTGGGGGCTGCTCGGCTCGATGCCGCGCATCGACCGCGACCAGACCGAACGGCTCATCCCGGTCAAGGGCTCCCCGCCCAGCCTCATCAACATCCCCAGCGGCTGCGCCTTCCACCCGCGCTGCCCGTACGCCGACATCCCCAAGGACAACATCACCCGGACCGTACGTCCGGACCTGGTGACCGCCGACGGTGAACGGCACTGGTCCGCCTGCCACATGTCGCAGGAGGAGCGGACCCGGATCTGGACCGAAGAGATTGCGCCGAAGCTGTGACCGAGATCAAGAAGGCGGGCGCCCCGACGCTCCCCGAGCAGGCCGCGGCCTCCCCGGAACCCCTCCTCAAGGTGACCGGCCTGGTCAAGCACTTCCCCATCAACAAGGGGCTGCTGCGCCGGCAGGTCGGGGCCGTCAAGGCCGTCGACGGCATCGACTTCGACGTCCGCCGCGGTGAGACCCTCGGCGTGGTCGGCGAGTCCGGCTGCGGCAAGTCGACCATGGGCCGGCTGATCACCCGGCTGCTGGAGCCGACCGGCGGCACGGTGGAGTTCGAGGGGCGGGACATCACCCACCTCGGCGTCTCCGGGATGCGGCCGCTGCGCCGCGACGTACAGATGATCTTCCAGGACCCGTACGGCTCGCTGAACCCGCGCCACACGGTCGGCGCGATCGTCTCCGCCCCGTTCAAGCTCCAGGGGGTCACCCCCGAGGGCGGGATCAAGGCGGAGGTCCAGCGGCTGCTCTCCCTGGTCGGCCTGAACCCGGAGCACTACAACCGCTACCCGCACGAGTTCTCGGGCGGCCAGCGCCAGCGCATCGGCATCGCCCGGGCACTGGCGCTGAAGCCGAAGCTGGTGGTCGCGGACGAGCCGGTCTCGGCCCTGGACGTGTCGATCCAGGCCCAGGTGGTGAACCTGCTGGACGACCTCCAGGACGAGCTCGGCCTCACCTATGTGATCATCGCGCACGACCTTTCGGTCATCCGGCACGTCTCGGACCGGATCGCGGTCATGTACCTCGGCAAGATCGTCGAGCTGACCGACCGCAAGTCGCTGTACGAGGCCCCGATGCACCCGTACACGACGGCGCTGCTGTCGGCCGTGCCGGTGCCGGACCCGCGCCGGCGCGGTGCCAAGAGCGGCCGGATCCTGCTCAAGGGCGATGTGCCCTCGCCGATCGCGCCGCCGAGCGGCTGCCGGTTCCACACCCGGTGCTGGAAGGCCACGCAGGTCTGCACGACGCAGGAGCCGCCGCTGGTCGCCCTGAAGACGGGGCACCAGGTCGCCTGCCACCACCCGGAAAACGCCCCGGACCAGGCCCCCGGCGACCCCTCCCTCCCAAACCCCCCGGCCCCACCGGCCTGAGCCACCGCCCGCGGGGCTGGACTGCCACCCATGGCAGTCCAGCCCCGCCGGCGTTTTGAGGCG
>NZ_JBFBAV010000088.1:0-7793 GCF_040689505.1 Streptomyces sp. NPDC051211
GCCTCAAACGCCGGCGAGGCTGGGTGGGTACCCCCGGCGGGCTGGATTGCCGCAGGCAACTCCAGCCCCGCCGGCGTTTGAGGCGCGGGGTCTGGGGCGGAGCCCCAGTTCGGGAAGGGGCGGGGAGGGGAAGGCTCCGCGCAGCGGCTGCCCCGGCGCTGCAACGCATCGGCCGGGCAGGGCTCGTCTGGATGCGGCTGGACGCGGCTAGATGCGGCTGACGAACTCCGCTACCGCCACCCGGACATCCGATGGCGTCCAGGACAGCCCGGGCGCGGTGATCGTCACCTCGGTCACCGCCATCCCCGGCGGCCCGTCCGCCCCCCAGCGCCCGAACAGCGAGGTGCCCGTCTCCTCGGCCTGCCGCACCGCCGCCTCGGTCAGCCGGTCCGCCTCGAAGGGCAGCCAGACCTGGAACTGGTGCGTGTGCGGGGTCTCCGGGTGCACGCGGAACCACGGGACGCCCGCCTCCGCGAACCCCGCCGCCAGCGCCTCCGCGACGACCCGCGCCTGGGCGACGTACGACGGCAGCCGGGGCAGCTCCCGGTCCAGCCCCGCGAGCGCCGCCAGCGCCTGCGGGAACTGCTGGAAGATCTGGCCCCCGTACCGGTGCCGCCACACCCTGGTCTCCTCCACGAAGTCGCGCGGCCCGGCCAGCACGGCCCCGCTCAGCCCGCCCAGCGACTTGTAGAAGGACACGTACACGCTGTCCGCCAGCCCGGCGATCTCCGACAGCGGCCGCCCGAAGTGCGCCGTGGTCTCCCACAGCCGCGCACCGTCGAAGTGGACCACCGCTTCGCGTTCCCGGCCGGCCTCCACCAGCTCCTCCAGCTCCTCCCAGGACGGCAGAAGGAAGCCCGCGTCCCGCAGCGGCAGCTCCACCATCAGCGTGCCGAAGGGCTCCGGGAGCCCACGGACCTCCTCCGCCGTCGGCTGGCGCCGCTCCCGCGTCGGATGGGTGGTCCGCAGCCCCGATACGACGGACAGCGCCCCGCTCTCCCACATCTCCGGGTGGCTCAGCGGATGCAGGGCCACCAGCGGATTCCCGGTGCGGCCGGCCCAGCAGCGCAGCGCCACCTGCTGGGCCATGGTCCCGGACGGGAAGAACGCCGCGTCCTCCATGCCGAGCAGCTCCGCCACCCGGCGCTCCAGGTCGGCGACCACCCCGTCGCCGTAGATGTCCACGGGCCGGTCCTGGCCGTCCGTGAGACCGGCCAGCCGGTCCAGCAGCTCCCGGACGGTGGATTCCCGCGGGCCCCGGCTCAGCGCTTGCCGCGCCCCGCGCATGGCCGCTATCCACCGGGCCTGCTGCCGCTCCTCCTCGTCCTCTGCCGCGTCCTGCTCCGCGTCCTGCTCTGCGTCCTGCTCTGCGTCCTGCTCCGCGTCCTGCTTCCGGCCCTGAACCTCGTCCGGGTCCTGGTCCCGGTCCTCGTCCTGGTCCCGGTCCTGCACGTCTTCGTCTGCCATGCCGGTGATCATCCCCCGACCCCGTCCCCGCCGCCCCCGGTTTACCCCCCGGCCCGCCACGACAGGGGCCGCGCGGACCCCAGGGGCTAGCATGGCGACGTATCGTCCGGTACCCCTCGCGGACTGGAACGGAAGGCCCTCCCCGCGTGAACGCAACACACCAGGCCCGCCCTGCCCGGCTCACCGTCGGTGTCGTCGGTGCAGGCCGCGTCGGCCCCGCGCTGGCCCGCGCCCTGCAGCTGGCCGGGCACCGGCCCGTCGCCGTGTCCGGCGTCTCCGACGCCTCCCGGCGGCGCGCCGCGGAGATGCTGCCCGAGGTGCCGCTCGTACCGCCCGCCCAGGTCCTGGAGCTGGCCGACCTGGTGCTGCTCACCGTCCCCGACGACGCGCTGCCGCCCCTGGTCCAGGGCCTCGCCGACACCGGTGCCATCCGGCCCGGCCAGCTGCTCGTCCACACCTCCGGCCGGTACGGGACCGCCGTACTCGACCCGGCCCGCCGGGCCGGCGCCCTGCCGCTCGCACTGCACCCCGCCATGACCTTCACCGGGACCGCGGTCGACGTCGACCGGCTGGCCGGCTGCTCCTTCGGCGTCACCGCCCCCGACGAGCTGCGGCTCGCCGCCGAGGCGCTGGTCATCGAAATGGGCGGCGAACCCGAATGGATCGCCGAAGCCTCCCGCCCGCTCTACCACGCGGCCCTCGCCCTCGGCGCGAACCACCTCGTCACCCTGGTCGCCCAGGCCATGGAGCTGCTCCGCACCGCCGGCGTCGAACACCCCGACCGGATGCTCGGCCCGCTCCTCGGCGCGGCCCTCGACAACGCCCTGCGGTCCGGGGACGCCGCCCTCACCGGACCCGTCGCCCGCGGCGACGCCGGGACCGTCGCCGCCCACGTCGCCGAGCTGCGCAGGCACGCCCCCGCCACCGTCGCCGGCTACCTGGCGATGGCCCGCACCACCGCCGACCGCGCCCTCGCGCAGGGACTGCTCAAGCCCGAACTCGCCGAGGACCTCCTCGACGTACTCGCGGACACCCAGGACCACGCAGCCGGCCGCGGCCCGAACGGTCCCGGCCCGAACGATCCGGACGGCAGCGGGGAAGCCCGAGGAGGGGACGGACGATGACCACGACGACCAAGCTGATCGGCACCGGCGAGGAGCTCTACGGCCTGCCCCGGCACGGCCGCCGCGCCGTCGTCATGACCATGGGCGCGCTCCACGAAGGCCACGCCACCCTCGTCCGCACCGCCCGCGAACACGCCGGCCCCGACGGCCAGGTCGTCGTCACCGTCTTCGTCAACCCCCTCCAGTTCGGGGCCGGCGAAGACCTCGACCGCTACCCGCGCACCCTCGACGCCGACCTCCGGATCGCCGAAGAAGCCGGCGCCGACCTGGTGTTCGCCCCCACCGTCGACGAGGTCTACCCCGGCGGCGCCCCCCAGGTACGGATCACCGCCGGCCCCATGGGCAGCCTCCTGGAAGGCGCCACCCGGCCCGGCCACTTCGACGGCATGCTCACCGTCGTCGCCAAACTCCTCCACCTCACCCGCCCCGACACCGCCTTCTTCGGCCAGAAGGACGCCCAGCAACTCGCCCTGATCCGGCGCATGGTGACCGACCTCAACTTCCCCGTCGAGATCGTCGGCGTGCCCACCGTCCGCGAAGACGACGGGCTCGCCCTCTCCAGCCGCAACCGCTACCTGTCCGAGCCGGAACGCCGGACCGCCCTCGCCCTGTCCCGCGCCCTGTTCGCCGGCCGCGACCGGCTCGCCGCGCAGGCCGCGCTCGCCGCCCGCGCCGAAGCCACCGGCTCCACCGAGGCCCGGGCCACCGCCCTCGCCCGCCTCGGCGAGGCCCGCGCCTCCGCCGACGCACACGCCGTCTCCCTGGCCGGCGCCGGACTCCCCGACGCCGTACGGGCCGCCGCCCGGGCCGTCCTCGACGAAGCGGCGCGCGCCGACGTACCCCTGGTACTGGACTACCTCGCCCTCGTCGACCCCGCAGACTTCACCGAGATCCCGGCCGGCTACGCCGGCGAGGCCGTCCTCGCCGTCGCCGCGAAGGTCGGGACCACCCGGCTGATCGACAACATCCCATTGGAGTTCGGAGCACACGCGTGAGCACCTCGTCAGGCAGAGCGACTACCGGTGGCGGCAGCGGGACCGGCATACGGCTGCACGCCCCCGCCCCCGGCTGGGCCCTCGACGCCGACGTCGTGGTCGTCGGCTCCGGCGTCGCCGGCCTGACGGCCGCGCTGCGCTGCGCCGCCGCCGGCCGCCGCACCGTCGTGGTCACCAAGGCCCGGCTCGACGACGGATCCACCCGCTGGGCGCAAGGCGGCATCGCCGCCGCCCTCGGCGAAGGAGACACCCCCGAGCAGCACCTCGACGACACCCTGGTCGCCGGCGCCGGACTCTGCGACGAGGCCGCCGTACGCCTCCTGGTCACCGAAGGACCCGACGCGGTCCGCCGGCTGATCGCCACCGGCGCCGTCTTCGACACCTCCGCCGAAACCGGCGAGATCGAACTGACCCGGGAAGGCGGCCACCACCGCCGCCGCATCGCCCACGCCGGCGGCGACGCCACCGGCGCCGAAATCTCCCGCGCCCTCGTCGAAGCCGTGGACGCGGCCGGCATCGAAACCGTCGAGAACGCACTCGTCCTCGACCTGCTGCAGGACGCCGAAGGCCGCACCGCAGGCGTCACCCTGCACGTCATGGGCGAAGGCCAGCACGACGGAGTCGGCGCCGTCCACGCGCCCGCCGTCATCCTCGCCACCGGCGGCATGGGCCAGGTCTTCTCCGCCACCACCAACCCGTCCGTGTCCACCGGCGACGGCGTCGCGCTCGCCCTGCGCGCGGGCGCCGAGGTCTCCGACCTCGAATTCGTCCAGTTCCACCCCACGGTGCTCTTCCTCGGACCCGACGCCGAAGGCCAGCAGCCCCTGGTGTCGGAGGCGGTCCGCGGCGAAGGCGCCCACCTCGTCGACGCCGACGGCGTCCGCTTCATGGTCGGCCAGCACGAACTGGCCGAACTCGCCCCCCGCGACATCGTCGCCAAGGGCATCATGCGGCGCATGCAGGAACAGGGCGCACAGCACATGTACCTGGACGCCCGGCACTTCGGCGCCCAGATGTGGGAACAGCGCTTCCCCACCATCCTCGCCGCCTGCCGCGCCCACGGCATCGACCCGGTCACCGAGCCCGTCCCGGTCGCGCCCGCCGCCCACTACGCGTCCGGCGGAGTCCGCACCGACCTGCACGGCCGCACCACCGTGCCCGGCCTGTACGCGTGCGGCGAGGTCGCCTGCACCGGCGTCCACGGCGCCAACCGGCTCGCCTCCAACTCCCTCCTCGAAGGCCTCGTCTTCGCCGAGCGGATCGCCGCCGACATCACCGCACACGCCCCCGCCTCCAGCGGCCCCGGCGTCCCCGTCCCCTTCCGCGGCCCCCTGCTGCCCGCCGAGGCCCGCCTCGACATCCAGCGGATCATGACCCAGGGCGCGGGCGTGCTGCGCTCCGCGGACTCCCTGCGGGCCGCCGCCGACGCCCTCGACTCCCTGTACGCCGCCGCGCTCTACGACCTGGAGATCCACGGCAAGACCGCCGAACCCGGCGTCGACACCTGGGAAGCCACCAACCTGCTGTGCGTGGCCCGCGTGCTGGTCGCCGCCGCCCGCCGCCGCGAGGAGACCCGCGGCTGCCACTGGCGCGAGGACCACCCCGACCGCGACGACTCCGCCTGGCGCCGCCACCTCGTGGTCCGCCTGTCCCGGACGGAGAAGCGCGCCCTGGTCGTCACCGAGACCGACACCGCGGACCTCCCGTCCGTGGACACGCCCGTACGCACCCCCGTACGCCCCATCCTGAGCCAGGAGTCGTAACCGTGAGCACCTCCGACCACCCCGACCACGCCGAACTCCCCCTGATCGACCAGAACGCCGAGGGCGGCTGCGGCGACGGCTGCGCCTGCGGCGGCGAGGAATCCGGCCTCGACCCCGCCCTGGCCCAGCTCCTCGCCGACGCCGGCCTCGACCCGTACGAGGTGGAGGCCATCGCCGAAATGGCCGTCTCCGAGGACCTCGACGGAGGCGTGGACGTCACCACCGTCGCCACCGTGCCCGAAGACGCCGTCGCCACCGCCGACTTCACCGCCCGGGAGGCGGGTACCGTCGCCGGCCTGCGGATCGCCGAAGCCGTCTTCTCCGTCGTCGCCACCGACACCTTCGAAGTCGAACGGCACGCGGAGGACGGCGACCGGGTCCAGGCCGGGCAGGTACTGCTGTCCGTCACCGGGCGCACCCGCGACCTGCTCACCGGCGAACGCAGCGCGCTCAACATCCTGTGCCGGCTCTCCGGCATCGCCACCGCCACCCGCCGGTGGGCGGACGCCCTGGAAGGCACCGGCGCCAAGGTCCGGGACACCCGCAAGACCACCCCCGGACTGCGCTCCCTGGAGAAGTACGCCGTCCGCTGCGGCGGCGGCGTCAACCACCGCATGTCGCTGTCCGACGCCGCCCTCGTCAAGGACAACCACGTGGTCGCGGCGGGCGGCGTCGCCCAGGCGTTCAAGGCCGTACGGGAGGCCTTCCCCGGCCTGCCCGTCGAGGTCGAGGTCGACACCCTCCACCAGTGCCGGGAGGCCATGGACGCGGGCGCCGACCTGATCCTCCTGGACAACTTCAACACGCCCGAGACCGAGGAGGCCGTCACCCTCAACCGCGGGCACAACAAGGGACGCGCCATCCTGGAGTCCTCCGGCCGGCTCACCCTGGACAACGCGCGCGCCTACGCCGAGACCGGCGTGGACTACCTGGCCGTCGGCGGGCTGACCCACTCCTCGCCGATCCTGGACATCGGCCTGGACCTGCGTGAGGCCGGCGAGCCCCGCGAGCCCCGCGAGGCGGTGTAGCAGATGCTGTTGACCATCGACGTCGGCAACTCCCACACCGTCCTCGGGCTGTTCGACGGGGACGAGATCATCGAGCACTGGCGCATCTCCACCGACCCGCGGCGCACGGCCGACGAACTCGCCGTGCTCATGCAGGGCCTGATGGGCATGCACCCCATGCTGGGCAGCGAACTGGGCGACGGGATCCACGGGATCGCGATCTGCTCGACCGTCCCGGCAGTACTGCACGAGCTGCGGGAAGTCACCCGCAGGTACTACGGGGACGTGCCGGCGGTGCTGGTCGAACCGGGCATCAAGACGGGTGTCCCGATCCTCACCGACAACCCCAAGGAAGTCGGCGCCGACCGCATCATCAACGCGTGCGCGGCAGTGGAGCTGTACGGCGGGCCCGCCATCGTCGTCGACTTCGGCACCGCGACCACCTTCGACGCGGTGTCGGCGCGGGGCGAATACGTGGGCGGGGTCATCGCCCCCGGCATCGAGATCTCCATGGAAGCGCTGGGGGTGCGCGGCGCACAGCTCCGCAAGATCGAACTGGCACGGCCGCGGAACGTCATCGGCAAGTCGACCGTCGAAGCGATGCAGTCCGGCGTCGTCTACGGCTTCGCCGGCCAGGTCGACGGGGTCGTCACGCGCATGGCGAAGGAACTGGCGGGCCCGAACGGCGACCCCGACGACGTCCGCGTCATCGCCACCGGCGGCCTCGCCCCCATGGTCCTCGGCGAATCCTCGGTCATCGACGACCACGAACCCTGGCTCACCCTCATCGGCCTCCGCCTCGTCTACGAACGAAACGCCCCCAACTTCACCTGACGTACGCCGCCCCGTTGCGTGGGGTACGGGGCGCCCGGCGCGGGCGCTTCTTTGCCCCCTTCTCGGGGCCGGGGTGGGGCGGGGCTTCCCGCCCGCCCCCTGATGGCTTCGGCTGGGCGGAGTCCTGACGCCAGGGCGGGCTTCGGGGCGCACGGCGCAGGCTCGCTGGCCTGTTCGGCGGTACCCGCGCGGCTTCCGCCGGGGCGGAGCCCCACCATTCAGCCCGGCCGGGGTGGGTACGGGGGCCGGGCCGAGACGCCGCTCTCCAGCCTGACCGGGGCGGGTTTGCGGGCCCGGGCTGAGAGCCCCTCTCCAGCCTCGCCGGCGTTTGAGGCGCGGGTCCGGGCAGCGCCCGGTTTCGGGAAGGGGCGGGGCGGGGGAAGGCTCCGCGCAGCGGCCCACCGGGCCGCGACCCCGCTCGGCTGCTGGACGGCGGCTTGCCGAGGCGTGCCCTGCCAGGCCGGCCCGGGCTGTTGGGCGGGGCCGGGTATGGCCGCCGGCTTCGCCTGGGCCGAAGCCGGCGGCGGGCGGGGGCTGCCCGGCAGTCCCAGTGTCGTTCCGGGTCCGTCCGGGCCGTCAAGGGCGCTCCCTTCGGTCGCGTCG
>NZ_JBFBAV010000089.1:0-6845 GCF_040689505.1 Streptomyces sp. NPDC051211
GGTACCGAAGACCAGCGTCGGCAAGTTCGACAAGAAGGTCATCCGCAAGCAGTACGCGGACGGGGCGCTGGAGGTCACGACGCTGGGTCGAAAGGGGCATTTATGCCCCTTTCGAATTCCGCCTTTCGGCGGAATTCCGCTGGAATTCCCCTTCGGGGAATTCGGGGTGGTTGAGGTTAACCCCCTTCGGGGGTTTTGTTGGGCGGGTTTGAATTGCCTTTCGGCAATTCTTGGTTGGTGGGTTTTGAAAGCCTTTCAGGCTTTTTGGGATTCCCGCGTTGCGGGAATTGATGGGGTGTTGGTTGTGGGGTGGGGCCCGCCTGCCGGCGGGTGGGGTGGGGGGTGGTGTGGGCCCCTTCGGGGCCTGGGGGTGTGGGGGTGCTTCGTTGTGGGGGTGTGGCTAGGGTCTGGGGTTTGGTGTCATGTGTGGTGCTTGGTTGGGGGGTTGGTGGTGGCTGGGTGGGGGGTGTGGGCCCCTGTCGGGGCCTGTGGGGGTGGGAGGGAGTGTGTGTGGGTGTCCGGGGGGTGGGGTGGGGGTGTTCGGGTGCGGGGGTGATGGCGTGTTTCCTGAGGGGGTTTCAGCGCCTTTCAGGGTGCCGTGTCCGGGGTGGACGCCCTCACGGGCGTCCGGATTCACGGGGGTGGGTGCGTGTCTGAATTCCTGGGCGGCCTTACGGCCGAATTCCAGGACTTCGTAATTCACCATACTTCGCCGTTGGTGATCCGTTCCGATATCTCTGATGCGTGTCACGGACGGGCCGTCACACCCTCTGAATCTAATGATACGTCAGAGAATGGATGGAAGAAATACAGGGCACTCGGAAACCGAATGTGAGGACACCCCGGAAAAGAAAAGGAGGCCCTTCCGGGCCTCCCCATACGGCTATCACGTCGTCAAAACACCCCACCACCAACCCACTTCCGGGCGCCGCTACCCACCCAGCCCCCGGCGGGCCCGGAAAGGCTCCGGGGTGCAGGCGGAGCACCCGCACCCCGGAGCCCCCGACTCAGACCATCAGACGGGGCGCGGCCACGTACTCCACACCCCACTCCGGCGCGATCAACTCACCCGTCACCGCATCCGTGCAGTAGGCACTGAAGATCTCCGAAGCGCTGAGCGGCTTCGCGTAGAACTCCACCAGCTTCCAACCCCTCACCTCGGAAGTCTGGTGGGCGAAGTTCGTGCGCACCACCGCGCCACCGCCCACGATGGCGGCGAGGGTGAGAATCAACATCGCCTCAAGGGCGTCGTCCGGGTCCAAGTCGGTCGTATCGCCGTCGTTGTGGAACGGCACGGAAATCGAGAGGGTGTCGCCGTTCGCCGATACTGCGACGACGAGAACGTGACAGCCGTCCCCCACCGCGTTGAAGAAGCCCATCAACAGCGCAGCGGCGCGCTCAACCTCGTACGGGGTCCGGTCGTGCGACGTGATTGCCATGCCGATTCCTCTCGGTCTGCTTCCGGTTCCCTGGTCGGTTGCCACCACCGACCAACGAGATAACTATACCCCACATTCATCATTCTCGGGAGGCTGCATGGATCTTTCCCAGGGGAATTTCCGCACGCGGGAAAGGCCGCGAACGCGCGGCGCCCCACCCCTTGCCGGGGGTGGGGCGCTGCTTCCGCCGATCAGTCCTCGCCGGGCAGGGAGATCGTGATCACGGGCTCCCCTTCGTCGTCAGGCCCGCACGTGGCGAGCAGCCATGCCTGCTCGCTCTCGTGGCTCTCTCCGTCGCGCGGGACGCGGTAGAGCTCGACGGTGCAGGACCTCCCACCGTCCGACCGCCGGATGGCGTAGTGCGTCATCCGGAGCACGTCCCAGAGGCGGCCCGACTCGTCCTGGTAGGTCTGCCGGTTGTCCTCGTCCGTCCAGGCGACGCAGTCGGCCCACGCCGCCGCGGTGAGCGCCACGGGGACCCCGAACCCGGCCTCGCGGGCGATGTCGTCGCCGACGGCGACCATGACCCCGTCGGCGAGGGCGCGGGCTCGGCTGTACCCGTGGATGGCCTCCCCGAAGAGGTCGTCCACGGAAACGGCCGGCTGCTCCGGCTCGGGGGTCCAGCGCGTCGCGTCGGGGCCCAGGTCGTCCGGGTTGGCGGTGCCGTCGATGAGGGTCTTGTCGGTCATGGGCTGCCCTTTCGTGAGCGGTGTTCTCGGCGGCGGCGGGGTGCCACTCCCCGCCGCCCGGAGCGGGGCGCAGCCGGGTGGCTGCGCCCCGAGAGAGGGTCAGGCGTTGGCGGCCGACCGGGTGATGGACGCGCGGCGCACGTGGTGCACCACACAGGCGTCCGGGTCCTCGGCAAACGGGTCCGTGAGGCGGTAGCGGGTGTCGGCACTCCCGAAGTGGTCCGCCCGCCCGCAGTAGAAGCAGTCGCACGGCCGGGCCAGGTAGAGCCCGTGATGCTCAGGGATGCTGCCGTGGTAGAGGACCAGGTCACCGGGCTCGACGAGGTCGAGGGTGCGGAGCAGGGTGTCGGACATGGGTGTCTCCTCACGGCTGTGCGTGGATTCGGTTTGTGATCGGCTGCCACCGCCGACCGACAAGACAACTATACCATGCTCACATCACTTGCGGTGCCCTTTTTAGCCCGCTCACCTGGGTGAATTGCCACCCGCCCGTCTTCCGCCGGCGGCTTGGCCGGCGCCGGCGCTTCTCCCGTGGCCGGCGTGGCTGGAGCATGCCGCGGCCGGCCCGAAGGGTGCGGGAGGGAGTCCGCCACGGGCTGCCCGGTACACCTGCCGACCGGAACACGAGTGCGCCCCCACCGTGCGGCAGGGGCCACGGTGGGGGCGCAGGGTGGGAGGGCGTCTAGCCGGTCGTGACGCTGGCGCGTACGGCCGCGACGGCGGCGGCGCTGTCGGCGGCCAGGTCGGGGGTGTGGGAGTCGTACAGGACGGTGAACTCGACGCCGTCCTCGTCGTAGACGCAGGCGAGCCAACCGGCGTGATCGGTCAGCGGGTAGTCCACCTCGGCCTCGTGCCTGTCCTGGCCGGTGAGCAGGACCTCGCCGCCGTCGGGGGTGGGGACGGCGATCCAGGAGCAGCCGGAGCCCGGGTGGGCGCCCCTGGTGGCTTCGATGCCCGCCTCTGCCAGGACCCGCTGGAGGTACTCTCCGGCGGTGTCTTCCTCGGCGTAGCCGAAGTCGCGGCAGAACGCATAGGCCAAGTCCGCGGCGGTGTCCGGATCGGGGGCGTTGAACTCCTCGGCCCACCGGGTGAAGTCCTCCTCGCCGGTGGCCAGCAGCTCGACCTGGTCGGCGAAGGTGCCCGCGACCACGGCCGCAATGAGCAGCTCCGTGCGGTCGACATCGAGGGTCAGGCCGATGACGGTGTATGTCTGCGTCTCGGTGGCGGTCATGCGATCAGCCGGAAGCTCGCGGCGTCGACCGCCTGGGCGCCGAGGTCTCCGAGGAAGGCGGCGACGACGTAGGCGCCGTTGTCACCTCCCCAGAGGGTCTCGGGGGTCTCGCCGTCCTCCTCGGCGCGCCACGGGAAGGTTTCCAGCACGGCGGCGGCCGCGTTCGCCTTGGCCTCCTCGAAGTCCGCTCCCTCGGCGACGACCGCGAACGAATCGGCGAGATCCCAGACTTCGTACCAGTCTCCGATGATGGTGTATTTCACGGGTTTCCCTTCGTCGAATTCGAGGGCCCCGGAATTCGGTTCCGGGGCCCGGGGTGACCTGCGCTTAGCGGCGCGGCCGGGGGACGTCGCGGTGACGGCTGAAGTAGCGGTCGACGAGCATGAGCGCCTGGTCCTCGGTGAGGCCGCGCAGCTCGCCGCCGCGCGTGGATCCGGTGAAGACGGCCACGCCGCAGACGGGGTTGGGGTTGGCCTGGTAGGCCTGGAGGAACTGGCGCGCGGGGGCGTTGGCGGGGAGGCCGAGCGGGATGGCCAGCTCGTCGGTCCACATGATCAGCTGGGTGGTCAGGTCGGTGGAGCGGACCTGGTCGGCGCCGAGTGCGTCCTGCGGGCAGGTGTCGGCGTCCCAGTCGAGCAGGCTGAATCCGCCGGTGGGCTCGACCCGCAGGGCGTAGCTGTCCTGAAGGAGGGTGGGCATGGGGGTCCCCTTTCCTGGGAGTTGGTTTTCGGTGCGGGTCGGTTGCCACCACCGACCCATGACATAACTATACCAACTACAAGTCACTTTCGGAACGTCGCAGGCCTCTATTTCCCCTGTTCAGCGGCATTCCCGAAGGCCGCCGGCGGAGCCCGCGCATGCGCCGCCGGCTCGTCCTGGGCTCCAGAGCGCCAGCGTCGAAGCGGCCGGCCGCGCGGAGGTGGCCGCGGTGACGATTCCCCGGCCGGGCCGACGGCGCGTCGGCCGCGTCCACAGGCCTGGAGGGAACGCCCGGCTGCCCCCACGGCCGGCGAGATGCCCTTGGGCGCCCGGGCACGACTGCGCCCCGGCGCGGCTGGTGGGCCGTGCCGGGGCGCGAGGAGGTGCGGGGGCTATGCGGTCAACGTCCAGGGGCCGCTCAGTCGCGGCGGGCCCGGCTGGTGGGGGTTGAGGTCGCCGACCACGTCACGGTCGTCCGTGTGGACGGTGAAGACCGTGGCCCAGGACGTGGGGTCGCGCTGGAGAGCCAGCGCCGCGAAAGCGGCGTGTACGGGCGTGTCGGCGTCGATCTCGACGTTCCAGCTGATGCTGTACTCCGGCATGCGCTTCATGCCTTCCTGGGCGCCCTCAGCGCCCGTGTGCGGTCGTGGGAGGTCTAGAGCGTGTCTCTTTGACGGGTTGATCAGTTGATCCGATATGTCTGTCCGATTAGTGATCACTGATGCGATGTGGGACCGGATCGAGCCGCTGATGCCGGCCGATCCAGTCCGGGGACGACGATGGGCCGACCACAGCGCCGGGCCGGGGGAGGGGGCGGGTCAGGCGCTGAGGAGCTGGTTACCGGTGCGCTGCCAGTACCCGGCGGGGGCGCGGTCCGCGCGGCACTCGTAGGTGCCGTAGGCGGTCACCTCGAACTCGTCGTCGCAGACCAGGATGCGGGCGTCCGGGATGAACTCCAGCGTCTTGCTGTCGGCGGGGAAATCCCTGAAGCACTGGAATCGGTGGGGGTGTTCAGGAACCAGTAGACGTCGCCGCGTTCCAGGTCGGTGTACCGCACGCTCACCGTGTCGGCGGGGTGGAGCTTGCACCAGGTGCGCACGCCGAGGGTGGCGCAGATGTCCTTGACCCGGTCGTAGAGGACGTCGAAGGCGTCCGGGGCGACGCCGAGCGCGCGGTCGGTTTCCCCGCTCGGGCCGGTGAAGTGGACGGGGCCCCGGACGTCGAGGCCGTCGAAGCCGTAGCGGGCGGCGAGGTGCTGCGCCACGGTGTTGGGGGCGCCCTGGTCGCCGGGGTGGTAGTGCATGTCCGTCTCGGCGTCGAGCGGGACGGTGGTGTAGGTGCCGGGGCCGGAGAAGAGGCCGGTGAGCTCCCACTCGACGTGGGGGTCTCCGAAGGACCACGCAACGAGGTGGTCGGGGTGGAGCGTGCCGAAGCAGCTGAATTCGTGCGGGTGGGTGAAGTCCAGGGGCATGCGGTTCTCCAGGGTGTGTGGGTTTCCGGTCGTGGTCGACTGCCACCGTCGACCACAAGACAACTATACCTCAGATTCATCATTCTCGGGAGATCTTCGGCCCTGTTTTCGCTGCTCAGAGCCGCCCCCGTTGCCGCTCCCGATACGCAGAACTGGCCTCGCCCGTTACGGGCGAGGCCAGTTGGCTTGGCGGCATTCAGGCCGTGGGCGCGGCCGCGGCAGTCAGCTGGTGAAGGACGTCGAGCGGCCGCTCGGCTCGCGCCAGCCGGGCAAGGCGGGCGCGCTGCTCCCCGATGCCTCGGCAGCCGGCGAGCGGCTGCAGGGTGTCCGGGCGCAGCTGCGTGACGGCCTGGACGTAGGCGCGGCCGCCGAGGGCGACGACCGGCCGCGGGCCGGGCAGGATGCCGAGCTGCGCGGCCTGGACGGCGAGCAGCTCGGCGGTGACGGAGCCGGGCTGGCCCATGCGCAGGTCATACGGGAAGAGCGGCTCGTCGCGGGTGACGAAGCCGTGCTGCGCCGAGAGGACGACGACGTCGCCGGTGGCGCCGGCGAGACGCTCGGCCGCTTGTCAGCACAGGAGGTGATAGCTGCCCCGGTAGAGGTCGCGGGCCGGCAGGGCTGTCCTGGTGGGCGCCTTGATGCCGCTGCACGGTACGACGATGACGGGCCCGAGCGGGCCGGGGGCCGTCGACCGGGGGTCTCGCGTACGTCGAGGGCGGCGCCAGCGCTGCGGCTGCTGTTCACGGGGACGAGGCCTTCGTGTTCGGCCGGCTGCCAGGGGTAGGGGTCGCCGACGTGGCGGCGGGCCCAGGCCATCGCGCGGCCGGTGGAGGAGTCGACGACGTCCCAGCCCGCGGCGGCGTACGCGCGCAGATTGTCGTCCGTGTGGTCGGGCGCCTGGACAGCCCGGAGGTCGATACGGGCGACCGCCTGGGCCACGGCGTCGGCGAGGGTGGTGGCGCAGCGCACGACGGCTTCGCGGGGCACCGGGGCGGTGCGGGGCATCAACTGGTCGACGTGCCACTGCCGGCCGGTGCGGAAGGCCTCCAGGCGCGCGGCGGCGTGGCGGAAGCGGTGGACCGTGCTGTAGGCGCCGGCCCAGTAGACGACACGGCGGCGGGGGCGGGGCAGCTGCTCGGAGGGGACGGGGGCGGTGAGCATGCGGGCACTCCTGGGATCGGGCGCCCGGTGGCGCTTCGGGGCCGGTGCGGCAGGGGGGCGCCGGGCCGCCCAGCTCACCATCGCCGACACCGCCTTCGAGCCCAGCGACTTCCTCTGGACCGTCCTGGACGAAGCCCTGCACCTACTGAGCACGG
>NZ_JBFBAV010000090.1:0-6808 GCF_040689505.1 Streptomyces sp. NPDC051211
ACCACGAAGATCCACCTCGCGACTGACGGCCGCTGCCGGCCCCTCGCCTTCGTTCTCACGCCGGAACAGGCCGGTGACGCGCCCGCATTCAAGCAGGTCATGGCCCGGTTACGGGTGCCCCAACGGACTGGCCGACCCAGGGTCACACCGGACGTGGTCCTGGCGGACAAGGCGTATTCGTCCCGGGCGATCCGCCGTCATCTGCGGCGGCGCGGGATCCGGGCGGTGATCCCGCAGCCCGCCGACCAGGCCGCCAACCGCAAACGGCTCGGAAGCCGCGGCGGACGTCCGCCGGCCTTCGACCGCGAGGCCTACAAGCAGCGCAACACCGTCGAACGCTGCATCAACAAGCTCAAGCAGTGGCGCGGCCTGGCCACCCGCTACGACAAGACCGCCACCATCTACCTCGCCGGCCTCCACCTCGCCGCCATCTTCATCTGGTCAGCGAGGTGATCCGAAAGAAACGGCCTAGAGGTCACCGCCGCCCAGGTCGGCTACTGGGCGGCCCGGGACGCCGACCAGGACACCACCGACGAACAGGCCGCCGCAGGCCTCGGCCTGACCCCCTGGCACCAGGCGCTGGACGACTTCCCCATGGTGCAGTCGGGGCGTGCGGACGAGCGGGTCCGGGCCGTGTTCGGTCTGCTGCGTCCGCACCGGAAGAACGCCGCCGCCCGGGAGCTGTAGGGGCGGGCGCGGACGGTCGCTTCGCAGCTTGAGTCCGTGTAAGGCACAAATTGTGTGCGTTCCGGTCGGGTAACGATCGGTTCTGGCGGCTCAGGGGTGACATACGGCCCCGTAGAGTGCATACGTATCTATGTCTTGAACATGTTCAAGCGAACATCGTTCGTACGCCGGGTCGTCCGTACGGGGCTCTTGGGGAGGGACTGCACCATGCGCAGCGGAGTGAAGACCGCCTTCGTCGGCGGCGTGTTCGTCCTGGTGGCGGGCGGGGTGGGGTTCGCGGGCTACGAGATGCTGGGCGGGGACTCGGACGATGCGGGCCTCGGTGGCGCGGACGCCGCGCCGCTGAACGCGTCCGGATCCGGGGAGGTTACGGCCGAGGAGATCGAGCGGACATCGCGGGACTTCCTGGCGGCGTGGGCCCGCGGGGACGCGGACGCGGCGGGGACGCTGACCGACGACCCGGCGGCGGCCGCGGAGGCGCTGCGCGGCTTCCGGGAGACCGGGCATGTGGAGAACGCCGTGGTCACGCCGGGCGCGGCGAGCGGCGCCACGGTGCCGTACACGGTGAAGGCGACCATCAGTTTTGAGGGGCACGAGAAGGAGCTGGCGTACGCCTCGGAGCTGACCGTGGTGCGGGGCAAGAGCAGTGGGCGGGCGCTGGTGGACTGGCGGCCGACGGTGCTGCACCCGAAGCTGATCGAGGGCGCGACCCTGCGGACCGGTGAGGCGAAGAGGGGCTCGATCCAGGCGGTGGACCGCGAGGGCCGGGAGCTGACCGCCGAGAAGTACCCGTCGCTGGCCCCCGTGCTGGACACCCTGCGTACCCGGTACGCGGACGGGGCCGCAGGCGAGCCCGGCGTCGAGACCTGGATCGAGCCGGCCGACGCCGACGCGCCGAACCGGACGCTGCTCACCCTCGCCAAGGGAAAGACCAAGAAGGTCCAGACGACGCTGGACGCCGACGTACAGGCCGCCGCCGAGCGGGCGGTGAAGAAGTACGACCGGGCCTCGGTGGTCGCCGTCCGGCCCAGCACCGGCGAGATCAGCGCGGTCGCCAACAGCCCGGCCGGCGGGTTCAACGTGGCGATGGAGGGGGCGCAGGCCCCCGGCTCCACGATGAAGGTCGTGACCGCGGCGATGATGCTGGAGCACGGCCTGGTCGGCGGACCGACCTCCCCGGTCGAGTGTCCGAAGGAGGTGACCTGGTCGGGCCGGACCTTCCACAACAACAAGAACTTCTCCATCGCGAACGGCACCTTCCGGGACAGCTTCCGCCGCTCCTGCAACACCTTCTTCATGAAGGCGCTGGGCCCGCTGAACGCCAAGGGCGTGGAGGACACCGCCCTGAGCCAGACGGCCCGCAAGTACTTCGGCCTGGGCGGGGTGTGGTCCATCGGGATCGTCTCCACCGACGCCGGCATCCCGGTCTCGAAGGGCCCCGAGACGGCCGCCTCCTACATCGGCCAGGGCAAGGTCACCATGAACGCCCTCAGCGTCGCCTCCCTCTCGGCGACCGTGAAAAACGGCGCGTTCCGCCAGCCGGTGATCGTGCCCAGGGAGATGATCAAGGGCGAGCTGACCACCGCCCAGCCGCTGCCCGGGAACATGGCCGCCACCCTGCGCAGCGTGATGGGCGCCGCCGCGACCGACGGCACCGCCGCCAAGGCGATGTCCGCGGTCAGCGGCGACAAGGGAGCCAAGACCGGGTCGGCCGAGGTCGATGGGCAGAGCGACTCCAACAGCTGGTTCACCGGCTACGCGGACGACCTGGCCGCCGGCTCGGTCGTCCAGTCCGGCGGCTACGGCAGCGGGCCGGCGGGCGACGTCGTCGCGTCCGTGCTGAACGCACGGTAGGGCGGAGACGGTCCGGTCGACAGCGCGGAGACGGCCGGACGGGCCGAGGCGCACGACACGGCGGCGGAGGCTGTCGACGCCGTGGCCAGTCTCGTTCCAGTACGTCCACACGGGGCCGACCGAGGGGGACAGCCATAACCAAGGTCAGTGTCAACCTGGACGCGGAGCTGGTGGTGGAGGCGATGGTGCTCGCCGGCATCGGGTCTCCTCAGGACGCTGTCGAGGCGGTCGTCCGCGACTACATCGCCCGCGGCCATCGCACCGAGGCGCGGGCCGACTCGGCCGCGCGCAGCCCGCACGCGGCGGACGCGCCCCCGTCGGAGCCGCAGGGCTGAGCGCCGGCGGGCGGCCCGTGGGAACGTGGTTCGCGTGGCCGGGAGGGCTGACGTTAGCGTGCGGGATATGAGCGACATCGACCCCGTGAACGGAAACGGAACCCGGACTTGAACCGACGACGACGCAGGCGCCGCGCATCCGCGGTTCGCGGAGGCACTGGGGGCGCTGGGGCTGGCGGACGTGGGGGTGGTCCGGTTCCCGGACTCCACGCGTACCGCCGCGGAGGCGGCCGCGGCGGTGGGCTGCGACGTCTCCGAGATCGTCAAGTCCCTGGTGTTCGCGGTGGACGGGGAGCCGGTGCTGGTCCTCATGGACGGCTCCTCGCGGATGGACACCGATCGGGTGCGCCAAGAGCTCGGCGCCACCGCCGTGATCAGAGCTGACGCGGCGCTGGTACGAGAGGCCACCGGGTACGCCATCGGCGGCGTCTCGCCCTTCGGGCACCGCACGCGCACCCGGATGCTGGCCGACCACGCGCTGCTCGCCCGCCCGGTGGTGTGGGCCGCGGCCGGCACCCCGTACTCGGTGTTCCACCGACCTGGAGGGGGTCTGTCAATCAGATTCTCGGTGTCCATGCCCCCACCGACCCGGCCGCCCACGTACGGTTCACGGCCGACACCTGGCGGCGCCCCGCCCCGAAGCCGAGCCCACACCGGGGCCGCTTCCACATCGTCCGACAGGACAGCACCCACGAGACGCAGGCGGTCCTGATGACGGACGCCGACGTCTTCAACTGGCTCACCGACCCGGACGGCGTCGAGAGCTGACCCCAGGCCGGACACACCACGGGCCCCGGGGGATCAGCCATGACATCCCCGGGGCCCGGTACGGGTTGGCGCTGTCCAACGACCGTGCGGCCCCGGCGTTACGTTGCGGCCAGCTCCGGCACTTCGAGAGCTTCGGCCACCCTGCGGGCCATCGCGGCCACCTGCGGCGGCAGATAGCTGTCCAGCGAGTCGACGTCCTCGCACAGCCGCGCCCTCAGCGTCAAGGAACGCTGGCCCCAGCTCGCCCGCGTCCAGGTGCGCTTCCGCTCAGGATTCACCTACGTGGCGGGGGAACTGCCGGGCGAGGAGGAACCGCTGCCGCTATGCCGCCTGCGCTTCACCGGCGTCCTGCACACCTGGGGCTTCGCCCTCTACCTCGCCAGCCGAGGCAGGACGAGGACAATTTCCTGCCCACCGGACTACCCTTCGGCTCACCCGAAGACGCCCTGGACCGCGCCTGCGGCTTCTACCTCGGCGACCCGACGCCCTGATCAACACCCCTCCACGAACTAACGCGAAGGAGGACTACCGCGCATCAAAGGCAACCCATGTGTTCCCCGGCAGCTCGGGCTTCCCAGGCACCGGTCGCCGCTCCTCGGTCCAGGCCTCGCCCGCGACTTCGGAAGCGACGTGACGCCAGAAGCGTGCCGCGCCCGCGTTCTCCTCCTGAAAAGCGATCTCCCATCGGCCGGGGTGCGCGGCCAGGACGGCCTGCACCGCTCGCAACCCGAGGCCCGACCGGCGTGCCCCACGCACCACGAAGAAGCTGTTCAGCACGCGCGCATCGCTGTCCAGCGCGCGTACGAATGCAAAGCCGACCGGCCGGTCACCAGACCATACGAGATAAGCCGACCAGGTGGGATCGCCGATCGCCGACTCTAGCCACTCGCGGCGGTATGTTCCGTCCGGGTTCGGCAGGACGCCCCAGAACTCCGACAGGTCGTGCAGGAAAAGCGGCCAGAGTCGTTCCAGGACGTCGCGGTCCTCGGCGCCCGCTCTGCGGACAACAAAGTCTGCCATCTGATCCTCCTCGAGAACGCGAGAAGCCTTCCGGCAGACCGGAAGGCTTCGAACTATCGAGCGGACCCTATCGTGTCTACGACCTGGACACACAGCTCGCAGATCCAGGCCGCGCGGACGGTGTCTGCGTCGGCACCGTCACGTTCAGCCGACGTAGCGGACGCACGGAGGTTCACCTGCACCCTTCCACGAACTAGGGCCTGTGTGGTGTTGTGATCAGCCAGTCGTCGGCAGGAGGTCGTCGATCCAGATCATTGAGGCGCGGAGGTGGAGGCCGGCGAGGTAGCTCTGAGGGGTCTTGTCGTAGCGGGTGGCTATGCCTCGCCAGGCTTTCAGCTTGTTGATCAGGCGTTCGACGGTGTTCCGCTTCTTGTAGAGGTCGGCGTCGTGGCTGACGGGTCGGCCGCCCTTACTGCCTTTCCTCTTCCGGTTGGCGGCTTGGTCCCTCTTCTCCGGGATGACTGCCTTGATGTTGCGTTTGCGCAGGTAGGCGCGGTTGCCGCGCGACGAGTAGGCCTTGTCGGCGGCGGCCGCGTCGGGCCGGGTGCGGGGGCGGCCGACGGGCCCGCGGACCCGTACTTTCTCGAGCACGGGGATGAACTGCGGGCTGTCCGCGGCCTGTCCCGTGGTCAGGACGAACGCGAGCGGACGGCACTTCCGGTCCGCGGCGAGATGGACCTTGCTGGTCAGTCCGCCCCTGGACCTGCCGAGCAGGGCTTCCTTCGAGCGGAGTCTGCGCCGGCGCCGGACACGTCGCCGCTCTTCCCGCTCGGGGTCGTTTCCGTCGTCCTGCCCGTTCTGTTCCTCGCAGCCGCCCCTTTTTGCCGGGCCTGCTCCTGCTCACGCGCGGCTTCCTCCAAGGCGTCCATGACTTCGTTGCCGATATGCATCCCGGCGGCGTCGTGGTGGGCGCGTGCGGTCGTGGAGTCCACGCTGACCAGGGACAAGTCCGTCTCTCCCGTGCGGGCGGCCTCGGCGATCAGGCCATCCAGCAGCGTGGTGAAGACACCAGCATCCCGCCAGCCTCGGAAGCGGCCGTAGACCGTCGGCCAGGGGCCGAATTCGGAGGGCATCTCCCGCCACTGGGCGCCGGACCGGAACCGCCAGATCACCCCTTCGAACTGTTCCCGCAGTCTGTCGGGGTACGGGCCGAACCGGCCGATCGGAAGGGAGTGCTCAATGAACTTCCACTGCTCGTCGGTAAGTTGCCTACGCGTCACACGCAGCGTACTACCGGGTCCCGCCCCGGACGGGGACGGAACCCGAAGAATGATCACAACATCAGATAGGCCCTGACAATCTCATTCAAAGACTCGGCGACGGGGTGAGCCGTTCGCAGCCACGCGCGTGCCGTACCGGAGCAGCCCTGTTGCCTGCGCGAGCGTGGTGCCATGGTGATGTGGATCCGCGCGTATGACGAGGCCCAAGGCCTGTGGCAGTACTTCGAGAGTGATGAGGCGGGGTGGGTTCTTCGGCAAGTGGACTTGCGAGGCGATGACGGCACCCCGCTGACCGCCGCCTCCCTGGAGGAGGTTCTCCGGTTTCAGGAGCGCGCGGACATCGCCACGATGAGCCGGTACGAGCAGCGATACGGTCTCGTCGCCGAGGGCAGGCTCACGGGATGGGAGGAAACGTCGCTCGCCGGGGCGATCTCGGCCGAGGAGTTCGAGAGGGTGTGGCTGGACGCCCGGCGGACCCTGGGTGCCACCGCACCGCCCTCAGACACGGACAGGTGACCGACCGCCCCCGCGCCCCTCCCGGTGCAACGAGTAGACACGGGGGCTGCTTCGCCGGACTCCACTTACGCGCAGCGATCATCTGGATCCGCAGCCTTCGCCCCACATCGTGATCCCAACCAAAGACAGGCCCTAACGCGGCACAGCACTAGTCACCCGGACTTACCAGGCTCCATCGCGGCCGCGATCGGCGCTCTTGACGCCGGTAACTCAGCGCGGGACGGTCAGGTGCGCAACTAGGGCGTGTCTGTTTGGTGGGTTGGTCAGTTGATCGGATGTGTCTGCCCGATTAGTTGGGCCGTCGACGGCACGTGGGAGAGAATCCTGGCCGCCGTCCTCCCGACAGCGGACGCCGACGACGACATCGGCTGGACCGTCTCGGTCGGCTCCACCGTCGTCCGCGCCCAC
>NZ_JBFBAV010000091.1:0-6346 GCF_040689505.1 Streptomyces sp. NPDC051211
GCGCGCGCCCCCCCCCCCCCCCCGGGGGGGGGGGGGCCCGGGGGCGGCCCCCCCCCCCCCCCCCCGCAACGGCGCCGCACCCGACAGGCGGCCGCTGCGCGGAGCTGTTCCCCTACCCGCCCCTTCCCGAACTGGGGCTCCGCCCCAGACCCCGCGCCTCAAACGCCGGCGAGGCTGGATTTTCCAGCCCGTCCGGCGTTTGAGGACCGGGTCCGGGCAGAGCCCGGTTAATGGGGGAAGCCCCCCGCGCGGCGGCTAGGTGCGGGTGGTGGTGGCGATGGTGGCGGAGCCGACGACGCGGGTGCCGTCGTACAGAACGATCGCCTGCCCGGGAGCCACCCCACGCACCGCCTCCGTAAAGGCAACCCGCAGCTCCCCGTCGACCAGCTCCGCCGAGACCTCGGTCTCACCCCCGTGCGCCCGCAGCTGCGCGGTGTACGTCGCCGGCCCGCCGGCCGGTGCCGTGCCGCACCAGCGGGGACGGATCGCGGTGAGGCCGGTCACGTCCAGGGCCTCCGCCGGGCCGACGGTGACGGTGTTGTTCACCGGGGAGATGTCCAGGACGTAGCGCGGCTTGCCGTCCGCGGCCGGGTGACCGATGCGCAGCCCCTTGCGCTGCCCGATGGTGAAGCCGTACGCCCCGTCGTGCGTGCCGAGCTTCGCGCCGGACTCGTCGACGATGTCGCCCTCCGCCTTGCCCAGCCGCTTGGCCAGGAACCCCTGGGTGTCGCCGTCGGCGATGAAGCAGATGTCGTGGCTGTCGGGCTTCTTCGCGACGGCCAGGCCGCGGCGCTCCGCCTCCGCCCGGATCTCGTCCTTGGTGGTGATCGTGTCGCCGAGCGGGAAGAGCGCGTGGGCGAGCTGCTTCTCGTCGAGCACGCCGAGGACGTACGACTGGTCCTTGGCCATGTCGGAGGCGCGGTGCAGTTCGCGGCTGCCGTCCTCGTTGACCACGACGGTGGCGTAGTGGCCGGTGCAGACCGCGTCGAAGCCGAGGGCGAGGGCCTTGTCCAGCAGCGCCGCGAACTTGATCTTCTCGTTGCAGCGCAGGCAGGGGTTCGGGGTGCGTCCCGCCTCGTACTCGGCGACGAAGTCCTCGACCACGTCCTCGCGGAACCGCTCGGCGAGGTCCCAGCAGTAGAAGGGGATGCCGATGACGTCCGCGGCGCGGCGGGCGTCGCGGGAGTCCTCGATGGTGCAGCAGCCGCGTGCGCCGGTCCGGAAGGACTGCGGGTTGGCGGAGAGCGCGAGGTGGACGCCGGTCACGTCGTGCCCGGCTTCGACCGCGCGGGCGGCGGCGACGGCGGAGTCCACGCCGCCGGACATGGCGGCCAGGACGCGAAGGGGGCGGGTGCGCGGCAGGTTCTCAGTCATAGCACCGTCCAGGGTACGGGGAACCGCGCGGGGTCACGGTGCGTTATCTCTTGGCGGGGGGTGATGCGCATGGGCCACGAGGGCGGCGCGAGCGGTACGGGCTCGAAGAAGGCCGGCTCGAAGACGACGCGGCGGGCGGTGCTGCTGGGCGGGCTGGGGCTGGTCGGGGCGGCCGCGGTGGCGGGCCGGGAGGAGATCTCGCGCGGCTGGTGGCTCCTGCCCGGGGTGTCCAAGCCGCGCAAGGAGGGTGAGCTGGACCACCCCGGTGCCCGGTGGACGGCGGCGTCCCCGGCGAACTGGCGGCTGGCGGACCGGCCCGACGACTACCGGGTGGACCGGATCGTCGTGCATGTCACCCAGGGCGGCTTCAAATCCTCGGTGGACGCGTTCAAGAACCCGTGGCACAAGGCCTCGGCCCACTACATCGTCCGGCAGGACGGGCACATCGAGCAGATGGTGCGCGAGCTGGACGTCGCCTTCCACGCGGGCAACCGCTCGATGAACGAGCGCAGCATCGGCATCGAGCACGTGGGCTACGTCGACCGCCCCAAGGACTTCACCGCCGCCATGTACGAGTCCTCGGCGCGGCTGGCGGCGGCGATATGCCGGAGGTACGACATACCCGTCGACCGGAAGCACATCCTGGGCCACTCCGAGGTCCCGGGCGCCGACCACACCGACCCGGGACCGCACTGGGACTGGGACCGCTACCTGCGCCTGGTCCGCGCCGAGGTCGCGAAGCCGGAGCCGTCGAAGGCGGCCGCCGGCCAGGCCGGGACTGCGGGGCAGGTGCCCCCGTCCTAGGCTGATCACAGACGGGGTCCTCATCGGAGGTGAGGCGATGTCCAGGCTCGTGGGGGTACTGGCGGGAATCGGCGCCCTGCTCGTGGGGGCGGCGGCGCCGGGCGGCAACGGCATCGAGGACGAGCCCGCCCACGTGATCGCGGAGAAGGGGCGGCAGTCGCTGCTCGACGCCCGGTCCCTGCGCTGGGAAGGACAGACCAGGGACGCGACCGGCACCTACACCGTGGACCTCCGTCTCGACCGGGACGGCAACTGCGCCGGCACCGTGGCGCTGGGCCCGAAGGGGGGCCGGCTGGAGATCGTCAAACGCGGGCAGGACGTGTGGATGAAACCGGACGCGGCGTTCATGAAGGCCCACGTGCCGGGGCCGGCCGGCGAGGAGTTGCTCGAGTTGCTCGACGGCCGGTGGATGCACGGCGCCGCCGACGACGCCTCGCTCCGCGAGCTCGCCGCCTCCTGCGACGTGAACCACCTCCAGCGCGAGTACATGTCGGAGCCGTTCTCTGCGGAGGACGTGGAGAAGGGTGCGAAGGCCCTCGTCGAGGGCACGCCCGCGATCACGGTCACCGGCCGTTCCGGGGCCGACTGGGCCACGTTCTACGTCGCCACCGAGGGCAAGCCGTACCTGCTCCGGATCCAGGGGCAGATGGGAGGCACGCGCGGCGAGGCCGACTTCTCCGACTACGACAAGCCCGTACCGTCCAAGACCCCGTCAGCGGCGGAGAGCCTCGACCTGTCCAAGCTCCGTTAGCGGTCGGCCGGATCGCCTCCTGGCTGAGCTAGCTGAGGCCGGCGGTGCGGGCGCGTTCCACGGCCGGGCCGATGGCGGCGGCCAGGGCGGCCACGTCCTCCTTGGTGGAGGTGTGGCCGAGGGAGAAGCGGAGGGTGCCGCGGGCCAGGTCGGGGTCGGTGCCGGTGGCGAGCAGGACGTGGCTGGGCTGGGCGATGCCCGCGGTGCAGGCCGAGCCGGTGGAGCAGGCGATGCCCTGGGCGTCGAGCAGCAGGAGCAGGGAGTCGCCCTCGCAGCCGGGGAAGCTGAAGTGTGCGTTGGCGGGGAGCCGGCCCTCCGGGTCGCCGCCGAGGACGGCGTCGGGGACGGCCGCTCGGACGGCGGCGACGAGTTCGTCGCGCAGGGCGCCGATCTCGCGGGCGAAGGTCTCGCGGCGCTCGGCGGCGAGGGTGGCGGCGACCGCGAAGGCGGCGACTGCGGGGACGTCGAGGGTTCCGGAGCGGACGTGCCGTTCCTGACCGCCGCCGTGCAGGACGGGGACGGGGGTCTGGTCGCGGCCGAGCAGCAGGGCGCCGATGCCGTAGGGGCCGCCGATCTTGTGTCCGCTGACGGTCATGGCGGCGAGGCCGCTTTCGCCGAACCGGACGTCGAGCTGGCCGACGGCCTGGACCGCGTCGGAGTGCAGGGGGATGCCGAATTCGCGGGCCACGGCGGCGAGTTCGGCGATCGGGAGGACGGTGCCGATCTCGTTGTTGGCCCACATGACGGTGGCCAGGGCGATGTCGTCGGGGTTGCGTTCGACGGCCGCGCGGAAGACCTCGGGCGAGACCCGCCCGTAGTGGTCCACGGGCAGGTACTCGACGGTGGCGCCCTCGTGCTCGGCGAGCCAGTGGACGGCGTCGAGCACGGCGTGGTGCTCGACGCGGCTGGCCAGGACCCGGGTGCGGGCCGGGTCGGCGTCCCGGCGGGCCCAGTACAGACCCTTGACGGCGAGGTTGTCGGCCTCGGTGCCGCCGGCGGTGAAGACCACCTCGCTCGGCCGTGCCCCGAGCGCCTCGGCGAGGGCCTCCCGGCCCTCCTCGACGGTCCGGCGGGCCCTGCGGCCGGCGGCGTGCAGGGCGGAGGCGTTGCCCGTGATGCCGAACTGCGCGGTCATCGCGGCCGCTGCCTCCGGCAGCATGGGCGTGGTCGCGGCGTGATCGAGGTAGGCCATGATTCCCCGATTCTACGGTCGCCGTTCACCGCCCCGGCACGGCACTGCCCGATGCGGCTGGGGTCAGGAGGCGGTGCGGGGGGCGCGAGCCAGTTGGCGGGACTGGGCGACCAGGCGGTCGGTGGAGTCCCAGACCTCCGCGTCCTCCTCCAGGAAGCCGCCGGCGAGGTTGCGGGTGGTGATCGAGATCCGGAGCGGGCCGGGGGCCGGGCGGTGGCGGACGTGGGTGGTGAGTTCCACGGTCGGGGTCCAGCCGAGCAGGCCGAGGTCGAAGGAGGTGGGCGGCAGGGCGTCCACGGCGAGCAGCAGGGACAGCGGGTCCGCGTCGCGGCCGTCGGCCAGTTCGAACCAGGCCCGCATCTCGCCCTTGCCGGAGGGCGCGCCGACCGCCCAGCCGGCGGTGGCCGGATCCAGGCGGAGCCGGAGCCGGTCCACGATGGCGGAGCTGCCGGGGATGGGGGCGGGGCCGGCCTCGGGCCCGAGGCAGTCCTCGTACGCGGGCATGACGGGGGGCACGGCGGTGGTGCGGACGTCGTCCGGGAGGGAGTCGAGGTCGCCGTAGGAGGCGAGGACCCGGATGCGCTCGATCTCGGCTCCGGTCGCGGGGTCGTACTGGAGGAGCGAGGCCTGGCCGGTGGAGAGGGTGCGGCCGGTCCGGACGACCTCGGTACGGATCACCGCGGGACCGGGGGCGGAGGCGCTCAGGTAGTGCGCGGAGACCGTGAAGGGGTCCGGGTGCGGCAGGGTGGCGGACAGGGCGCGTCCGAGCAGGGCCAGCAGGTAGCCGCCGTTGACGGCGGTGATGATCGTCCAGCCGGCGGAGAGCTCCGCGTCGTAGACACCGGGCTCGCCCGTGCGGGGGGTGAGGGCGGTGTCGCGGTCGAATTCGCTGTCGCCGATGGATGCCTGGGCCGCTGCATGTGACATACATCGACGGTACACCGACTTGCTACTAAGCGGTAGCTTTTCTTGTCGGACGACCCCCGCTCAGGCCTCCTCCTTGACGGAGGAACGGCGGTTCCATGCGAGCGGCGCCCGCCAGTGGTAGCGGATGGCCAGCAGCCGCAGCAGGAAGGTGGTGACCACGGCGACCCCGCTGGTCACGGCGTTGAGGATCTCGAGGGCGATGCACACCGCGACCATCGTGGCGCCCACCAGGGCGGGCACCGCGTACATCTCCCGGTCCCGGAGCAGCGAGGGCACCTCGTTGACCAGCACGTCCCGCAGCACACCGCCGCCGACGGCGGTGGCCACGCCCAGCGCCGCGGAGGCGGTCAGTCCGAGCCCGTACTCGTACGCCTTGGTCGTACCGGTCACACAGAACAGGCCGAGGCCGGCCGCGTCGAAGACGTTGATGGCCCGGTTGATCCGCTGCACCTCGGGGTGCAGGAAGAAGACGATCGCGGCGGCGACCAGCGGGGTCACGAAGAAGCTGAGCTCGCCGAAGGCCGCGGGCGGCACGGCCCCGATGACCAGGTCCCGGAAGAGGCCGCCGCCGAGGGCGGTGACGAGGGCGAGCACGGCGATGCCGAAGACGTCGAAGTTCTTGCGGACGGCGAGGAGGGCGCCGGCCGTGGCGAAGACGAAGATGCCCGCGAGGTCCAGAGCGTGCTGGACACCGGGCGGGAAGAGATCGTGGAGCAGCACCGGCCCATTGTGCCGGTCCCCCACCGCCGGCCCACTCCGGACCTGACGCACCTTTGCGACTGGTTGCCGCGCAGCGGCAATTCCAGCCCCGCCGGGCCCCCTCCAACCCCGCCGGGCCCCTCCAGCCCCGCCAGGCACATCCAGCCTCGCCGGCGTTTGAGGCGCGGGGTCCGGGGGCTGGCCCCCGGCAACGGCGCCGCACCCGACCGGGCGCCCCAGTCCCGAGTTGCTCAGTCCTCCAGCCCCGCCGGCGATTGAGGCGCGGGGGGCCCGGGGGCCGGCCCCCGGCAACGGCGCCGCACCCGACAGGCGGCCGCTGCGCGGAGCTGTTCCCCTACCCGCCCCTTCCCGAAACCGGGCTCCGCCCGGACCCGCGCCTCAAACGCCGGCGAGGCTGGGGGCCCCGGCGGGGCCGGGAGGTACCCCGCAAGCGGGGCCGGGAGGCGGGGCTCCGCCCCAGACCCCGCTCCTCAAACGCCGGAGGGGCTGGGGGTACCGCCCGGCGGGGCCAAGTGGCAGGGATCCGCACCCCGCGCCTCAAAACGCCGGCGGGGCTGGACTGCCATGGGTGGCAGTCC
>NZ_JBFBAV010000092.1:0-3211 GCF_040689505.1 Streptomyces sp. NPDC051211
CTTCAGAACTAACACAGTGGACGCGAGCAACTGAGGACAAGCCCTCGGCCTATTAGTACCAGTCAGCTCCACCCGTTACCGGGCTTCCACATCTGGCCTATCAACCCAGTCGTCTACTGGGAGCCTTACCCTCTCAAGGAGGTGGGAATACTCATCTTGAAGCAGGCTTCCCGCTTAGATGCTTTCAGCGGTTATCCCTCCCGAACGTAGCCAACCAGCCATGCCCTTGGCAGGACAACTGGCACACCAGAGGTTCGTCCGTCCCGGTCCTCTCGTACTAGGGACAGCCCTTCTCAATATTCCTACGCGCACAGCGGATAGGGACCGAACTGTCTCACGACGTTCTAAACCCAGCTCGCGTACCGCTTTAATGGGCGAACAGCCCAACCCTTGGGACCGACTCCAGCCCCAGGATGCGACGAGCCGACATCGAGGTGCCAAACCATCCCGTCGATATGGACTCTTGGGGAAGATCAGCCTGTTATCCCCGGGGTACCTTTTATCCGTTGAGCGACGGCGCTTCCACAAGCCACCGCCGGATCACTAGTCCCGACTTTCGTCCCTGCTCGACCCGTCGGTCTCACAGTCAAGCTCCCTTGTGCACTTACACTCAACACCTGATTGCCAACCAGGCTGAGGGAACCTTTGGGCGCCTCCGTTACCCTTTGGGAGGCAACCGCCCCAGTTAAACTACCCATCAGACACTGTCCCTGATCCGGATCACGGACCGAGGTTAGACATCCAGCACGACCAGAGTGGTATTTCAACGGCGACTCCACCATGACTGGCGTCACGGCTTCAAAGTCTCCCACCTATCCTACACAAGCCGAACCGAACACCAATATCAAACTGTAGTAAAGGTCCCGGGGTCTTTCCGTCCTGCTGCGCGAAACGAGCATCTTTACTCGTAGTGCAATTTCACCGGGCCTATGGTTGAGACAGTCGAGAAGTCGTTACGCCATTCGTGCAGGTCGGAACTTACCCGACAAGGAATTTCGCTACCTTAGGATGGTTATAGTTACCACCGCCGTTTACTGGCGCTTAAGTTCTCAGCTTCGCAACCCCGAAAGGTCACTAACCGGTCCCCTTAACGTTCCAGCACCGGGCAGGCGTCAGTCCGTATACATCGCCTTACGGCTTCGCACGGACCTGTGTTTTTAGTAAACAGTCGCTTCTCGCTGGTCTCTGCGGCCACCCCCAGCTCGAGGAGCAAGTCCTCTCACCAGTGATGGCCCCCCTTCTCCCGAAGTTACGGGGGCATTTTGCCGAGTTCCTTAACCATAGTTCACCCGAACGCCTCGGTATTCTCTACCTGACCACCTGAGTCGGTTTAGGGTACGGGCCGCCATGAAACTCGCTAGAGGCTTTTCTCGACAGCATAGGATCATCCACTTCACCACAATCGGCTCGGCATCAGGTCTCAGCCTTATATGAGGGACGGATTTGCCTACCCCTCGGCCTACACCCTTACCCCGGGACAACCACCGCCCGGGCTGGACTACCTTCCTGCGTCACCCCATCGCTTACCTACTACCACCTTGGATCGGCGGCTCCACCACTTTCCTTTCCCCGAAGGGTCCGGAACGGCTTCACGGCCTTAGCATTAGAGGATTCGATATTGGGCGTTTCAAAGCGGGTACCGGAATATCAACCGGTTGTCCATCGACTACGCCTGTCGGCCTCGCCTTAGGTCCCGACTTACCCTGGGCAGATCAGCTTGACCCAGGAACCCTTAGTCAATCGGCGCACACGTTTCTCACGTGTGTATCGCTACTCATGCCTGCATTCTCACTCGTGAACCGTCCACAACTAGCTTCCGCTGCTGCTTCACCCGGCACACGACGCTCCCCTACCCATCACAGCGCCCGTTGGGGCTATTGCTGCAATGACACGACTTCGGCGGTACGCTTGAGCCCCGCTACATTGTCGGCGCGGAATCACTTGACCAGTGAGCTATTACGCACTCTTTCAAGGGTGGCTGCTTCTAAGCCAACCTCCTGGTTGTCTCTGCGACTCCACATCCTTTCCCACTTAGCGTACGCTTAGGGGCCTTAGTCGATGCTCTGGGCTGTTTCCCTCTCGACCATGGAGCTTATCCCCCACAGTCTCACTGCCGTGCTCTCACTTACCGGCATTCGGAGTTTGGCTAAGGTCAGTAACCCGGTAGGGCCCATCGCCTATCCAGTGCTCTACCTCCGGCAAGAAACACACGACGCTGCACCTAAATGCATTTCGGGGAGAACCAGCTATCACGGAGTTTGATTGGCCTTTCACCCCTAACCACAGGTCATCCCCCAGGTTTTCAACCCTGGTGGGTTCGGTCCTCCACGAAGTCTTACCTCCGCTTCAACCTGCCCATGGCTAGATCACTCCGCTTCGGGTCTAGAGCGTGCAACTCAATCGCCCTATTCGGACTCGCTTTCGCTACGGCTTCCCCACACGGGTTAACCTCGCTACACACCGCTAACTCGCAGGCTCATTCTTCAAAAGGCACGCAGTCACGACCCATTGGGTAAACCCAATGAGCGACGCTCCCACGGCTTGTAGGCACACGGTTTCAGGTACTATTTCACTCCGCTCCCGCGGTACTTTTCACCATTCCCTCACGGTACTATCCGCTATCGGTCACCAGGGAATATTTAGGCTTAGCGGGTGGTCCCGCCAGATTCACACGGGATTTCTCGGGCCCCGTGCTACTTGGGAGATGAGCAAGCAAGCCGCTGATGTTTCGTCTACGGGGGTCTTACCCTCTACGCCGGACCTTTCGCATGTCCTTCGACTACATCAACGGTTTCTGACTCGCCTCATGGCCGGCAGACCATGAAAGCTCATTCCCACAACCCCGCATGCGCAACCCCTGCCGGGTCTCACACGCATACGGTTTGGCCTCATCCGGTTTCGCTCGCCACTACTCCCGGAATCACGGTTGTTTTCTCTTCCTGAGGGTACTGAGATGTTTCACTTCCCCTCGTTCCCTCCACATGCCCTATGTGTTCAGGCATGGGTGACAGCCCATGACGACTGCCGGGTTTCCCCATTCGGACACCCCCGGATCAAAGCTCAGTTGGCAGCTCCCCGGGGCCTATCGCGGCCTCTCACGTCCTTCATCGGTTCCTGGTGCCAAGGCATCCACCGTGCGCCCTTAAAAACTTGGCCACAGATGCTCGCGTCCACTGTGTAGTTCTCAAGCAACGACCAGCCACCCATCACC
>NZ_JBFBAV010000093.1:0-4869 GCF_040689505.1 Streptomyces sp. NPDC051211
GCGCACCCCGAGTGCGACATCGGCCTCGTGGGCTACGAGATGGCCCTCTTGGTGGACCGAGCGGGCAGCGTCCTCACCCCGGACCTGCGCGCGGAGCTCCAGGGAAGTCTTCTCAGCTAGCAGACAGGCAGTGCGTTTCGCGTCACCGCGCCTTAAGGTGCGGTGGCGCGGTTCCAACGGGAGTACTGCGTTTTGGAGTCGGAGGAGGAAACGTGACAACACCCCCAGGAGGACATCCTTATGGCGGCGTGCAACAGCCGCAGGGTGGGCACGACCAGAACCGCTTCAACTTCCCCTCCGCTCCCAGCCGTCCCGTGCCGGAGCAGAACCCGTACCAGAACCAGCCGTACGGACAGCAGCCCCAGCAGCCCCAGCAGCCCTACGCGCCGGCGCAACGCCCTTCCCGGGCCGCGCAGTCGCCGAAGGCGCACAACCCGCTGGTGCGTCCGTACGCAATGACCGGCGGCCGGACCCGGCCGCGCTACCAGCTCGCCATCGAGGCACTGGTCAGCACCACGGCCGATCCCGCCCGGCTGCAAGGGCAGTTGCCCGAGCACCAGCGCATCTGCCGCCTGTGCCAGGAGATCAAATCCGTCGCGGAGATCTCGGCACTTCTCACCATTCCTCTCGGCGTCGCCCGAATCCTCGTCGCCGACCTGGCGGAGGCGGGCCTTGTCGCCATTCACCAGCCCGGCGGCGACGAGTCCGCCGGCGGCCAGCCAGATGTGACACTGCTCGAAAGGGTGCTCAGTGGACTTCGCAAGCTCTAACGGCGGAGCGGCTCGCTCCACCACCTCCGCGAAGATCGTGGTGGCGGGCGGCTTCGGCGTGGGCAAGACCACGTTCGTCGGCGCGGTCTCCGAGATCAACCCGCTGCGCACCGAAGCCGTCATGACCAGCGCCTCCGCCGGCATCGACGACCTCACCCACACCGGGGACAAGACGACCACCACGGTCGCCATGGACTTCGGCCGCATCACCCTGGACCAGGACCTGATCCTCTACCTGTTCGGCACGCCCGGACAGGACCGCTTCTGGTTCATGTGGGACGACCTCGTCCGCGGCGCCATCGGCGCCGTCGTCCTCGTCGACACCCGCCGACTCGCCGACTGCTTCCCCGCCGTCGACTACTTCGAGAACAGCGGCCTGCCCTTCGTCATCGCCCTCAACGGCTTCGACGGGCACCAGCCCTACACCCCCGAAGAGGTCCGCGAAGCACTCCAGATCGGCCCCGACGCACCCATCATCACCACGGACGCCCGCCACCGCGCGGACGCCAAGTCGGCGCTGATCACGCTGGTGGAGCACGCGCTGATGGCCCGCCTGCGGTAGCTCCGGCTCCGCTTGCTCTCCGGAACGCCGGGAACCCGCTTGCGGGTTCCCGGCGTTCTGTCATCTGACGGGCGGGGGTGGGGCGGCATGAGTGCCGAGGTGGCGGCGATCAACCTGGGGCGGGTCCTGGCGACCCGGGCGGCGGGGCTGTGGCTGGGGCCGAAGCGCCGTACCCAGGAGAGCCGGTCCGACCTGTCGGAGCTGATCCGGGTCCGCGTACCGGGACTCCGCCCGCAGCGGAGCCTTGAGCGCCAGTTCGAGCAGATCGCCGACGCCGTCGCGGCCCGTCTGGAGCCGCTGCTGGCCCACGAGTTCCGCGGCCTCTCGGAGTCCGGCCGCCGGTCCGCCCTGGACGCCGTGACGGACACCTTCGCCGCGGCCGACCTCTCGGACTCATCGATCATCGGCTCGGACGCGGACGCGGCGGAGCTGGCCCGCCGCATCCGCCGGGCGGTACCGGCCCCGGCCGGCCTGGACGAGCCCGCGGCCGCGCTGTACGAGCTGCTCTTCTCGGAGTGCTGCGACTGCTACGTCCGCGTCCTGCGCCGACTGCCGGTGTTCACCGAGCGCGCGGTGACGGAACTGCTGGGCCGTACGACCTCCCTGGCGGCGGAGCTCTCCCTGGTCCTGGACCGGCTTCCGGCGCGCTCGCTGTACGCGCCCGAGGGCGAAGGGCAGGACGAGGCCTTCCGCCGGGAGTACCTGGAGCTGGTCGCCCGCTCGCTGGACGAGATCGAGCTGTTCAGCTTCGCCTCGGAGCGGGCGGCGCGGACGAAGCTGTCGGTGGCGTACGTGAGCCTGCGGACGGCCGGGGAGCCGGACCGTCCGCGAGCCCCTGCCCTGGCCGCCGCCGACGAGGACGGCCACGGCCGCCGGGTCGAGAGCGCGCTCGGGAACGCCAAGCGGGTGCTGCTGCGCGGCGAGGCCGGATCCGGCAAGACCACCCTGCTCCAGTGGCTGGCCGTCACGGCGGCGCGCGGCGCGTTCGAGGGTGAACTGGCCGGCTGGAACGGCTTGGTGCCCGTCCTGGTGAAGCTGCGCCGGTTCGCCGGGGGCCGACTGCCCCGCCCCGAGGCGTTACTGGACCAGGTGGCGGGCCCGCTCACCGGCCACATGCCGGCCGCCTGGGTGGACCGTCAGCTGGCGGCCGGGCGGGCGCTGCTGCTGGTGGACGGGGTGGACGAGCTCCCGGCGGCGGAGCGCCGGGCGGTCCGGGAGTGGCTGCGCGGGCTGTTGTACGCATATCCGGAGATCCGGGTGGTGGTCACCTCCCGTCCGGCTGCGGCCCGCAGCGACTGGCTGCGGGCCGAGTCCTTCCGGCCGGTGCTGCTGGACCGGATGCGGCCGGCCGACGTGGTGGCGTTCGTACGGCAGTGGCACGCGGCGGTGCTGGAGCCCGGCAATGAGCTGCCGGACTACGAGCGCGCCCTGCTGACCGGACTCCAGGACCGCCCTCATCTCCGGTCCCTGGCCGCCACCCCGCTGCTGGCGGCGCTGCTGTGCGCCTTGCACCTGGACCGGCGCGGCCAACTCCCGCGCAACCGGATGGAGCTGTACCGGACGGCCCTGGAGATCCTCGTCCAGCGGCGGGACGCGGAGCGGTGCGTGCCGAGCGCCCTGGAGGTGCAGTTGACGCTGACCGACAAGCTGCGGCTGCTCCAGGATCTGGCGTGGCGGCTGTCCGACAACGGCCGCAACGAGATCGCGCTGGAGCGGGCGGCGGTGCACGTGCACGATGCGCTGGGCGCGATGCGGCATCTGGACCGGGCCGACGCGCGGGCGGTGCTGGACCACCTGGTGGTGCGCTCGGGGGTACTGCGCTCCCCCGCCGATGGGCGGGTGGACTTCCTGCACCGCAGCTTCCAGGAATATCTGGCGGCGGCCGACGCGGCGGCGGAGGACAACATCGGCAGCCTGGTGGGGCGGGCGCACCTGGACTTCTGGCACGAGACGATCGTGCTGGCGGCCGGGCATGCGAACCGCACCCAGCGGGTGGAGCTGATCGAGGGCATCTTGGCGCGGGCTGGCGCGGAGAGCCGATACCGGCGCCGGTTGCGGCTGTTGGCGGCATCCTGCCTGGAGACCATGGAGGCGGTCCCGCAGGAGCTCTCCGATCCGCTGGAGGCGGCGCTCGACGCCTTGGCTCCGCCGCGCGAGCCCGCCGAGGCGGACTCGCTTTCCGGCGTGGGGCCCACGGTCTTGCGTCGGCTTCCGGATTCCCTGGCGGGGCTGGACCGACCGGTCGCCGAGGCCGCAGTCCGGACCGCCGCGCTCATCGGCGGCGCGCCGGCCCTGGACCGGCTGGCACGCTGGGCGGCTGACGCGGGTCCGGCGGTCGGCAACCTGCTGGCCGAGGCCTGGGAGTACTTCGACCCGGAGGAGTACGCACGGCGGGTGCTGCGGAAGCTGCCGCTGTCCGACGTATTCGTGCAGGTGACGCATCCGACGCAGTGGCCGGTGCTGCTGCGGCTCCCGGAGGTCCACTGGGTCTCGGTCGGCGCTCCCTTCACCCAGGGGCTGGGCGCCACCGCCGGGCTGACGGGGCTGCGCGGGCTGTGGCTGTACGACCTGCGTGAGGATGCCGATCTCGACCCGTTGCGCGTGCACCGGCGGCTGGTGGCGCTGACCCTGTTCGGGAACGTGCCGCTGCCTGCCGGTCCGCCGTGGGAGGCCTTGCCCGAGCTCATCACGCTTCAGCTGATCAACTGGGAGTCCCTGCCCTCGTTGGCCGCGCTGGAGCTGCCCGAGCGGCTGCGGCATCTGGGGCTCGGCCGACTGGCGCCGGGCACCGATCTGGCGCCGCTCACCGAGCGGCGCCGACTGGGCGCCCTCGGGCTGCAGGGCAGTGGCGTGCCCCGCGGCCTCGACGGACTGGACGGCCTGGTCACCCTGGTCAACCTCCGGTTGACCGGCTACGACCTGCGGCTCTGGCCGGCTTCGGTCCGCACCACTCCGCCCCGGCTGAGCAGCCTCTACCTGAAGGACTGTGTGCTGTCGGCGGACCTGGGCCCGCTGGCCGTGTTCAACGGCCTGACCGATCTACGGCTCAGCGGCTGCCGAACGGCCGACGGCCGCCCCCCGAACCTGGAGTCGGTGCCCGAGGGCATCAACGTCGAGGTCGGCTGAGCGGCCGTACGGAGGGCTCTGAAGGTCAGCCCTGCCAGCTGTGCGGGGCGCGGAAGCCCGGCGTGCGTTCCAGGCGGCGCCAGCCGGCCGTGGAGCGGGTGCGGGCGGCCGGGATGGAGGGGGTGGAGGCGGCGCGGGCCAGCAGGATCGCAGTGATCGCGGCCAGCTCCTCGGGCTCGGCGTGGCCCTTTTCGACGCGCAGCAGCATGTCGGTGCTCATCGGTGGCTTCTCTCCTTACTGCGGCGGGTTGCCGTGCTTGCGGGACGGCAGGTCGGCGTGCTTGTTGCGGAGCATCGCGAGGGCGCTGATCAGCGTCTCGCGGGTTTCGGCGGGGTCGATGACGTCGTCGACGAGGCCGCGTTCGGCCGCGTAGTACGGGTGCATCAGCTCGGCCTTGTACTCCTTGACCA
>NZ_JBFBAV010000094.1:0-4866 GCF_040689505.1 Streptomyces sp. NPDC051211
GCGCACCCCGAGTGCGACATCGGCCTCGTGGGCTACGAGATGGCCCTCTTGGTGGACCGAGCGGGCAGCGTCCTCACCCCGGACCTGCGCGCGGAACTGCAGGGAAGCCTGCTCAGCTGACTGCCACTCTCCCGGCCGGACGGTACTGCCGGCCGGGAGACCGGGGCGCCTTCCCTGGCCCCGGGACCCAGTACCACCGTCCGGCCGTCATCCCGTCCCCCCACCGGCCACCGTCAGACGGCACGCTGACCACTGCTGTCGAGCCCGGAGGATTCATGACCCCGCCCCCCGCCTATCCCGATTCGTACGGCGACTCGTCGTACGGCGCGGAAGGCGACCAGCCGCTGGTTCGCCCCTATGCCATGACCGGCGGCCGGACCCGGCCGCGCTACCAGCTCGCCATCGAGGCGCTGGTCAGCACCACGGCCGATCCGATGCACCTGTCGGGTCTCCTGCCCGAGCACCAGCGCATCTGCACGCTGTGCCGCGAGGTCAAGTCGGTCGCGGAGGTGTCGGCCCTGCTGTCGATGCCGCTCGGCGTGGCCCGGATCCTCGTGGCCGACCTGGCGGAGGCGGGCATGGTGGCGATCCACCAGCCGGGCAATGGAGAGGCCGGCGGCACGCCGGACGTGACACTGCTCGAAAGGGTGCTCAGTGGACTTCGCAAGATCTAGCGGCGGAGCGGCTCGCTCCACCACCTCGGCAAAGATCGTGGTGGCGGGCGGCTTCGGCGTGGGCAAGACCACGTTCGTCGGCGCCGTTTCGGAAATCAATCCGCTGCGCACCGAGGCCGTCATGACCTCCGCGTCGGCCGGCATCGACGACCTCACCCACACCGGGGACAAGACCACCACCACGGTGGCCATGGACTTCGGCCGCATCACGCTCGACCAGGACCTCATCCTCTACCTGTTCGGTACCCCCGGCCAGGACCGGTTCTGGTTCATGTGGGACGACCTCGTCCGCGGCGCCATCGGCGCCGTCGTCCTCGTCGACACCCGCCGACTCGCCGACTGCTTCCCCGCCGTCGACTACTTCGAAAACTCCGGACTCCCCTTCGTCATCGCCCTCAACGGCTTCGACGGATACCAGCCCTACACCCCCGAAGAAGTCCGCGAAGCGCTCCAGATCGGTCCCGACGCACCCATCATCACCACGGATGCCCGGCATCGCGGCGACGCCAAGAGCGCCCTCATCACTCTTGTCGAACACGCCCTCATGGCGCGACTGAAGTAAGCGAGTTCTCCCAGGCTTTTCACGGGACCTCCACGAGCGCCGGGGCGGGCTGTGTCGCACGACACGGCCCGCCCCGTGTCGTTCATAACGTTTCGACAGAGAATTGGGGGTACTTGGCCACACGGTGCATTCGCCCGGTGTCACAGCGCGCACAACTGCCCCGACTTTTGCCGGACCTCAGGCTTTATGTCCGATTTATGTGAGGCATAAGTCTCTGGGAATGGCCAGTTTCAACTGTTTGGAACACGGCCGTTACCCATGCTGGAATTCAACGAACTAGCTAGTAGCACCGCCGAGAGGTTGTTGGTCGAGTGAGGCGAAGCAACTCGAGCCCCGCGGATGAACCCGCGCGAGGCAACTTCACCCCGCCGCCGCGCGCGGCCGCGTCGCCCATGGACGTACCCGTGGAACCGCCCACGACCGGCGGCAGCACCAGCAGGTTCTCGCCCCGCAACTGGCGCGTGCCGACCCGTCTGAACGCCATCCTGCTCGTCCCGGCCCTCGTGGGCCTGGTCATGGGCGGCTTCCAGGTGAAGGGCTCCATCGACACCTGGAACGAGGCGAAGGACGCCGAGAAGACGGCCCGCATCGTCCAGGCCGCGGCCGAATACGGCCAGGCGCTGCTCAACGAGCGCGACCTCACCGCCGCGCCCATCCTGAGCGGCGACCGCAACAACGAGGCGGTCACCAAGGCGTACGCCGAAACGGACGCGGCCAAGGCCAAGTTCGCGACGGCCGTCGAGGACATGCCCGAGGGCGTGGGCCTGGAGCGCCGCCTGCAGCTCTTCCACCAGGAGGAGCCGAAGCTGCAGAAGGTCCGCGAGACCGCCTACTCGGCCGACATCGAGTCGCACAAGAAGGACCTGCCGAACGGCGTCCTCGGTCCCATCCCGACCGAAGAGGGGTACGTGCAGGTCCAGCACTACCTCATGCAGTTCGCCAACGAACTCGGCCTGGGCACCGGAAACGTGACCAGCTACGGCCGCATGGTCTACGCGATCCAGCTGGCCAAGGCCGCCAACTCGCTCCAGCGTTCCGTCGGCACCCACCTCCTGGTCCGCCCCAGCACCCAGCCGGACGTCCGCAAGGCCCAGCTGATCGCCTTCTCCTCGTACGCCTACCTCGAGGAAATCGCCATCGGCGAGTACGTCGCGGCCGGCACCGAAGCCGACACCGACCGGCTCCGTGAGGTCATGGGCAAGAAGTCCTCCGAGGGCGCCGCCAAGCTGGACGAGGCCAAGTCCCAGGCCACCGCGGCCGGCAAGCCCTTCAAGGCCCCGCCGAACGTCGCCGGCTCGTACCTGACCGGCATGACCGAGGCGATAGCCGGCGGCGAGTCCAAGGAGAAGCTGGCCCAGGGCGGCACCAACGCCGTCTTCTGGCAGGCCGCCGCCACCGCCAAGTTCGAGGGCTACTCCGAGATCGAGAAGGAACTCCTCGACAAGGCCGTCAACGACGCCGTGGCCGTCTCCGACGACGCCCGCACCGACGCCATCACCAACGGCGCCATCGTGGTCTTCGCCCTCCTCGCCGCCTTCATCCTGGCCGGCATGATGGCCCGCCAGATGGGCCGCGCCATGGCCCGTCTGCGCTCCGCCGCCTTCGACATCGCCGAGCAGCGCCTGCCGATGCTCGTCGACCAGCTCTCCCGGACCGACCCGGGCAAGGTCGACACCCGTGTCATGCCCATCCCGATCGACTCCCAGGACGAGATCGGCGAGGTCGCCCGGGCCTTCGACCAGGTGCACCGCGAGGCCGTCCGGCTCGCCGCCGAGCAGGCGCTCCTGCGAGGGAACGTCAACGCGATCTTCACGAACCTCTCCATGCGCAACCAGTCGCTGATCGAGGGCCAGCTGACCCTCATCACCGACCTGGAGAACAACGAGGCCGACCCGGACCAGCTGGAGAACCTCTTCCGGCTGGACCACCTCGCCACCCGTATGCGCCGCAACGGCGAGAACCTCCTCATCCTCGCGGGTGAGGAACCGGGCCGCCGCTGGGACCAGCCGGTGCCCCTCGTCGACGTGCTGCGCGCCGCCTCCTCCGAGGTGGAGCAGTACGAGCGCATCGAGCTCTCCGGAGTCTCCGACGCCGAGATCCACGGCCAGGCCGTGACCGACCTCGTGCACCTGCTGGCCGAGCTGCTGGAGAACGCCACCACGTTCTCCTCCCCGCAGACCAAGGTCCGAGTCAACGCGACCCGACTGCCCGACGGCCGCGTGATGGTCGAGATCCACGACAAGGGCATCGGCCTCACCGCCGAGGACTTCGCGGACATCAACCACAAGCTGGCCAACCCGCCGACCGTGGACGCCGCGATCTCCCAGCGCATGGGCCTCTTCGTGGTCGGCCGGCTGGCGGACCGGCACGGCATCCGCGTCCAGCTGCGCCCCTCGGGCGAGCAGGCCGGCACCACCTCGCTGGTCATGCTCCCGGACCCGATCACCCATGGTGGTGGTGGCGAGGGCATCCCGGACGACGACTTCACCGTGTCCTCGATGATCCCGCAGCAGCAGCCGCAGCAGCAGGCCTTCGAGAGCGCCCCGATGCGCACCGCGGCCGAGCTCGGCTTCGACGACTCCCGGTACGACAACCCCGGCCAGGGCGGCGCCGACGTGCGCGACCTGGACCCGGTGGGACGCTCCCTGGTCCGCGAGGAGCGGCGGGCCGCGCTGGAAGCCCAGGTGGGCTATCCGCAGGAGCAGGACCAGGAGCACGGGCAGCAGGAGTACGGGCAGCAGGAGTATCCGGAACCCCAGCCCGAGCACGGGTACCAGCCGTATCAGGAGTACGAGCAGCAGCCCGAGCAGGGCTACGAGACCTCCTACGACGCCCAGCCGAGCCAGCCCGGCTACCAGGCGTACCCGCAGGACGGGTACAACTATCCGGAAGCCGGGTACCAGGAAGCCCAGCAGGCCGAGCAGGGCTACGACAACGGCTACGAGAACCAGTCCCACCAGGCAGGGTGGCCGGAGCAGAGCTCCTACCCGACTGCCTACCAGCAGGACTACGGAACCGAATCGGAACCCCCGGCCGCTCCCGAACCGGCCCAGGACCGCGTAGGCTTCGACCGTCCGGACGCCGCTGCCGACACCGGCCACCAGCTGACCGGCGCGGGCCTGCCGCGCCGCGGCAGCCAGCAGCAGTGGCAGCCGGCGCAGCAGGAAGCGGAGCCCACCAAGTCCCTCTTCGAGCAGCGGTCCCCGGCCACCGAGCAGCGGCCCGCGGCCACGGAGCAGGGCCAGGGCGGTCCGGGCTGGCGTTCGGCCAACGACGAGCGCTGGCAGCAGGCCGGCAAGCTCCGCGAGCCGAAGGCGGGCGGGGTCACCCCGTCCGGTCTTCCTCGGCGGGTACCCAAGGCCAACCTGGTCGAGGGTGCTGCGGAGTCGACCCCGCAGGGCGGCCCTCAGGTCTCCCGCGCCCCGGAGGACGTGCGTGGCAGGTTGAGCAACCTGCGGCGCGGTGTCCAGCAGGGACGCAGTGCGGGTTCGGAGCAGTCAAGTAACAGCTATGACCAGGAGCGTTAGTGTGAGCGCGATGAGCCAGGCGGCGCAGAACCTGAACTGGTTGATCACCAACTTCGTGGACAACACCCCCGGGGTGTCCCACACGGTGGTGGTCTCCGCCGAC
>NZ_JBFBAV010000095.1:0-4629 GCF_040689505.1 Streptomyces sp. NPDC051211
AGGCGAGTGTTACCGTCGGCATCGTGATGAGTCCGGAGTTTCTGATCCCCGGTACGGCGCCATCGCCAGTCGAGCCGGCCGGCTCTCGCTACGGCACAGGCGAGGGGCGGACCGACTTTCTCAACACCGCCGCGCGTTCGTGGGGATGACGGCGGTGACACGCAAGGCGCATCGCATGCGGATCCCGTGGAACTGCGGGTGCGACCTGTTGACGGCTTCTGGCGAGGGGTCCCGATGATCACCTGGCGCCGACTCGGCGAGACCGACTTCCCGCGGCTGAGGCGGTGGCTCGAAGAGCCGCACGTCGCGCGGTGGTGGAACCACGAGACTTCGCCGGAGGCAGTGGCCCGCGACTTCGGCCCGGCGGCGCGCGGGGAAGAACCGTCGGAGGACCTGCTCGTGCTGCTCGACGGCGAACCCGTGGGCCTCGTACAGCGCTGCCGGTTCGCCGACTACCCGGAGTACATCGACGAGTTCGCGGGCCAAGTCGACGTACCGAAGGGGGCGATGAGCCTCGACTACCTGATCGGTGATCCGCGACAGGTTGGTCAGGGGCTCGGTGCGCGCATGATCCGCGCGATCGTCGATGCGACCTGGACCGATCATCCCGACGCCACAGCGATCATCATCCCGGTGTCCGCCGCGAACCGGGCGTCCTGGCGGGTGCTCGAGAAGGCGGGTCTGCACCGGATCGCGGAAGCCGAGTTGGCACCGGACAACCCCGTCGACGACCGCGCGCACTACGTCTACCGGATCGACCGCCCCGGCTCAGTCACGTAGTTCGCCCGGTGACCCACTGGAAGGCCAGGCCGGGGCCGTCGCCGCGAGGGATTGCGGAATCGGTTGCGGAGGATGTTGCGTCGGAGGTTCCGGCATCTGCGATCATGGAACGTCACACTTCTTCTCCCGCGAGGTGATCTCTTTGCGGAAGGTGGCCCTGCGCCCCTACGCACTGTTGCCCCGGCAGTACGACGAACGCAAGGTCCTGGCCTCCACGGTGGATGCGTGGGGAAGGGCCCTCTGGTTGATCTGTCCCGAGGCAGAACTGGTTTCGAACCCGCACGGGCGAGCTCGTCCCGAGCCTCCGAAATATCCTTTCGATGCTCTTCTTGTCATCAACGACGCCGGCAGTGTGGAGGAGCGCACCATAAGGAGCGTGGCGCTGCTGCCCACGCGCGTGGATGCCCTGCCCAACGGCCGTCTGATCCTTTACGGATATCGTGGCGCGCGAAACGCTCAGATATTCGGGCGTGACGGCCGGCCGCGGATCGGCTTCGACATGGGTGCGGCAGTGGACTTGATGATGGCGGACCGCAGGAACAATCTGTGGAGCGGCTATTTCGACGAAGGAATCTTCTCCGACCCCATCAGTGCCCCCGGTTTGGTCCGCTGGGACAGCGGGGGGAACGGTCTGTGGGATTATCGGCCGCCCGAAGGTGCCCCACACATTGCCGACATCGAAGCGCTGAATGTCGTCGACGGCGCGGCCTGGGCAGTCTATTGGCCCCGATCGCCGCTGCTGCACGCCCATGCCAACGGACGGATCCGGGTGCGGGGGACCCCTGTGGGTTCCCCTCGTGGTCTGGCGGTCCAGGGTGACCGCGCGCTCTTCCTCGGCGGAGGAGCTTCCCGTTGCCGTGACCGGCTTTCCCACTGCCGAATGACGGACGATGAAGTCGTCGTGGTGGAGGAGGCGGTTGCCACCATGCCGAACGGTTCGCCGCTGCCGAATTACCGGCGCCCCGTCGGCCGGGGGCCGAACCTCTACCTGCACGGAAAGACCACCAAGCAGTGGTACGTGCTGAGCGTCTGACGTGGGTCGTTGACGGGATCGGTGAGGGTCGGCTGGATAGGGTCCAGACAGCCGTCCGCCTCGGCGGGGACGGAACCTCCCGGCAGGCGTCGAGCGCAGGCTTGACCGATCATCAGGAGTGCTGCCGTGCGACCCCCAGAGACATCATCTGCAGCCGGCAGCCTCGGCTGGAACCGTGGGACGGCGATGCTGGCGCTCCTGTCCTTCGCCATGCTGATCGTTTCGCTCGACCAGTACATCGTCGTCGTGGCGCTCCCCGACATTGCACGCGACCTCGGCTATTCCGCGCAGACGCTCCAGTCGGTCATCAGCGCCTACGCAGTGGCCTCGGCCGGCTTCCTGCTGTTCGGCGGGCGTGCCGCCGACCTCCTCGGACGCCGGCGCATCCTGGTCACCGGCCTCGCACTCTATGCCGGGGCGTCACTCGCGGGAGGATTCTCGGCCAGCGCCGGAATGCTCCTTGCCGCCCGCGCGTTCCAAGGTCTCGGCGGAGCCCTCGTCTTCCCCACCACCCTGGCACTCATCAACACCACGTTCGTCGAAGGCCGCGCCCGCAACCGCGCATTGGGAATCTGGGGAGGGGCAGGCGCGGCAGGGCTCGTCATCGGCGTGCTGCTCGGCGGTCTTCTGACTCAGGCGTTCGGCTGGGAAGCGGTCTTCCTCGTCAACGTCGCCCTGGCCGGCCCTGCGCTGCTCCTTGCCTTCGTACTGATCCCGCCAGATGGGGAACGCGAAAAGGGCCGCAGGTTCGACCTGCCGGGTGCGCTCAGCGTCACTTTCGGCGTCACACTCATCGTGTTCGCCCTCGTGCAAGGCCCCGGGTTGGGTTGGCTTTCGCCGGGCATCCTGGTGAGTGCCGTGGCGGGCCTCCTGCTGATCGGTGCTTTCGTCATCATCGAGCGGCGCAGCTCCGACCCCCTGATGCCACCGCGGCTGCTCTCCAACCCCAACCTGGTCACCGGTGTCGTCATCGCGTTCATGTTCATGGCGACCTTCGGCTCCGTGCTCTACTTCCTCTCCCTCTACTTCCAGGAGATCCTGGGCTACGACGCTTTGCAGACCGGCGCCGGCTTCCTCATCCCCACGGCAGTGGTGGTGGCCGGTTCGACGATCGCAGGCCAGTTGGTGACGCGGTTCGGCCTCAGGCGCACGCTGGCCGCAGCCCTCGCCGTGGGTGCACTCGGTGCAGTCGGGCTCGGCCTCGCGATCTCGCCGTACGGCACGTACGTCGAACTCATCCCCGGCCTCGTGGCGCTCAGCATCGGCGACGGGGTGGTCTTCACCGCCATGTTCATCGCCGCCGCCACCGGAATCTCCGACCGGCAACAAGGCATCGCCTCCGGCATCGCCTCCACCGGCTCGGGCGCCGGTGCAGCGCTCGGCCTCGCCGTCCTCGTCCTGGTGGCGACTGCCGGACTCGATGGCCTCACGGGTGAACAGCTTCGCATCGCCACCGCCGACGGCATCGGCACCGCGCTCTTCGTCGTGGCAGGCGGAATCGCGCTGACCTTCCTCGTTTCCTTCCGCCGCTGCCCGACACCGCCCGAACCGGTACCCGCCCCCGTGCCGTACCAGAGCCGCCGGTGCTGAGGCGAGCGGCCCGCAGCAGTTCCCTTCCGGTTGTTGCTGCCAGCTAGAACGTCTGCGGGCGCGCTTGTAGCGCGGCGGCGATCAAGTCGTGGATGAGGAACTCCCCAGGGGCGCGGTTCTCCTTGAGCCGGGGCAGGTCTTCGGGGCCGAACCAGTCGTAGGCGGTGTGCTTGGACCATTCCAGGACGGGATGGTCCAGGTCGCCGTCGACCTCGACGAGGTAGTCGGCCTCGTGCCGCTCCCCGTTGCCGTCGTCTCCGGTCCAGGTCGTGACGCCGAGCAGGCGCCGGACCCGGCGCAGACGCCAGCCCGTCTCTTCCGCCACCTCCCGCACGAGCGTGTCCATCAGGGTCTCGCCGGACTCGACGTGGCCGCCCACGATGTCCCAGCAGTCAGGGAAGAGCCGCCGGTCGGGGCTGCGCTTCTGGGCGAAGACCCGGCCCTGCCGGTCGAGGATCACCGCCCCCACCGCCCACAGCCGGCCGTCGTCGGGCACCGGCACCTCGACACCGTTGTCGACGACGACGTCCGGATGCTGATCTTCTGCCATGGTCCCAATGTACGGCCGCCGCTGCATCGCCCGGCGGAACAGGCGCACCGCCGATATTCGCTTGCATGCCATCGTCACTCGGGTGGCAATGTCACCTGACCCCTGACGAAGGCAGAGAAGATGACCACGCAGACCCACAACGCCGACCATGAACTCATCCAGGCCGCGGCGCACGTCGCTCGTACTCGTTGCCGGGGCGACAACCACACCATGGCGGCCGCGGCCCGCGCCCGGGACGGCCGGATCGTCACGGCGGTGAACGCCTACCACTTCACGGGAGGCCCCTGCGCAGAGCTGGTCCTCATCGGCACTGCAGCAGCCGAGGGCGCCTACGATCTGGACACGATCGTCGCCGTCGGCGACCGCGACCGGGGGGTTGTTCCCCCGTGCGGCCGGTGCCGTCAGGTCCTTCTCGACTACTTCCCCGCGCTCAAGGTCATCGTCGGGCGAGGCGACAGCATCCGAACCGTCCGCATCACCGACTTGCTGCCCGAAAGCTACGTCTGGGCCGACCACCAGCTCGAGGTCGAGGAGACTGCGCCGCTCAGCACGGGCTGACAGAGCCAGCCGACAACGTGGCGGACTTGCCTGGGGTGGCACTGGAAACCCGATCGGACCGGCCGCCTGACGGCCTTGGGCCCGTGGTGGCCCGTGGCGGTCTATGTCCAACCACAGC
>NZ_JBFBAV010000096.1:0-4514 GCF_040689505.1 Streptomyces sp. NPDC051211
ACCTGCCGCGGCTTGGGAGCGGTCGGCGTGATCGAAACCCCGTTCTCACGCACCGCCAGTGCACCCAGTACTGAGATGTCCACGCCGTACTCCCCTGTCGGTGGATGAGCCTCCGTCAGTAAAAAACAGGACCAGCGGTTTGTCAATACCAAACCGGTTGTGCCGTTTTCGACCACAGCCGACCCACACACACTCAAGAAGAGGCCCTGACCAGCGAGTTCATCCACGAAGAAGCGGCACGAACACCATCACCGCAGCCCCCACCCGAACGCAACAAAGCCTCAAAACTGCCAAAACGACCGTCAAAAACCATACCTACTGCGCTGTTGTGGAACCGCGGGCGTCCAGCCGGCCGAGCGCCTCCGGCGCCGCGAACCTCGGCAGCAACAACTCCCAGAACGCGGTCACGGCCCCCGGCGACACCCACTGCGGCTCGGCCGCCCCCAGCACCTCGAAGCCCACCGTCGCCGCCACCACGGCATGCGCCGCGACACAGGGCGACACCCCCTCGGCCAGCTGCTTCTCCCGCTCGGCCGCCCGAAAGACCTCCTCGGTCCACAACCGCCACTGCTTCCGCGGATCCGCCACGCTCACCCGCGCCGCATCGGCACACAGCCCGAACCCCGCCCGCACCACCAGGTCCCCGGCCAGCAAGGCCGCCAGATCGTGCGTCGAGTCCACCATCAGCTGCAGCGCCTCGGCATTCCGGTCCGGCCGGCCCGAGGTGATCAGCCGGACCGCCTCCGCGGCACGGCACTCGACCGCCTCGGCGAGCAACGGCTTGCTCCCGAAATGAAAGTGCAGGCCACCGGCACTGACCCCGGCCCGCTTGGCGATGGAAGCGACAGAGGCAGTGACAAAACCCTCCTGGGCGAACGCCTCGGCGGCCGCACGGACGAGCGTTTCACGCGTGCGAGCCGCACGCTCCTGTTTCACCACGGCGTCTCCACAAACCGCAACAACGGTTTGTCCAAGGGGCGGACCTGACCACGCCTCACAAAAACCAACCAGAAGGTCCGTATTTTATCAAGCGGGAAGGAGCCTGTCGATCTCGACAGTCGGAACACCACACGGCCCCGCCACGGCCCCGGTTCGGCCACCGGGGGCCGCGGCAACCGCCGCGGCCCGGCCGACGACAGCGCTCAGCTCCACTCCCCGCCGGCCACCTGCCGGGCGGCGATGTTCACGCGGTTCCACAGGTTCACCGTGGCGATCGACAGGATCAACGCGCCCAGCTGCTGCTCGTCATAGTGCTTCGCAGCCTCGTCGTACACCTCGTCCGGCACCTGGTCCCCACGGTCGTTGATCCGCGTGACCGCCTCCGCCAGCGCCAGCGCCGCCCGCTCCGCATCCGTGAAGTACGGCGCCTCCCGCCACCCCGCAACGGTGTCGATGCGCTCGTCGCTCTGCCCGCCCTCCCGCAGATCCTTGGCATGCATGTGCACACAGACACTGCATCCGTTGATCTGGCTCGCGCGCAGGTGCACCAGGTCCAGCGTGCTCTTCGGCACGCCCGTCGCACGCGTGGCCTTGTCCAGCGCCATCAACGCGGGAAGCGCGTCGGGTACGACGATCGCCGGGTTGCCCATTCGTGCCTGCATGGCTCTACTCCTCAAGTCGCCTCATCGGGGTTCCACCCCCTCTGACGAAACGCAACCCGAGAATGTGACCGCCGGCCCCCAGAAGCCCGCACAGCCCCCACAACAGCAAGGACCCCGGGTCGATACACCCGAGGCCCTCAGCGGCCCCCGGAAACCCCCGGAAGCCATCCCACCCACACGCTCTAACCCACCGCGTGCAACGTCCTCCGCCGCTTCGACTCGGCAGCCTTCTTCGCCGCGGCCTGCGCCGCCCGCTTCTTCCGCTGCTCCGCCAACTGGTCCTGGTACGCCGCCACCGCCCGGTGATAGCTGGCGACGTAACCCCGCGCATCCAGCCGCTCGTCCGCCGGCATCTCGTTCACCGCGGCCACCGCGTCCTCGAACGAGTTGTACCCGGCCAGCATCGGGTTGATCTGGTACACCCCGTTGCGGACCTTCCGGACCAGCTTCGCCAGCTCCAGACTCCGCAGCGCCGCGTTCACGCTCGGCCGGCTCAGATCCAGCAGCCCGCCGACCGTGGCCTGATCGATCAGGATCCGCCCGCCCGGCTCACTCAGCGAACGCAGCTTCAACAGCACCCGGTAGGCCGCCGGCGGGAGGTCGAGGTCGGAGAGAAGCCCGTCGGCGTTGACCGCAGCGAATCGCAAGGTGCTCACTGAGCTGTCCCTTCTTCCGTGCGCTTCGCCCGGCTCAGCCGACGCGCAGCGCGCTCTTTTGCCCGTTCGGCCCGCAGTTCCGCGATGGCCTGACGCATGTGGTCCAGCGACGGGAAGCGCACAAGATCAGGCAGACTCGCATCACCGCGGATCTGCGAGATCGTGCTGTGCTGCTCCACCTTCACGAACTCACCCGTCATCTCCGTACCCGGGATGAACTCGGCTACCCGGTAACTGTAGGGCGGGTTGAACTGATACACACCCCGCCGCACCTTGAAGACGATCCCATGAGACATCACCGTGTGGAGCGCTTCCGAGGTCTTCGTCCGACTGACATCCAGGATGGTAGCCATCTCCTCCTGGGTAAGCGGAATCCGCCCCCCGGCCCGCTGGCAGGCAATCAGCAGCAAGATCAGCCGCAGCGGCAGCGCCTCGCGGAAGTACTGGGCGATCACCAGGAAGAACTCGAGGCTGTCCATCGAGAACGCGTTCGGCTGGCTCTGCGTCCCGTAGAACTCCAGCGGCTTGCGCTCGCCGTCAAGGGTCAGCTTCCGGCTCGGGTACCGCTTCGCCAGGCTGTCCAGATCCTTGACCGGAGCCAGCGGCTGACTCCACGCCGAGATCGCGTCATCAACGGGGAGATCAGGACGCGGCGCACGCGCCGGACCCGGCCGGCGGCGCTGTGGCTCTGATGACACGAGGATGCTCTCCACTTCGTTGATCTGCGTGGAGAGTATGTCAACACGGGTGACACAAGTGTCACCCTCGTTGACGTTCGGCGTGTCTTGTGTCCCCCCAGGAGGGACACATCTCGGCCACCCCCTCCCTCCACCCCCACGCTTCCAACCCAACCCTGCGCACCCCCAGTTCGCCGACACATCCCCCACAAAACGTCAGCGCCTCTGACGTTTTAGCCCTAATTGCGTCAGCCCCACTGACGTTTTGCGCGCGTTGTGTCCCCCCACCAGCGACACATCCTCCGAGATATGTCCCCCCAGGAGGTACATATCTTTCCCCCCGCACCACCCCTGACCTGCGGAAACACATCTCCGCACCCTCTATATAGCCCGCCGCCTTCGCCCGCCCGCCCCAACCCCACCCCGTACCCGCCCCACACCCCCTCACCAACCGCTCCCCAGCCCCCGAACCTCCCTCCCCCTCATCCGGACACTGTGTCCACAACAGCACCGAAACTGACCGATTCCCATCTCTATCCACCAGCAACTTTGAATCACACCTCGAACAACCCTCCACCGAACCTCAACCCGGTTATGTCCGCAGGGCCTTCATCCGCCCAACCATGAAAGGCCTGCCCCCTCCCGAACTCCCCGCCTCTAAGGCCTACAACACACCTAGCCACCAGCTCCCCCGAGGCCCAATACGTCCTGGCCATACTCACCAACCCACCACCCCTAGCCTCGAATATGCAGGCTCCTCTGTGGCTGGGGGTTATTCATCTATGACGTCTCACCCAAAAAACCCGTCCAATTTCTCTTGGCATCCCCCTACTTCATAGCTGTGCCTCCGAATCAAACTCAGTCTCTCGCCTGACGAGTCCCTCTATCTCTGGGATAACGACAGTCCCGACATGCCTTTACTGCTGCCTTTCCCCCATCGGTGATCAGAAGCTCCCCTGACCACGGCGTATGCCCCCAAATCGTTTGGCTATCACACACCTGGGGGTTCCCAAACTCTTCAATTCCGAGGGGAGTCTTGGTTCAACATCGCCGGTACTGCTCTCGTACTAACATCTGCATTCCGCATTTCTGAGTGAATGTCCTGACGGGCTCAGCATTTCAGCACTGGTCGCTGGCCCTCTTGTCCCGCTGTTGCCCACGTCATGATGCTCAGTCACATAACTGATGAGTCACTGGTGATTTGGCCAGGAAATAAAGCGATCTGTTCTGTTGGAGTTCTCAAAGGCCCAAACCTGAACAGAAAATCTCGAAACACCCCTGAGGCTAAGAGAAAGTACTCGCATAGAGCGAAGCAAAAACCACACTGTCCGGAGCGAAGCGGAGGACTTCGCCTCTGCTCTGGAGGGCTTGGCTCCCCCGGAGCGAAGCGGAGGGGGATCACCCTAGAAGGGGCCGGCCGTACCGAGCGAAGCGAGGTGCTCCGCAGCGAAGCGGAGGAGCCCACCCCGTGGAGCGAAGCGGAACAGGGGCACTAGGCCGGAGCGAAGCGGAGGCCGCAGGCTGCGAAGCAGCCTGTACCCCGGAGCGAAGCGGAGGGGTAGCCGGGCAAAGCCCGGCCG
>NZ_JBFBAV010000097.1:0-4033 GCF_040689505.1 Streptomyces sp. NPDC051211
TGGTCAAGGAGTACAAGGCCGAGCTGATGCACCCGTACTACGCGGCCGAACGCGGCCTCGTCGACGACGTCATCGACCCCGCCGAAACCCGCGAGGTGCTCATCCGGTCGCTGGCGATGCTCCGCAACAAGCACGCGGACCTGCCGTGCCGCAAGCACGGCAACCAGCCGCAGTAGGGAAGCAGGGCAGGCAGGGCAGACACGGAGGTACGGAGCGGCGGGCACGCCGGGCGGCGTGCGGCCGTGGGCGGGGGACGCGAACCACGGCCGCACGCCGTCGGTGCGCCCCACCGGCCGCCAAGGGGGGTGCTGCGGCAGGGCGCGGCACCACCGTGGCGCGGCAGGAAAGAGCGCGGCTGGAGCGGGGATCGTCCCCGCCCGGCCCACAGGACGGGCCGTCCGGGCACACAGGGTGTGTGCCCGGACGGCCCGTCGGCATGTCCGGGAAGGCCGGGGCTGTGTCAGGGGCTAGGTAAGTCAGGCAGGTCAGGGGGCAGGCGGGGCAGGCGGGTCAGGCGGTGCCGGTGTCCGGGACCGCCAGGTCGAGGCGGTCCACCTCGGTCTTCGCCATGACCACCGACAGTTCGGTGATGCGGTCGTCCGGGACGGTGAACATCATGACCCGGAACTCCCCCCCGACGCGGGCCACGACGCCCACCGCGCCGTTGACGAGCGCCACCTGCGCACCCTGCGCGAACTGCGCGAACGTGGCCGCCTGACGGGCCACCAGAGCGGCACCGCGCACCGCGGTCAGCGCGCCCGGTATGCCGCTGTCGGAACGGGCCACCACATCGGGGTCGAGGACTTCCAGCAGGGCCTCGAAGTTCCCGTCCCGGGCGGCCGCGAGGAAGGCGTCGACCACCTTGCGGGTGCGCGTGAGGTCCGCCGGGGGCAGGGTGTCCGCCCCCCGGACCCGCCGGCGGGCCCGGCTCGCCAGCTGCCGGGCCGCCGCCGGGGTGCGTTCCACGATCGGCGCGATGTCCTCGAAGGGCACGGCGAACAGGTCGTGCAGGACGAACGCCAGCCGCTCCGCGGGCGCCAGCTTGTCGAGTACGACGAGCATGGCCACCCCCACCGAGTCGGCGAGCAGGGCCTCCTCCTGCGGATCGGGCTGCCGGGGGCGCCCCGGGGCGCCCGCGGCCGTGTCCGTCCCGGTCGGCTCGGACGGGCGTACGTCCAGGGGCTCCTCACGCCGGGAGGTGCGCGAGCGCAGCATGTCCAGGCACACCCGGCCCACCACGGTGGTCAGCCAGCCGGCCAGGTTGTCGATGTCCTCGGCGTCGGAGCGGCTGAGGCGGAGCCATGCCTCCTGCACGGCGTCCTCGGCCTCGCTGAGCGAGCCGAGCATCCGGTAGGCGACGGCCCGCAGACGGCTCCGTTCCTCCTCGAAGCGTTTGGCCAGCCACTCGTCCTCGTGCATGGGTTCCGTCCTCGGTTCTCGTCCGCCCGCGGGGGTGACGGACGGTCATGTGCTGTGCGACCCGGGGTGATTCTGTCAGCCTCCGCCGCTTTTACAGGGTCGGCTCCCTAGCGGGTCTTGAGTACTTCCTGAGTGGCTTTCGAGCGTGTCTTGACACCGTGATGCGATCGGGCACGCAAAGGAGGAGCTGATGTACGACAGCCACGACGCACCGCCGATCCGCCTTGCCGGGGCCGAGGAGGACGAATGGGCCGATGCACACATCGTGCGCGGCATCGATTGATCAGCGAGCGGTCCATCGGGACTCAAGGAGGAGTCGAGAGAGCCCGGGCAGGCTGCCTGGCAGCAGCCCGGCATCGCCGGCGACCGCTCTCACACACTCGATTCTGCTTAGCTGAGGAGTTACGCAATGGCTGCCCCCGACTTGGTCAAGAGCGGGACAGGAGCAGGGGCCGGCTACAAGGCCGGCGCCGTCCTGGCCTTTGTCTGCCTGGCCCAGTTCATGGTCTTCCTCGACGTGTCGATCGTGAACCTGGCGCTTCCGTCCATTCAGGACGGTCTGGGCATGTCCGATGTCAGTCTGGAATACGTCGTCACGGCTTATGCGACCGTGCTCGGCGGATTCCTTCTGCTGGGAGGCCGGCTGGCCGACCGCTACGGACGCCGCAGGCTTCTGCAGACGGGCCTGACGATCTTCGCCCTGGCCTCGCTGATGGCGGGTCTGGCGGACAGCGGGAACTGGCTGATCGCCTCTCGTGCGGTGCAGGGCTTCGGTTCGGCGTTGATCGCTCCGGCGGCGCTGTCGATCCTCACCAACACCTTCCCCGAGGGTCCGGAGCGCAACAAGGCGCTGGGTCTGTGGGGTTCGCTGTCCGGTATCGCCTCGATCGTGGGCGTCATCCTCGGTGGTGTGCTCGCGGACAGCGTCGGCTGGGAGTACATCTTCTGGATCAACGTGCCGATCGGTCTGACCGCGGCGCTGCTCGCCCCGAAGATCGTCCCCGACAGCAAGGCCGAGGGCCCGCGCACCCGGTTCGACTTCTTCGGTGCGGCGACCCTCACCGGCGCCCTGCTGCTGCTGATCTTCACCCTCGGTGAGGCCACGCACGTGGGCTGGGGCTCCGAGCGCACGCTGGGCAGCCTGGCCGGTGTGGTGGCGCTGATCGCCGCCTTCCTCGTGATCGAGACCAAGGTCGAGGCGCCGGTGATGCCGCTGCGCGTCTTCAAGCTGAAGTCGGTGAGCACCGCGAACATCGCCGCCGTCGCGGTCTTCGGTGCCTTCGCCGCCCTGTTCTTCTTCGCCAGCATCTTCATGCAGCAGGTGTACGGGTACTCGCCGCTGAAGGCCGGGTTCGCGTACGTGCCGCTGGCCGTCAGCGTCGCGGTCGGTGCCGGCGTGGCCTCCGGCCTGATCGCCAAGGTCGCCGCCCGGATCGTGCTCATCATCGGTCTGGCCACCACCATCGCCGGTCTGCTGCTCCTGTACCGCGCCCCGTCCGGCGGTTCGTACGCGGTGGACCTGCTGCCCGGGTTCATCCTGCTCGGCCTCGGCTGCGGCATGTGCTTCGTGACCCTGCAGATCGCCGCGTTCGCCGGGATCGGCGACGAGGAGGCCGGCGTGGCCGCCGGTCTCATCAACACCAGCCAGGAGGCGGGCGGTGCCCTCGGCCTCGCCGTCATCGTGACCATCGCCTACAACGGCCTCGCCGACAAGCTGACCGCGGCGGGCGGGGACGTGGCCAAGGTGGTGGAGGTCCAGGAGAACGCGAACCACAACGCGTTCCTGGCCGCGGCCTGCTTCGCGGGCCTGGCACTGCTCATCGCGGCCTTCGCCTTCCCGAAGGCCAAGCCCGTCCAGGCCGCTCCTCCGGCGGCCGGGGGCACCGGAACCCCGGTTCCGGCCGCCGAGTCCGTCACCACCGGCTGACGCCGGCCGCATAGAACCCCCGGGGAGGGCAGTTCCCTCCCGGCGGCGCCCCCGGAGCACCTCCGGCGGGCGCCGCGCCCCCGCCCGGAGCCTGTCCACCGCGTACAGCAGAAGGAAGAACTCGTGTCGCAGCAGTCCACCGCCCGCGCCGCGGCGCTCGCCGTGTCGGCCCAGGTCGACGCCTTCCTGACGGATCCGCAGATCGCCACGCTCACCACGCTCCGGCCCGACGGTTCGCCGCACGTGGCGCCCGTGCGGTTCACCTGGGACCGGGAGGCCGGGCTGGCCCGGGTCATGACGGTGGCCACCTCGCGCAAGGCCCGGAACCTGCTCGCGACGCCGGGCAGCCGGGCCGTGCTCTGCCAGGTGTCCGGGTTCAGCTGGGTGACCCTGGAGGGCACCGCCCGGGTCGTCGAGGAGCCGGGCCGGGTGCAGGACGGTGCGCGGCGCTATGCCAAGCGGTACTGGTCGGCCCCGCCGAACCCGCCCGGCCGGGTGGTCATCGAGATCGAGATCGACCGGGTGACCAGCCTCAACGTCTGAGTCTCAGCACGCACGTCTTGAGTCTCCGCAGTGAACAGGCCCGCGGTGGTGCCGGGAGGGGAACTCCCGGCACCCGGGGTGCTGGGCGTGGGTGCGGAGCCAGCTCTCGCAGGCCACGGTGGTCACGATCGGCTGGAGGTGGTG
>NZ_JBFBAV010000098.1:0-3785 GCF_040689505.1 Streptomyces sp. NPDC051211
GTTCGGCCTCCCCAGCCCCGCCGGCGTTCGGCCTCCCCAGCCCCGCCGGCGTTGGCCGACGGCCAGGCGTCGCCCCACTCGGCGTCCCGGGCCGCCCGGTAGGCCTCGCCGTGGCGCTTGCTCACCGTGGTCCGGCTCAGCCCCTCGCCCTCCGGACCGCACAGGTCGAGCAGGACCAGACCCTTGCGGATCTGCGGCTTCCGGGTGATCCGTGCAGTGGCCGGGGCCACCGGGAACCGGACCGCCGCCACATAGCTGAACTTCTCGTCCTCGTAGGCGAGCGAGCCTCCCTTCACCTGACGGTGCAGGGAGGACCTGCTGACCCGGGCCGAGAAATGGCACCAGTCCTCGCCCGGCACGATGGGACAGGTCCCGTCGTGCGGGCAGGGCGCGGCCACCGTGAACCCGGCCCCGATCAGCGCGTCCCGGGCCTCCCGGATCCGCAGGTAGCCCTCCGGGGTACCCGGCTCGATGATCACCACGGCCTGCCCGGCCCGGCCCGCCTCGGCGACCACGGCCCGCCGGGCCTCCCCGGTGAGTTCGCCCAGGACGTACGAGACCGTCACCAGATCGGCGTCCGGCAGCGTCAGCCCCGCCCCGATGACCGCCTTCCGCCAGGCCGCGCCGCGCAGCACACCCGACCCGGAGGCGGCGGCCAGCTCCCGGCCCAGGGTCAGGGCCGGCTCCGCCCAGTCCAGGACCGAGGTCTCCCGCGGCCCGGCCCAGGTGGCGTCCACCGCCCAGGTGGCCGCCCCCGTGCCGCCGCCCACGTCCACGTGCGAGCCGGGGGCCCAGCCGGGGGCTGCCGCCGCCAGCCCGGCCAGGGACGCCCGTACCGCCTCGAAGGTCGCCGGCATCCGGTACGCCGCGTACGCCGCCACGTCCGAGCGGTCCCGCAGGACCGGGGCGTCCGTCGGGGTGCGCCCCCGGTAGTTGGCGATCAGCCGGTCCACGGCGGCGGCGGCCTGCTTCGGCGGCAGCCCGTCGAGCAGGCCGGCCAGGGCGGCCCGCAGGCTCTCGGCGGTGGTGGGTTCGGCGGGCCCGGCGGCGGGCGCGGGCGAGGAGGCGGCGTTCACCTGCAAAGTTTACGGCGCCTTCGGGGCCGCGACCTCGGCCTGCCGCCAGGGCCGGCACATCGCGGCGAAGCAGGCCACCGACAGCAGGGCGCACACCAGCTGCACCACGGCCATCGGCACGGCCGTGTCCTCCCCGGCGATCCCCACCAGCGGCGAAGCCACCGCCCCCACCAGGAAGGAGGAGGTGCCGAGCAGGGCGGACGCCGAGCCCGCCGCGTGCGGGGTCCGCGTCAGCGCCAGCGCGTTGGTGTTGGGCAGCACGACACCCATCGCGGACATCAGGACGAACAGCCCGGCCGAGATCGGGACCAGCCCCACCCGCCCGAACGCCCCCGTCGACATCAGCAGCAGGGCGACGGAGGCCACCGTGATCACGGCCAGCCCCCCGGCCAGCACCTTGTCCAGGCTGACCCGGCCGACGAGCAGCTTGCCGTTGATCTGGCCGGCCGCGATCAGCCCGACCGAGTTCAGGCCGAACAGCAGCGAGAAGGTCTGCGGCGAGGCCCCGTAGATTTCCTGGATCACGAAGGGAGAGGCCGAGATGTACGCGAAGAGGGTGGCGAAGGCGAAGCCGCCGGCCAGCATGTAGCCGGCGAAGACCCGGTCGGCGAGCAGCCCCCGCATGGTCCGCAGGGCCGCGCCCACCCCGCCGGTATGCCTCCGCTCGGGCGGCAGGGTCTCACCCAGCCCGCGCCACATCACCACGGTGAGCAGCGCGCCGACCCCGGTCAGGACGAGGAACACACCGCGCCAGTCGGAGAAGCGCAGCACCTGGCCGCCGATCAGCGGGGCCACGATCGGGGCGACGCCGGATATCAGCATCAGGGTGGAGAAGAACCGGGCCATCTCGACGCCGTCGTACAGGTCGCGGACCATGGCCCGCGCGATCACGATCGCGGCCGCCCCGGCCAGACCCTGGATCAGCCGGAAGGCGATGAGCAGTCCGGCGGTGGGGGCCAGCGCGCAGACGGCGGTGGCCAGTACGTACGCGATCATGCCGATGAGCAGCGGGCGCTTGCGGCCCCACTTGTCGCTCATCGGGCCGATGACCAGCTGGCCCAGAGCCATGCCGGCCAGACAGGCGGTCAGGGTGAGCTGGATGGTCGCGGCCGGGCTGGACAGGGCGGTGGTGACCTCCGGCAGGGCCGGCAGGTACATGTCCATCGACAGCGGCGGAAGGGCGCTGAGCCCGCCGAGTATGAAGGTGACGAGCAGGCCGGTGCGGCGCGCTGCGGGGGTGGAGGGGGCGGGGGAGGGAGCGGGGGGTGTGGATGAGGCCGTGGATGAGGCCGTGGATACGGCGGCGGCTGCGGAGGAGGGGGGCGTGGTCGGACCTCGCTCGGGCATGACAGCTCCAGTCTTCTGATCATCTCTTCACACCCCTGCCGACCCCATGTTCTCAGCAATCGGAACGTCCCGGGTCCCGGCCGCCGTGTGACGTACTCTCCGGCCTCATGAACGCAAGCGGGAAGAAGATCGCTGTTGTGACCGGCGCCGGCTCCGGCATCGGCCGCTCCGTCGCCCTCGCCCTCGCCGAGGCCGGCTGGTCCCTGACCCTGGCCGGCCGCCGAGCGGAACCGCTGGAGGCCACCGCGGCCGCCGCCCCCGACTCCGCCGAAGTGCTCTGCGTACCCGCGGACGTGAGCGACCCGCAGGACGTGGCCGCCCTCTTCGGGGCGGTCCGGGAGCGCTACGGGCGCCTCGACCTCCTCTTCAACAACGCCGGCACCTTCGGCCCGGCCGGGGTCCCGCTGGAGGACATCGGGTACGAGGCGTGGAAGCAGGTCGTGGACGTCAACCTGACCGGCGCCTTCCTGTGCGCGCAGGCGGCCTTCCGGCTGATGAAGGAGCAGGACCCGCAGGGCGGCCGGATCATCAACAACGGCTCCATCTCGGCGCACGTGCCCCGCCCCAACTCGATCGCCTACACCGCGACCAAGCACGCGATGACCGGCCTGACGAAGTCGCTGTCGCTGGACGGCCGGCCGTACCGGATCGCCTGCGGACAGATCGACATCGGCAACGCGGCGACCGAGATGACGGAACGCATGCAGACCGGCATCCTGCAGGCGAACGGGCAACTGGCGGTGGAGCCCGTGATGGACGCGGCGGACGTGGCCCGCACGGTCCGGCACATGGCGGAGCTCCCGCTGGAGGCCAACGTCCAGTTCGCCACGGTGATGGCGACGGCGATGCCATACATCGGGCGCGGCTGACGCTGCGGGCACCCCGTGGCGCGGGCGCGCTCTTCACCCCGGGTCGTGTACGGGGCGCACGGCGCGGGCGGGCGGGCTCCTTTGCCCCCTGCTCGGGGCGGGGGCGGGGCGGGGGTGTGCCACCGGGCTTCGCCCAGACGGAAGCCAGAGGCTGGGTGGGGGTGTGGGGCGCGCGGCGCGGGCCTCCTTCTTTGCCCCCCGCTCGGGGCCAGGGCGGGGCGGGGGTGTGCCACCCACCCCTGCAGGCTTCGCCCAGGCGGAAGCCAGAGGCGGGCGGGGGTGCGGGGCGCGGCGCGGGCCCACTCCTTTGCCCCCCGCTCGGGGCCGGGCCGGGACGGGGGTGTGCCACCCACCCCTGGAGGCTTCGCTTGGACGGAAGCCAGACACTGGCGGGGGTGCGGGTTGCGGGGTTTTGCTTGGGCGGGGTCGGAGGGTGCCCGGGGGCTGCCCGTCAGTCCAGTGTCCGAGCGTGCCGGTCCGGGCCGTCAAGGGC
>NZ_JBFBAV010000099.1:0-2844 GCF_040689505.1 Streptomyces sp. NPDC051211
CTCAAGGGCGCACGCAGGAGCTTCTCCTGGAAGGACTATCGCGACCTGCTGGTGAGGGCACACATCCAGCTCGGCGGCCCAATTGTGGTGGTCTGGGACAATCTCAACACCCATCTGGCAGACGGTCTGAAACGGTACGAGGCCGAGCACGACTGGCTCACCACCGTCAGGCTCCCGCCGTATGCACCCGACCTGAATCCCGTCGAGGCCGTCTGGTCCCTCGTGCGCAGAGCGATGGCCAACACCGCTTTCGGCACACCCGACGACCTCGACCGCAAGCTCCGCCGCGAGTTACGCAGGATCCAGCTCCGACCCCATCTGATCGACGGGTGCCTCACCGTCACAGGCCTGACCCTCGCACCACCGATCCCACCCTGAAAATCTCAGTAACGCGACCGTTGTAAACGCCTGGCCGGCGGGTTACGAGCTCTAAGCATCACGCCGAGCCGTCAGACAAACATTCGACCATAGGTTCTGCCTTATAGGCGCCTAGCAGGAACTGTACGAGGTAGAAAGGAACTTAGAGGTGTGAGATCGGATGAGTAGTCGTCGACAGCGGGCCCTGCGGGGCCCTGGGTCTGGGGGAAAGCGTTGGAGCAGCTCGCGCCGGAGGACCCCTGCCGGGTAGGTCGGTACCAAATCGTGGCCCGGCTGGGTGCGGGCGGGATGGGGCGGGTCTACCTGGGACGCTCGGCCAGTGGGCGTGCGGTGGCCGTCAAAGTGGTGCGCGCGGAGTTGGCGGAGGATGCGGGATTCCGCCAGCGGTTCGCGCGTGAGGTTGAGGCTGCGCGCCGTGTCACGGGGTTCTTCACTGCGGCCGTCGTGGATGCGGATCCTGAAGGGTCGCCAGCGTGGCTGGCCACTGCGTATGTGCCGGGGTTGTCATTGGAGGGGGCGGTGCGTGCCCACGGGGCGTGGCGAGACCATTCAGTGCTGGCTCTCGGAGCTGGGTTAGCCGAGGCGCTAGAGGCCATTCATAGCGCTGGGGTGATCCACCGTGACCTAAAACCGTCGAACGTGCTGCTGGCCCCCGACGGACCACGGGTGATCGACTTCGGGATCTCCGTAGCCGCCGAGGCAAGTGCACTGACTCAGACGGGGACGGTGATCGGTACTCCCGGATTCATGTCGCCTGAGCAGGTGACGGGCAAGCCGGTTGGTCCGCCCAGCGATGTGTTCTCATTGGGGGCAGTCCTAACCTACGCGGCAACCGGAGCCAGCCCGTTCGGAACCGGCTCTGGGCATGCAGTGAACTTTCGTACTGTGTATGAGAAGCCCTTTTTCGGCGGACTGCAGACGGAACTACTGGACTTGATTGTTCGCTGCATGGCCAAGAATCCGCATCAGCGTCCTGCCGTGGCAGAGGTGCTCGAAGAGTGCGCCCGGGCACTCGGAAAAACTAGCGGTCAGTGGATCACGACCCAGGTATTAGCCAGACCTGGATGGCTGCCTGAAGCGGTAGCACAGACTTTTCCCCTTGATGCCGCTCTGCTGAATACCGAGGAATACGGCCAGGAAGGGCTCCCCTCGATCCGGGTAAGCCACGCTGGGCCATCCAATCCCAACTCACAGGTTGGGCCAAACCGAGAAAATGGCGACGTACTCCCTGAGAGGCCCGGCGAGCAGGCCCCTGCAGCCCCGCTCGCTGCAAGGCTTGTCAGGTTGCTTCCCAGGATCTCACGTCGCAGGCTCATGGCTGGCTTCGGCACCGCCATCGTCACCGTTCTCGCCCTTGCTACGTGGAGATTCTTCGACGATGGGCGCAGCGCACGCTGGAGCTTCGCCACCGATGGTGTAGTGAACTCGTCGCCAACGGTTGCCGACGGAACCGTCTACGTCGGCAGCGACTCCGATTCCGAGACCGGCAGCAACCTGTATGCCGTGGACATGAACACCGGCAAGCAGCGGTGGGTCCTTAACGTTCATGGTGACACGGTTTCCTCGCCAACTACAGCTGGCGGTCTCGTCTACGTCATCAACAGCGACGGCAATCTCCGCGCGGTGGAGCGGGCCACTGGAAAGCAGCAGTGGCTCTACCAGGTCCCCGGGTTCTCCTTCGACACCGTGGATTCGTCTCCCACGGTGGCTGACGGAACCGTGTATGTCGGGGATGGACTGCACACCCTTCACGCAGTGGATGCCTCCACTGGAGAGAAGCGATGGACCTTCGATGCCGGATCGCAGGTGCGTTCGGCTCCTGCGCTTGTCGACGGGACTGTGTACTTCAGCGCCGGGAGCGAGTTGAACGCGCTAGACGCCGCCACCGGCAGAAAGCGGTGGGCTTTCGACGGGGATGGACCCATGGTGTCCACTCCAGCGGTCGCTGGCGGCACCGCCTACGACGTCATTGAAGACGGCAGCCTGTACGCAGTGGACATCAAGACTGGCAGGGAGCGTTGGAACATGTATATCGGCGGCCCTACGTACTCCTCACCCAAGCTCGCTGACGGGACTGTTTACGTCGGCAGTGGTGATGGTGTGCTGTATGCCGCGGACGTCAAGACCGGAAAAGAACGATGGGCCTTGCACGTCGAAGGTGCCGTGAACTCATCGCCGGTTGTCGCCGACGGAACCGTCTACGTTGGCAGTGCCGATAGTAACTTGTACGCGGTGGACGCCGCCACAGGCGAGAAACGGTGGACCTTGGATACCGACGGGGAAGTGAACTCGTCGCCGGTTGTCGCCGGCGGAACCGTTTACGTCGGCAGCAAAGACGGCAAGCTGTACGCCGTAAAAGCGAAAGACTAAGCCAGGGAAGCGCATCACCGGGCAATGTGAGCGCGGTGGCGGATCCATTGGGCGTGCGGTGTGGCGGTGGCTGGCCGCCACTGAACAGGGCGAGCA
>NZ_JBFBAV010000100.1:0-1740 GCF_040689505.1 Streptomyces sp. NPDC051211
GGCGGCGGCTGCCGCCCGATCGGCCGCCCTGACGGGCGGACAGCTCCACTTCCCCGAAGGCAGACCCGGGCAGCAGCCCCAAACGACCAGGCGCACCGGATCGCTACGCGCTTCTCTCGGCATAGCGTCCCCGGACCGCCTGTGGCCGGACATAGGCCGCCAACGGCCACTGCTCGCTCCCCCGGTCTCGGCGACCACCAGCCGTCTGGGGTCACCAAAAGGCAGGCACATGAGGGCAATTCGGGCGAGATGGGCCGAGTCCGGGGCCCAGGCGGTCAACTGACCGGCTCTGACTTCCGCCTCCCCGCCATTCGGCTGCCAAGACCACTTAGACCCCCCTCGAAAGGGTGGCGGCATGCAGTAAGAGGCAGGTCGTCGCGCGACCGGCCGCGGCGGCCGGGACGAGGCACCGGGGATAGCTACGCGCTTCTGCCGTCAGGTGGGTGACGGACGGGGCGACGGCACTCAGGGCGTGAAGGCGTGTGCGTTTTCGGTGGCCCATCGGGTGAAGGGACGGGCGGGGCGGCCGGTGACGCGCTCCACCGTGTCGATCACCGTCCGACCCTCCGGGGGTGTGTTCTTGAAGATGTCGATCATCCAGGCGATCGTCCCTTCGTCCAGACCGTCTGCCCGATATCGCGCCGCGGCCTCCTCCTCCGAGAGTTCCACCAGACGGATCTCACGACCGGTGGCGGCCGCGATTGCCGCCACCTTGTCGCGCACGGTCAGCGCCTGGGGGCCGGTGAGCAGGTAGTCCTGGCCACTGTGACCGTCCTCGGCTAGGGCGGTGGCGATGACCGCGCCGATGTCGGCCTCGTGGACCATGGCGCTGAGGCCATCGACGAACGCGGCGCGCACGGTGCCCTCGGCGCGGATGGAATCCGCCCACTCCAGCGCATTCGCCATGAACTCCACCGGTCGCACCACGGTCCAGCCCAGACCGCTGCCCCTGACCGCATCCTCGAGCGGCGTCGGACCACCGCCGTGCAGCACGCAGACCCGCTTCACCCCTGCTTTCCGTGCCAACTCGACGATGTCCGGCCCCGTTTCCAGCGGTTCGTACCCACCACCGGTGAACGTGATCAGGTTCAGGCCGACAACGCCGTCCAAGGCGGGGCCGAGGCCCTTGGGGTCGGTGAGGTCACCCCGTACGACCTCCACGCCTGCCGGCAGCCCCGCCGTGGAGGGATCCCGCGTCAGCGCACGAACCGCATGACCACGCTCCTGCAGTTCCCGAACGACGTGCCGACCCACACTGCCGGTGGCTCCGGTCACGAGATACGTCTGTGTGTTGTCCATGGCTTCACCGTAGGAAGGCTTGCGGTCAGGTTCTGTCCGCGATTGAGGGGAAGCCGGATCGTCAGGCGGGCGTCTCGGCGGCTGTCGGTGACGGTCCCGGGGGAACGGCCTGGTGTGCTCCGTGTCGTGGGTGCCGCGTTTCCCGTTCTGGTGTGCGTTGGCGGTCGGCGTCCACGGCCTGTTGCGCCATGTCGGCCACGCGGCCCGTAGATGACGAGGTTTCCCGGGCTCCTCTGTCCAGCCGCTGGCAGTCTCTCGCCCCTCCGGCAGCGGAGTGCGTAGTGATCGTCTGTCCGGCCACAGGCGGTCCGGGGACGCTATGCCGGGAGAAGCGCGTAGCGATCCGGTGCGCCTGGTCGTTTGGGGCTGCTGCCCGGGTCTGGCTTCGGGGAAGTGGAGCTGTCCGCCCGAAGGGCGGCTGGTCGGGCGGCAGCCGCCGCT
>NZ_JBFBAV010000101.1:0-1263 GCF_040689505.1 Streptomyces sp. NPDC051211
TGCTGGACCAGGCGGCCGCAAAGCGCGTCGGCCGCGCGGGCAGCCTTCTCCTGAACGTCAACCGCACGGATGCGGGTAAGACTTCGGCTCCGGTTTCGGTGGAGCTGGACTACGCCGCGTTCAAGAACGCGTACGGCGGCAGCTGGGGCTCCCGGCTGCAGTTCACCGCGATCCCGACCTGTGCGCTCACGACGCCGAAGCGTCCGGAGTGTCAGGGCAGTGTCCCGGTCACCACGAAGAACAACCCGGAGACCGGCAAGCTGGTCGCCACGTTCGAGGCCCCGGCCAGGCCCGCCCCGGCCCCGAAGCCGGCGGGCACGGCATTCCTGAGCCCCAACGCCCTCGCTGCGGCCCCGGCCGCAGCCCCGGCCTCGGCCGGCACAATGACGCTGGCCGCCTCCCCCGGCGCGTCCGGTGCGAACGGCACCTACAAGGCCACCAGCCTGAGTGCCTCGGGTTCCTGGCAGGCCGGCGGCTCCGCCGGTGACTTCTCCTGGTCCTACCCGATCGACATCCCCGCTTCCCTGGGTGGTCCGAGCCCGTCGCTGTCGCTGGGTTACTCCAGCGCGAACATCGACGGCCGCACCAACGCCTCTGCTCAGCAGACCTCTTGGGTGGGTGACGGCTGGGACCTGGCCTCGAACTACATCGAGCGGGGTTTTGTCCCTTGCAGCCAGGACAAGCGTGCCGGCTCCGGGTTCAACAACCCGAAGGACGACACCGGCGACCTCTGCCACGGCGCTCCGATGGTCACCATGTCCCTGAACGGCGGCTCGACGCCTCTGGTTCTGGACGACGCGACGAAGAAGTGGCGTCCGGCGAAGGACGACGGCTCCCGTCTGGAGCTGCTGTCGGGTGCGGACAACGGTGACAAGGAGGGTGAGCACTGGCGGTTCACCAACCCGCACGGCATCCAGTTCTACTTCGGTCTGAACAAGCTGAACGGCTGGGCGGCGGGCAAGCCCGTCACCAACTCCACCTGGAACGTTCCGGTCTACGCGAACCACCCCGGTGAGCCCTGCTACACCGCGACCTTCGCGGACGCGGTCTGCAACCAGGCCTACCGCTGGAACCTCGACTACGTCGTGGACCCGCGCGGCAATGCGATGACGTACTGGTACCAGAAGGAGGTCAACCACTACGGATCCAACTACAAGATCGCGGGTGGTTCCACCGCCCGTGCGTACGACCGCTCTGGCTGGCTGGACCACGTCTCCTACGGCCTGCGCAGCGACAACCTGTTCGCCTCCGCGCCCGCCGAGG
>NZ_JBFBAV010000102.1:0-1139 GCF_040689505.1 Streptomyces sp. NPDC051211
CTAGTCTTCTGAGTCAGGAATTCTGTTCAGATATGAGGCGAGGCGTTCGAGGATCTCGTCGGCGGTCTTGGTCCAGACGTAGGGCTTCGGGTCGGTGTTCCAGGCGGCGATCCAGTTGCGGATGTCCTTCTCGAGGGCCTGGACGGACTTGTGGACGCCTCGCCGTATCTGCTTGTTGGTGAGTTCGGCGAACCACCGCTCGACGAGGTTGAGCCAGGAGGAGCCAGTCGGGGTGAAGTGCAGGTGGAAGCGGGGGTGGGCCAGCAGCCACTTCTTGACGGCGGGCGTCTTGTGGGTGGCGTAGTTGTCCAGCACGAGGTGGACGTCCAGGCCGGCGGGCACTTCCTTGTCGAGCTTGAGCAGGAACTTCTTGAACTCCTCGGCGCGATGCCGGCGGTGCAGGGAGCCGATGACTTTGCCGGTGGCGACCTCGAGGGCGGCGAACAGTGTGGTGGTGCCGGCGCGGACGTAGTCGTGGGTGGCCCGCTCGGGAACGCCGGGCATCATCGGCAGCACGGGCTGGGACCTGTCCAGGGCCTGGATCTGCGACTTCTCATCCACGCAGAACACCAAGGCCCGCTCGGGCGGGTCCAGGTAGAGACCCACGACATCGTGGACCTTGTCGACGAAGTACGGATCGGTCGACAGCTTGAAGGTCTCCGAGCGGTGCGGCTGCAGTCCGAATGCCCGCCAGATCCGTGACACCGACGACTGCGACAGGCCCATCTCCTTCGCCATCGAACGCGTCGACCAGTGTGTGGCGTTCTTCGGAGTGGTTTCCAGTGTCCTGGTGACCACCGCGGCGACCTGCTCGTCCGTCACCGTCCTGGGCCCACCGGGACGCGGCATGTCACCCAGGCCGGCGATCCGGTACTGCACGAACCGGGCCCGCCAGCGGCCCACCGCATGAGGTGTGGATCCAAGTTGGGCCGCGACGTCCTTGTTCGAGGCACCCTCGGCGCAAGCCAGGATGATCCGACACCGCAGAGCCCACGCCTGCGGCGTGGAACGACGCCGCACCCACCTCTCGAGCGCGGCCCGTTCCTCGTCCGACAGCGTCAACTCGGCCTTCGGTCGCCCCATTCGTGCCATGGAGCAAGCCTACACATCTGAACAGAATTCATGACTCAGAAGACTAG
>NZ_JBFBAV010000103.1:0-1119 GCF_040689505.1 Streptomyces sp. NPDC051211
GCCGGCATCGGCATCGACGCCCGCCTGCTGGACTACACCGAACACACCATGAGCGAAGGCGCCTCCGCGCAAGCCGCCTCGTACATCGAGTGCGCCATCGACGGCCGCGTCCTGTGGGGCATCGGCATCGACGGCGACCTGGCCTGGGCCTCGCTGAAGGCGGTGGTCTCGGCCCTCAACCGGTTCTACGCCGAGGCGCCGCCGGTGGTCGTCTTCGACGAGACGCGCAGCAGCGCCCACACTTCCTGGGCGGCCTGAGCGGCGGTGGGCCGCACGGGGGCCGACACCCACTGGGTGAAGACCCCGACGAACGCCCCGGCCAGGTAGTGCGTGCGCAGCTGCACGAGCGCCTGCGTGGCCGGGTCGTCCGTCTTCTCGCCGTTCTGGTCGCGGAGCTGTGCCTCGACCTCCTGGGCCAGCAGTCCGCGCAGTTCGTTGATGAAGCGCGCGGCACCGCCCGGACCCAGCATCCGTTGGTACAGCGTGGCGTTGGCCTCGACATGGCGGAACAGCTCGACGAGCTCCGCCGGAGTCCGGCCGGCGGGCTGGGTCAGCGGACAGCGTGCCGCCGCGTGCGCGAGCCGGCCGATCTCCTCCTCCATGGCGTCCAGAAGCAGCGCGTCGCGGTCTTTGTAGTGCTGGTAGACGGTGGCGCGGTTCACTGTGGCGCGCTCCGCGATGTCCGCGATCGTCAGCGACTCCACGTCGCGTTCCGCGGCGAGTTCGAGCGCCGCGGAACGCAGGAGGGCCCTGGTGCGGCGGACCCGCGGGTCCACGCGCTGACCGGCTTCGGCAGTGGTGGTCTTCTTCGCCATGGAGCCAGCATACGCACTCTACGACACCTGATGAATAGGCGACGGTAGTCGTGTAGTCGTGTAGGCGTTTCGTGGCGGTTTTACGCCCAGGTGATGAGGCGTTTGGGGTTCTCCAGGACGGCTGCGATGTCGGCGAGGAATGTGGAGCCGAGTTCGCCGTCGATGAGGCGGTGGTCGAAGGAGAGGGCGAGGGTGGTGACCTGGCGGGGTTTGACCTTGCCCTTGTGGACCCAGGGCTGGAGCTTGATCGCGCCGACGGCGAGGATCGCGGATTCGCCGGGGTTGAGGATGGGGGTGCCGGTGT